>CAYTCV010000014.1:25333-31201 GCA_964436465.1 uncultured bacterium
ACGACTGCGACATCGACACATACAAGGGCCTGCTGGACGAGGACACCTTCACCTTTTTCTTCGCCACCGAGGACACTGGCGACGACATACCGGTGTCCTGGGGCTATACTGAAGAGATAATGGCGGTTACCAACCTCTTCGATTATATAGGGGCGGAGAACGTGGACGTGGAATTGGACCTCGACGACGTCGCCGAGCCTGAAGGGGATGTAGATACGTACACGGTTAGGGATATACCCTACGACGTGAGCTTGTACGATGATAATGCGGACCCGTGCCCGACTATGTACCTGGCCTCTGGTCAGCTCGACATGGAGTTTGAGTATACGGACGGCGGATGGGTCATCACAAAATGGTGGGACAAGGCGGGGTCGCTTCTGGCCGGTGTTTGTGAAACGACGTGGGGCGCGATTAAGGCCGAGTTTTAAGGAGTCTGGCGATGAAGTGGATATACCTAATCGGAGCGACGCTTCTTTTAGTCGGCCTGTCCTGCACTACCGGGACGGACGGCGAGGACGGCGTCCCGCACGACCAAACCACGGTCCTCGGGACGCTGCTGCTGTTCGTGGACGTGTGGAACGACTGCGACATCGACACATACAAGGGCCTGCTGGACGAGGACACCTTCACCTTCTACTTCGACCCACAGGATGTTGATTGGGGTTTGCCGCCTTCCTGGGACTACGATGCGGAGATTCAGGCAGTCGGCAACCTCTTCGATGCAATCGGGGCGGAGAACGTGGACGTGGAGCTGGACCTCGACGGTATCGAGGAGCCCCAGAAGAGTGAGGAGACGTATATAGTTTACGGTATACACTATAATGGGAAGATTCACGACGAATACACCGATGCGAACTACCCGTTTTTGGGGAATCTCAATATTCAACTGAAAAAGACTGACGGTCTGTGGATTATCACCGACTGGTGGGATTTTGCGCCTTCTTTGCTTTCTGGTCTGCCGGCCACCTGGGGCGAGATAAAGGCCCTGTACTAAGGAGTACGGCGATGAAAAAGTGGATAAACCTAATCGGTGCGGTGCTTCTGCCGGCCTGCCTGTCCTGCCTGTTCGGGACGGACGCCGGGGACGTGGAGCAATATGACCAGACGACCGTCCTCGGGACGCTGAACCTCTTCGTCGACGTGTGGAACTCGGGGGATGCGAACGCCTACGAAGGGCTGCTGGACGAGGATATATTCACCTTCTACTTCGACCCCGCGGACGTGTGGGGTGATATACCGCCCTTCTGGAAATATAACGATGAGATAGAAGCATTCACCAATCTCTTCTCCCGGGTCGGGGCGGCGAACGTCTCCGCGCAGCTCGACCTCTCGGACGTTTCCGAGCCCGAGTCGGAAGCCGACACCTGCGAGCTGAACGGTATCGCGTACCTCTTGTACGTCTGTATGCCCGATTTCGATACGGTCCTCAAGGCCGACGGCCGGCTCGACCTGCAACTGGAGAAAATCGGCGGCGCGTGGGTCGTCACCGACTGGACGGACCATTCCATCCTGCATCTCCCCGGCGTTTACGAAATTTCGTGGGGCGCGTTGAAGGCCGAGTTCATGGGGGGCGATGATGATTAGGCGCGGTTTATTCGTGCTGGCGGCGCTGTGCGTCTGCCTCTCCTGCACTACGGCCACGGACGACGACGTTAACGACACCATTCTGGATACGCTGAACGAGTTCGTGGACGCGTGGAACTCGGGGAACGCGGACGCTTACGAGAGCCTACTGGCAGATGATTTCACGTTCTACTTCGATCCTGAAGATGTGGGCGGGTATTGGGATATACCCACTTCCTGGGACCACGATGCGGAGATAACTGCGTTCAACAACCTCTTCGATACCGTCGGGGCGGAGAACGTGGACGTAGCGCTGGAGCTCGATGAGGTTGACGAGCCCGATGGGAGTGCGGACACTTATCAAGTAAATGGGATACCGTACGAAGTGCGTGTATATGATGAGGCTGCGGACCCGGTACCTACTATGTACCTGGCCACTGGTCACCTCGACATGAAGCTTACGAAGGTGGGCGACGAGTGGGTCATCACCGAGTGGTGGGATGTTATTCCGTATCGCCTGCCCGGAGTTGAATGCACGACCTGGGGCGTGATTAAATGGTTGTTCTACAAGGAGTAACGGGCAGATTCAGAACGTGGTAAAGGGCGTAACTGGGGCGGGTAATCCGCCCCTTTTTGCCAGGGGCATAGCTCGCTGCGCTCGGTTTTCGGGGTTGTGGGGCCCATAAAGCCGTGTTACCATTCGCGCGTTCCCGAGCGACCCCGAGCCTTCAAGGAGGACGATGGGCTACAGAATCTGCCGCATACCGGGCGACGACACCGGCCACGACGTGATGCGGGCCGCCATGATTGTCTTCGACGCCCTGGGCACCGACATCGAGTGGGTGGACGCGGACGCCGGCTGGTGCATGTGGGAGGCCAAGGGGAACACGGTGCCGCCGGAAACCTGGGAGGCGCTGGAATCCACCGACGCCTGCTACTTCGGGGCCATCACCTCCAAGCCCGGCGTTAAGGGCTTCAAGAGCGCCATCCTCCAAATCCGCCAGCGCCTGGACCTCTACGCCAACATGCGCCCCGTTAAAGCGATTCCCGGCGTGCCGCTGAACTACCGCGACGACATCGACATGGTGATTTTCCGGGAGAACACGGAGGGACTTTATTCGGCGGTGGAGGCTCGGCCCATGCCCAAAGAACTGGTGGGAATACTGCCGAACCTGGAGCGCTTCGCGGAGCTGGACGACGTGGCGATTTCCTGCCGGGTGTTCAGTCGCCGGGGGTGCGAACGTATAGTCCGCGCCGCCTTCGAGCACGCGAAAAAGTTCGGCCGCAAGCTGGTCACCGCCGTCCACAAGGCCAACGTCATCCGCGCGACGGACGGGCTGTTCCTGGAGGTCTTCCGCGAGGTGGCCGCGGAATATCCCGAGATAAAGACGAGCGAGGAGAACGTGGACGCCACGGCGATGTGGTTCGTGAAGAATCCGCAGTTCTACGAGGTGCTCGTCACCACGAACATGTTCGGGGACATCATCTCCGACGAGGGGTGCCAGCTGGTGGGCGGCCTGGGCTTCGGGGCCAGCGCGAACGTCGGCGACTCCTACGGGGTCTTCGAGCCGAACCACGGCTCGGCGCCCAAGTACGCGGGGCAGTATGTGGTCAACCCCACGGCGACGATTCTGGCCGGGCGGCTGATGCTGCAGTGGCTGGGCGAGGAGCGTGCGGCGGAGCGCATCTGGAACGCGGTGCTCAAGCTCTACGCCGACCCGGCGGCGCCCAAGACCTACGACGTCGTGGGCCGGGATAAGGCGGCCGGCAGCCTGGAGGTGGCCGAGGCCATCGCCGCGCGGCTTTAGACAGTCGTAAAAAATCTGGTACGGGGCGGGCCGACCCGCCCCTTTTCCGTATCGAAATATTGGGGTTGCCATTTACTGTAAGATTTGGTACTTTTTATTATGCTTAAGGGTCGAGGCCGACCGTGACGGACCCGCGAAGATGACCATTTGAGTCCCACCGGGCCGACCCTTTGACTGAACCGCTCCATCCGCGGAAAGGACACCCGAGCATGGCCGAGCTGAAGTACGTCATCGCGCCCAAGGAGTACGCGCCGGTGTTCGAGAAGGCCGAGCGGATGATGGAGGAGTACTTCGCCACGCTGAAGCTCGACCCGGAACGGAGCACCATAACGCTCAAGGGCGCCGACCGGTATTCGCTGGTTTTCACCGCCGATTTCAGCTACTACCTTCAAAAAAGTTTTCGGGACAAATTCGGCGGAGCGGCCCAGTTCATCCTCTACGAGATGGCCTACCAGATGGGGCGGCAGGACTGCATCCGCTTCTGCGAGAACACCGGCGCCAAGGACCCCATCGACCGCCTGGTCGCCGGACCCGTGTACTTCTCCTTCACCGGCATGGCCCGGGTGGAGATTCTGCCCCTCTCCAAGCCCACCCCCGACCAGGACTACATCCTGGTCTACTACCACCATTACTCCTTCGAGGCCGAGAGCTACCTGGCCCACGACGAAAAAACCAAACACCCCGTCTGCTTCATGAGCGCCGGCTACTCGGCGGGGTGGTGCTCCGTGGCCTTCGGGCTGGACCTGAAGGCGGAGGAGCTCTCCTGCCGGGCGATGGGCGGAGAGCGGTGCCTGTTTGTTATGGCGCCGCCGCGGAAACTGGTCCAGCGAATCGCCGAGCTACGGACTCCGGGCGGGACGGGTCTGCGGGTGTAGAATAGCGCCTTCGGCGGTTTTTCCGGGAAGGGGGTCTCCGCGGCCCCTTTTTCGCGGCTTGCCTTGCGCTCGGGGTTTTGCTACGCTGGCGCCGAACCGAGCGGAGCGAGCTATGCCGCAGGCAAACCGAGTGAAAGGGAGGCCCGAAGATGCAGGAAGGACCGGAAAAACCGAAGAAGGTCCAGGTCGACCTTCCGGCGGAGGTGGCCGTAGGGAAATACGCCAACGCCGTCCACATCTCCGTCACGCCGGGCGAGTTCGTCATCGACTTCGCGCGGGCGCTGCCGGGGATGGGTAAGGTGCAGGTCCACAGCCGGGTCATCATCCCGCCCATCGCCGCCAAGGCTCTCCGTCTGCGGCTCGAGCAGGCGGTGAACGGTTACGAGGAGAAATTCGGGGAAATCCGGCTCCCCGGGAACCAGAAGGGCAAGCCGCCCTTCGATTACGGCGCCTTCGACGGCGACCCCACGGGGAACTGACTTGGGCGGATTGACCTTCGCGGAGGGCTTCTTCTCGCGCCGTGCAGGGCGGGAGGTTTTCTCCGGTGAAATCGTCACCGCCGCGCCGGATGTGGTCCTGTCCCACGACAACACGGCGGCCATCATCGCCAACTTTCGGGCCATCGCCGGCGAGGGGGCCCGCGTCCACCGGCCGGAGCGCATAGTCGTCGTCCTGGACCACACCGTACCGGCGCCGGGGGAGAAGGAGGCGACGGGTCATGACAAGGTCCGGCGCTTCGTCACGGAGCAGGGCATAACCGCTTTCTTCGACATCGGTCGGGGCGGCGTCTGCCATCAGGTGCTCCCCGAGCTGGGCTTCGCCAGACCGGGGCGGTTCATCGTGGGCAGCGATTCGCACACCCCGACCCACGGAGCGCTGGGCGCCTTCGCGTGCGGCATCGACCGCACGGAGACGGCGGGGCTGTGGGTGTCCGACGAGACGTGGTTCAAGGTGCCGGCGACCATCCGCTTCGACCTCGGGGGCGCGCTCCCCGAGGGCGTTTACGCCAAGGATTTAATCCTGACCCTCATCGGACGCATCGGGGCCGCCGGGGCGAACTACCGCTCGGTGGAGTTCGACGGGCCGGGGCTCGCGGGCCTGACCGTGGACGACCGGCTGACCGTGTGCAACCTGGCGGCGGAGATGGGGGCCAAGAACGCCGCCTTCCCCGTGGACTCGGTCGCGCGGGACTGGCTGGCGGAGAACGGCGTCTCCTGGAAGGAGGAGGACGCGCTGTGGGCCGACGAGGGGGCGCAGTACCACTCGCGGCACGCGGTGGACCTCGGTGAAATCGTGCCCGTGGTCGCGCTGCCGCACCAGGTGGACAACGTCCGCCCGGTGACGGAGGTCGCGGGCCGGTCCTTCAATCAGGGGCTCATCGGCACCTGCACCAACGGCCGCCTGTCGGACCTGCGCGAGGCGGCGCGGATTCTTAAAGGCAAAAAGGTGGCCCGCGGCGTGCGGCTCCTCATCCTCCCCGCCAGCGAGCGCGTGTACGCGGCGGCGCTGGCCGACGGAACGCTGGCCGTCCTCCACGACGCGGGTGCGGTGATTCTCAACCCCGGCTGCGGGCCGTGCCTGGGGGCCCACGAGGGGGCGCTGGCGCCCGGCGAGGTCTGCCT
>CAYTCV010000014.1:31301-33819 GCA_964436465.1 uncultured bacterium
ATGTAAACACGGACCAGATGTTCCCCGGGAAGTACACCTACACCTGCTCCACGCCCGAGGAAATCGCCCCGCACCTCTTCGAGGACCTGGACGCGGCGTTCGCCAGGGAGGTCCGGCCCGGGGATATCGTCCTGGCCGGGGAAAACTTCGGCTGCGGCAGCTCCCGGGAGCACCCGGCCAGGGGCCTGCGCCACGTGGGCGTGCGGGCGGTCATTGCCGGGAGCTTCGCGCGCATCTTCTTCCGCAGCGCCATCAACCAGGGCCTGGTCGTCATCGAGTGCCCCGGGGCGGTGGAGGCGTACCGCGAGGGGGACGCGGTGGAGCTGGACGAGGAGACCGGAATCGTGCGCGTGGCGGGGGCGGAGTTCCGTTTTCCGCCCTACCCGCCGGCGGTGCGGGCTATTCTGGCGGCCGGGGGCCTGGCGGCGTATTTGAGTCGTTAACCACCCTCTCTGCTTTAGAAAAAGGCCGACCCGCAGGTCGGCCCCGTTTTATCCTTGAAACTGCCCGCCGCTACTCCCAGATTTTCCGCGCCGTGTCGGAGATGCGCTTGAACTCCGCGGAACCGCGGATGTTGTCCATGTCGTGGTCCTCCAGGAAGCGCAGGAGCACCGTCTTGAGGGCGACGCGGAGCCATTCGACGGCCGGCGCTTCTTTGCCCTGAAGGGCGTGGCAGCAGGCGGCGTTGAAGGCCGCCTTCTCGTTGGACTGGTCCAGCCGGAAAATCTGCTCCCATAGGCCCGCCGACTTTTCGTAATCACCGGCCAGATAAGTATCCCAGGCCTCGGTCGAAGTTTCGTCCATCCCGCCGAGCTTGGACGAGGGCACGTTGTCGTAGGCGAAGCTGGCGAGGAGCTTGAGCTGCTGGAAATCCTCGTTCTTGGCCAGCGACCCCAGGTCCGGGTCGTCGAGCCGCGGGGTGAGTGAGAGTTTTATGGACTTGCGGAGCCAGTCGAGGGCCTGCTCCTCGTTGCCCATCCGGGCGTAGCAGCGCGAGATGTCGAAGGCCGTCTCGTCGGAGGTCGGGTCGAGCTTGAACGCCTCCTCCCAGTCGGACAGCGCCCCCTCGAAGTCCTTCTCCTTGAAGGCGGACTCGGCGCTCTCGTTCAGTTCCCTCGCCTCCACGGAGCCCTGGAACTGCTCCAGCTCGGTGCAGGACAGCGTGAACGCCAGGACGAGGAAGGCCGTCAGGATTACACCGCGCATCGGTACCCCCTTCTCCTTCTGCAATCAATGGGCCTATTGTACTACGGACCGGGCGCTCGGGCCAAGTGTCGGTCTCGCGGCGCCTCACTCACCGGAGCCGGAGACGAAATCCAGCCCGGCGGCGAAGAGCGGCAAGGGGTCTTCGGGCAGGGCGTGGCCGACGCCCTCGGTCTCCACGTGTCGGACCTCCACCCCCAGGTCTTGCAAAAAACCGGCGGCCCGTTCGAGCACCGCCCGGCGTTCCGGGGCATCCTCCGAACCGACCCACAGATAAACGCGCAGGTCTATTTTGGTGCCCGCCGGTATTCTCGATTCCCATTCCGTGGCCCAGTTCCCGGCCAGGGAGATGACGCCGTCGAACACCTCGGGGTGCGAGAGCCCCAGGGCCAGGACGATTGCCCCGCCCTGGCTGAACCCCATCAGGTAGACCCGGTCGCGGTCAATCCCGTACCCGGTGTCCAACTCGTCCAGAAGCTTCAGGATGGTCTCTTCCGTGTCTTTCCCCCCCGACCAGGCAAAGCTGTCCGGACCCTGCACACGCTCGCCGTAGGGGACGGCGTAGAGGAAGCCCCGGTCGGTGAAGAGCCTGGCGACCCCGGCCTGAGTGAAACCGGAGGGGCTGCCACCGTAGCCGTGGAGGGCGACCAGGACCGGGTAACCCTTCTCCGGCTTCGCCTCGGGCACGAAGATGAAGGGTTCCCAATCCCGGTTGTTCAACTCATCCAGGAAGTCCCCGACCTTCTCGACCCGGCGCTGGAATCCCTCGCCGCCCCGGATGGAGTCGAAATCGGAATCGTCCACGAAGAGGTACACGCCCAGCTCGATGGCGCGGTCCAGGAAAGCCAGAGCCATCTCCTCGTCCCCGGCGAGCGCGTAGGAGCAGGCGGCGTTGTACGCGGTGTAGGGGCTATCGGGGTTGTAGACGTACCCGATGGTGAGCAGGCGCGCCGCCTCGGCGTAGTCACCCCGTTGGTACGCCGCCATCCCGGCGTTGTAGTAGTCGACGTCCTCCCCGAGGCCGGGGACGGCCAGGAGCAGTAGGGTAAAGGCAATGGCGGCGGCGCGCATCGTCTCCTCCTTTTCCGGTTCGGAGCAACGGGAGCATTTTACTACGCCGGGCGGTACGGGTACACCCTCGGCGGCCCGCCGGTACGGCCCGTGGTATAATAACAGCCCGTACCGCGACGGCGCGGCGGTTCCCGTGGTGAATACCGCCGCCGCACACCACTGTTAAGGTTGAATGACCACTCCGATTAAAAGTATCCGTAACTTCTCCATCATCGCCCACATCGACCATGGGCGGCAGTGCCGC
>CAYTCV010000015.1:0-13311 GCA_964436465.1 uncultured bacterium
GGGGCGACCGTCCACGGTCGCCCGCGGGCGGGGACAGAGCCCCGCCCCTACGTCATCGCAATACGCGGCGGCCCGCAGGGGATGCATCCCACGGGGCCGCCCTACGTCATTGCAAGGATGCGGCGGGGAAAGGAATCCCCGCCCTACATTTAATCGAATGGCGGCTCTATAAACGTACATTTAGTGGAATCGTAGGCGCCTGAAATTCCTTTTTCCAACCTGGAGGATAATACCTTCATAGTCAGTTTTATTCAGCTCTAGCTCAACGTTTGCCAACCTCTCGCCGTCGATTTTAACCCCGCCCTGCTGGATGAGCCGCCTTGCCTCGCTGTTGCTCTTGGCCATCCCCGCGTTCTTGATGACGGCGCATATCCAGTTGTTCCCGGGGGTGACGAAGAACTCCTCGACCTCGTCGGGGACCTCCTTCTGCCGGAAAACGGTCTCGAAGTGCTCCTCGGCCTTCTTCGCCGCGTCCGGGCCGTGGTACAGCGCCACGATTTCCCGCGCCAGCCGCGCCTTGGCGTCCCGCGGATTCATTCCACCCGACGACATGCCCTCCTCAATTTTACGGACCTCCGCCGGCTCGGTGTCGGTGGCCAGGGTGAAGTACTTGACGATGGAGGTGTCCGGGATGCTCATCGTCTTGCCGTACATCTCCTCGGGCGGCTCGCTGATGCCGATGTAGTTGTCCAGGGACTTACTCATCTTCTCCACGCCGTCGGTCCCCTCCAACAGCGGCACGGTGATGACGATTTCCGGCTCGACCCCGGAGCGGCCCATGATGTCCCGGGTGCAGATGAAGTTGAAGAGCTGGTCGGTGCCGCCGATTTCGATGTCCGTCTCCAGCACCACCGAGTCGTACGCCTGGGCCAGGGGGTAGAGGAACTCGTGGACGCCCACGGGCTGGCCGTCGTTGTAGCGCTGGCGGTAGTCGTTGCGCTCCAGCATCCCGGCCACGGTGTACTTGGCCGCCAGCCGGATGACGTCGCTGAAGTTGAGCTTGTCGCTCCACTCGGAGTTGAAGCGGATGGTGGTGTGCTCGGGGAGGAGGATTTTGAACACCTGCTCCTCGTAGCTGTGGGCGTTGGCGGTGACCTCCTCGCGGGTGAGGGCGGGGCGGGTCTTGCTGCGGCCGGTGGGGTCGCCAATCATGCCGGTGAAGTCGCCGATGACGAAGTCCACGTGGTGGCCCATCTGTTGCATCTGGCGCAGTTTTCTCAACGGCACCGAGTGGCCGAGGTGGATGTCGGGGGCGCTGGGGTCGGCGCCGAGCTTGAGCTTGAGGGGCCGGCCCTCGGCGCGTCTTTTAATTAGCCGCTTTTCCAGCTCCTCGGCGGTGATGCAGTCCACCAGGCCGAAGAGGATGCGGTCCAATTCCTGTTTGATTTCGCTCATGGGTGTGCCTTTCGGGGTGATTCTATAACAACGGCGCCCCCGGCGCCACCGGGGGCGGTGGTTCGTGTGTTGCGATGACGTAGGGGCGGACCTTCAGGTCGGCCCGCCCCTCATTTTTTCGGAACCCCCCTCCCCCACCTTCCCCCCAGAGGGGGGAGGGGGAAGGTCACAGCGTGTAGAGCGAGAGGTCCTTGATTTGGCGGTTGGCGCGGCGCAGGCGACCGGCCAGCGTCTGCGCCAGCTTTATCGCCATCTCGGGGAACTTTTTGAGAAGGTCCATGAACTCGTCCCGGTCCAGGTAAAAAAGCTCGCAGGGCGTCACGGCGACGACGCTGGCCGAGCGGGGCCCGGAATCCAACAGCGCCAGCTCGCCGAAGAAATTCCCCTTCCCCAGGGAGGCCAGCACCTTGGCCCGGTCGGTGTCCAGCACCTGCCGCACCTGGGCCGTGCCCTCGGTGATGATGTAGAGCCGCTGGCCGGTCTCGCCCTCGACGACGATTTCGTTCTCCGGCTGCACCTCGAGGCGGTGCAGGAGCCCCACGATTCGCTCGAGCTGCTCCTCCTCCAGGTCGGCGAAAAGCTGAATCTGCGCCAGGTCGTTGGTATCCATGGCTTCCCCCGTTCGGCGGGCCGTTCGGCAGGTCTTTCGGGTCCGATTATAGACCATCGGGGCGGGGGTGAAAAGGGCTCACCCGAGGCGCCACCGGGCCAGGTCCGGGTGGGCGCGCAGGCCGGGAAGGTCCCCGTCGTAGACGACCTGACCGTTGGCGAGGACCGCGGCGCGGTCGGCCACCTTCTCCGCGAAGCCCAGGTCGTGGGTGGCGACGAGCATGGTCTGGGGCAGGGAGGTAAGGAGCTCCACCAGGTCGCGGACCGCGGCCGGGTCGAGCATGGCCGCCGGCTCGTCCAGGGCCAGCAGACTCGGGCGGCAGACCATCACCGCCGCCAGCGACAGCCGCCGCCTCTCCCCGTAGGACAGCCGGAACGGCGGGACGTTCGCCCGGTCCGCCAGGCGGGCCCAGTGGAGCCAGCCGTGGACCTCCTCCTCGATTTCCTCCGCCGGCCACCCGCGGCACAGCGGCCCGTAGGCCACCTCCTCGCGGCAGGAGGGGGCGAAGAGCATGTCGCCGGGGTCCTGGAACACCAGCCCCACCCTCTCCCGGACGGCCTTTTCGTTCCCCCGGGCCTCCAACCCGTCCACCTCCAGGCGGCCGGAGTAGGTCAGCGCGGCGGGCAGGCATAGGAGGAGGGTGGATTTCCCGGCGCCGTTCCCGCCCAGAAGCGCCACGCGCTCCCCGGCGGCCAGCCGGAGGTCCACCCCGTCCAGCACCGTCGGCCCCTCGGGGTAGCGGCAGGTCAGGCGTTCCAGGGTCAGCGTCGAGGCGGTGCGCGTGTCAGTCAATGTATGTCCAGAGGGTGACGCCCAACGGCAGGATGGCGACGAGGAGGTACATCCAGTCCAGCGCCCGCAGCGGGGCGCCTTTGGTGAAGGCCGGCTCGCCGTCGCCGCGCAGACTCATGGCCAGGCCGAGCCGGTGGCCCCGCTCCAAACTTTTCTTGAACACGGCGCCCAGGGTCCCCCCCAGCGCCCTGCGCCGGAGGGCGCGCCCGGCGCCCGGACCCCGCAGCTCCACCGCCCGCTTCCGCCGGGTCATCTCCTCCCCCAAGAGGTGGAGCTGGAGCCAGCTCACCGCGAACAGACCCGAGATGATGCGCGGCAGCGGGAAACGCGCCAGGGCGATGACCGCCCCGTTCGCGCCCAGGGCGGAGACGGCGGCCCCCAAAGCCAGGACGGCCACCGCTCCGCGCGAGACGATGGAGGCCCACAGAAGGAGCCCCTCGCGATAGACCGTCAGGCCGAAGACGTCCCCGACCGGGGTCCCCGGGCCGAAGAAGGGTGTGGCGGCGGTGATGAGCGCCAGAACGCCCACCCCCCGCAGGAGCCAGCGCAGAAGCCCCCGGGGGCGGGGCTTCAAAAAAAACCAACCTACAAGAAGGAGCCCGGCGACGAGCGCGGCGCCGATGAGCTCGCCCTTGGGGAGGGCCGCCGCGGCCACGGCCGTGACGAGCGCCCCGCCCAGGGCGATTCGGGGACGCGGACGCGACGGGCCGGTCTCGATGGTCTCGCAGGGTGTCATCGCCTCAACCGGCGTCCGTCATTTTCTAAACAGCGGGGACGCCCTCCCGCCTTCGTGTTTGGGGATGTCCTCGGGCAGTTTAATCTCGGGTTGAAGCGCGGTGATATTCCAGGACTGGACCGGGTTGGACCTGCCCTTGACCGTCATCGGCTCCAGCTTCTCGGCGACGACGTAGTCCCGCACTAAACGGTGGACTTCCTCGTTGACGATGATTTGGCCCTCGCAGGCCATCCCCTCGAGCCGGCTGGCCAGGTTGACCGTGTCGCCGATGGCGGTATAGTCCAGCCGCTCATCCGAGCCGATGTTGCCGACGATGACCTGGCCGGTGGTCACGCCGATGCCGATTCGTACGGTCTGCAGCCCGGAGGCCGCACGCTCCCGGTTCAGCCTGGTGATGTCGTGCTGCATTTCCAGGGCGGCCAAAATAGCGCGGAGGGCGTGGTGTTTCTGGTCCAGCGGAGCGCCGAAAACGGCCATCACGCTGTCGCCCATGAATTTGTCCAGAGTGCCGTCGTAGGCGAAGACCGACTCGGTCAGGAAGCTCAGGTACGTGTTGAGGACGGCTACCACTTCTTCGGGAAGCAGCCTCTCGGCCAGGGGCGTGAAACCGCGGATGTCGGCGAACATGATGGTGACCTCTCGGCGCTGACCCCGGGTCTGCTTCAGGTGGAGCTGCGGATTGCTGATGATTTGGTCCGCCACCTGACGGCTGACGTAGAGGCGGAATGCGTTGCGGATGTAGTTACTCTGCTTCAGGCTCTCGGCCATGTCGTTGACGGCCCGGCCCAGGTCACCGATTTCGTCCTTGCGCTTGACCTGGATGTGGTAGCTGAGGTCCCCCTTGCCGATGCGGGCCACGCCGGTGGCGATGCGGCGCAGCGGCCGGGTGAGGACCACTCCGTAGAGGATGGCCAGGATGAACGCCGCCCCCAGGGCCACTCCGGCGATGAGGAACACCGTGCGGCGCAGCTCCTCCGCCGCCCGGGCCGCCGGGGCTTCGGAGATGGCCACGTGGACCTCTCCGATGCGGCGGCTGCTTTTCACGTCGCCGATGACGATGGGCGCCGCGACGTCACGCGCCGCCTGGCCTTTGTAGACGAAGGGATTGTCCACCACCCCCTCATCCACCGGCGCGTAGCCCTCCCAGGATGGCACGAAGGGCCTGCCGATGCCCCCTTCCTCGAACTCGGAGTGGGCGACGACGACTCCGTCGGAATCCACCACGGCGGCGTAGAGCACGTCGGGCAGCGTGGAGGCGTCCACGACGAACTGGGCCAGGCGCAGGTCGTCCAGACGCCCCAGCTCGTCCGCGGAGTTGACGGCCAGCATCCGGGCCACGCCCTCGCCTCTGAGGCGGATTTGGCCGATGGCCTGCCGCCGGGCCTCGGCCTCGAGGCGCCAGGCGAGCGCTACCGTCAGGACGACCATCAGGACCAGAATCGCCAGGGCCAGCTTGATGCTGATGGAAATCCGCATCACTCACTCTCCCGGGCGCCGGTCCCTCCGATTGATGGGGGACCGTGTCGCTCTCTCTACCACGCGGTCCGCCGTCCGCCGTCCGGGCCTACTCGTGCAGGGCGGCCAGGAGCTGCCGCGCCCGCTCGATGTTCAGGCCCGCCTTGGGATGGTCGGGCTGGTAGTAGAGGCACTGCTCCCAGTAATATATCGCCAGCTCGTAGTCCTTGCGCGTGTAAGCCTGGACTCCCTTCAGGTAGAACTCGTTGGCGGTGATGGGGTCCGACTCGCGCACCGTCGTGGTCAGGGCGGATTTGATTTTCGCCAGGTACTCCGCGGCCGTCCGGTTGCCGGGGTCGAGGCGCTGCACCTGGTGGAAGAGGTCCTTGGCGGCCGCGTACTCGCCCCTCTCGTACCGGGCGATGCCGTCCTCGACGAGGGCCGTTATCTGACGGGTGAGGTTGTCGCGGCACCGGCTGACGGCCACGGGCAGCTCCGCGTCGTCGGGGGTCAGCTCTTGGGCCTTCAACCAGTGGTCCAGGGCCTCGTTGTAGCGCCCCTGCTCCTCCAGATTCCGTGCCAGTCGCTTTTCCTGTTCCACCTGCATCGCCAGGCGGTTCTCGGACTCACTCAGGTACCCCTGGGCCAGGCTGTTCTTGGGGTCCAGGACCAGGACAGCGTTCCAGGCGGCGATGGCCCCGCGGTAGTCCTCGGCGGCGAAGCAATCGGCGGCCATCTGGGACAGCTTGGCCACTTGAGCCTCCCGCTCGGCCAACTGCCGGGCCAGGCCGTTCGAGGCCGAGGTGAGAAGAGCGAGGGTGTCGGGATTTGAGGGGTCGATTCCCAGGGCGGCGGAGAACTCGGCCATGGCCAAAACGTAGTCCTCATTCTCCAGGTAGCGCTCGCCCTGCGCGATGCGGTCGTTAATCTCGAACTCACGGACCAGCCCGACGGCCGAGTGGTACGCCATGGCCGCCTCGGTGTAGGACGGGTCCCAAATCAGGGCCTTGTCGAAGGCGCTGACGGCGTCGGCGTAACGCCCGTTCCCGAGCGCTTCCTGCCCCTCGGTGTAGTAGGCGCGGCTGGTGGCCCGCGCCAGCTCGTCAATCTGGTTCAGGTAATCCTGCAGCGTATCCCGGCGGCTGGTGATATAGGCGAAGTCGTAGCCGACCCCCGCGCGGTAGGAGCCGCCCAACTCGCCCTGGTTGGTGTAGGCGAAATCGAAGGTGATGCCGACGACCTGAAGGCCGATACCGGCGGCGAGGCCGGTGACGTCGCCGCCCTGGGAGCCGTAACCGTAGGTGTAGCCGAGGCGGAGCGCCACCGTGTCGAACAGGACGTACTCCCCGCCGGCGTGGGCGTAGAAGTTGTCCGTGGCGTCGTCGGTGTGGTACTCGCCGTCCAGATTGAAGTTGAGGTTGCCCTCCAGGAGGCTCAGATTAACGCCGCCGGCCACGTTCGACGGCAGCGGGGTTTCCTCACTGATGAATGTCAGCGGCGGGCCCAGGTTCCTCCCCGCCAGGCCCACGGTGAGCCAGTTGAAGGGGAAGCGGTACTGGACGCCCAGGTCGAAGCTCACCCCGGTGGCGGAGTAGGTGTCCAGGCGCTGGTGGACCAACCCGGCGGTCAGCCCGGCCGAGAAGCCGTCGAAGAGCTCGAGGGCGTATCCCGCCTCGACGGCCAGGCCCATGGCGTCGAATGTGCCCTCGGGCTCGGGGGTGTCGCCGGTCCGGCGTTCGAAGTCGCCCACGCTCATGTAGGTCGCGCCCAGCGAGAGGACCCCCGTCTTCTCGACGGGCAGGCAGCCGGCCAGGTAGCCGAGGCTCGTGTCGGCGAGCCAGCTCGTGAAGGCGGCGCTCACCACGGCCTGGGTGCGGAAGCCCAGGCCGGCCGGGTTGTAGAAGAGTCCGCCGAGACTCCCGGTCTCTCCGATACCCGTGCCGCCCATACCTACCGCCCGGATGTCTTCGGGCAGCAGGAGGAAGGTCGCCCCGGCGTTCCCGGCGAGGGCCGCCGCGGTCAGGGAGAGGAGCAGAATCGCTGACGCAAAGCGCTTCGGCATCGCGTTCTCCTGATGGGAGTGCGAAAAATGAGCTCTAGGGCTTCATTCGAGTCAGGTTTTATCGAACGACGGCCAGCTTCTTCATCACGGTGGCGGAGCGCCCCATACCGCCGATTTCTTCGGCAACGAGACGGAAAATGTAAACGTCGCTGGCGACGCCGCCCAGGTTCCAAACGAAGGACCCCGGTGTGCCCACGGCGAACTCGCCCCGCTCGCGGTGCACCTCGCGGCCGGCCAGGTCGTAAACCACCAGCTCGACCCGAGCGTCGCCGCCCACGGTGAAGGCGAAGTGGGCCGCGTCGCCGGCGGGATTGGGCCAGACGTACGCCCGCGACGGGTCGAAGAAGTCGCCGGTGGTCTCCACCACGACGGACAGCAGGGGGGACCAGTTGCCCGCCGCGTCCCGGGCGTGGACGTAGAGGACGTGGGTCGAGCCTTCGGCCCAGCCGCTCGCGTCGACCAGCGCCAGGAGCTCCTCGTAACTGTCGTCGAAATTACCGTCCACCGCCGACAGGGGCAGGCCCTCCCCGTCCCGCCCCGCGTCGTCCACGAAGTACTCGCCGCCGGCGATGTACGAGCCGCCGTAATCCGCGTCGTCGGCCTTGCAGGTCAGGCTCACCACGTCGGCGCCGAAGGTGGGGTTGGGAGTGGCCCGGACGTCGGTGACCTCGGGCGGCTCGTCGTCTATGTCCCCCTCCCCGCCGGTGGTGAAGGAGAAATCGTAGGCGCCTTCCCCCGGGCCGTTGCCGTCCTCGAGGTGATTCCCGTCCTCGTCGGTGATGCCGAAATCCAGGAGAACACTAATCCGGCTTCGGGGGGGCAGGTCGGCCTGAGGTTCGGCGATGAACTCGAAATTGTCGCCCTCGAGACGACCGTCCCAATCGAGCTCGGTCCCGTCGGCTGAGATGTGGAAGTTATCCTCGAAGCTGTCCGGGTCCATGCGGCGGTCGAACTTGACCGAGATAATCGTGTTGAGGGGCACGTCCCCAGCGCCGTCGGGAGGGATGTGGTCTACCACGCGGGGACCATCCGGACGGAACGACCCGCCGGTTTCGAAGCTGAAGTCGTAGGCGCCCTCCGCCGAGCCGTTGTCGTCCTCGAGCGGGGTGCCCTCCGAGTCGGTGATGCCCTCGTACAACAGGACCTCGATGGGCGTCAGGGGCGGCAGACTTGATTCGGGGTCGGCGACGAAAGTGGATTCGTCGTCTCCCTCGAGCCGGCCCGTCCACGGGATTTCAACCTCGCCGTCGTAGATGAAGAAGTTCCCCTCGAAGCTTGCAGGGTCCATGGTTCGGTTAAAGACGACCCGGATATCCGTGTTGACGGGGACGCCCTGAGCGCCGTCGGTGGGGATGGTTTCCACGACCCGGGGGCTGTCCGGGTCCCCCCCCGGGTTGTAGTTCAACTGAAAACTATCCACGACGGGGAAGGAGTAGGGCACGTCGTTTTCACCGATAAATTCGAGCTTGTACTGGACGTACCGCATCCCCTGTTCGATGCCCTCGAGGTTGTAATAGTTATCTATCAAGACCCATGCTCCGCCCATCTGCGGGGTGTCGTCGGAACGGAGGTAGACCTTCAGTTCGGAATTCGCCGGCAGGTCGACCGGGATGTCGATGGAGTCGAAGACGGAGGGTTCCCCGCAGTCGTAGGGCAGGCTGATAATCTCGGCGGTTGAGTGGGCCATGTATACGATGAAGGGGGTCTCCAGAGTCGACGAGTTGCCCGAGGCGTAGATAAAACCGAAGAGGGGGTCCTGGAGGAGAATGGGTACCGTGTGGAGATTGTCCCAGGGGTCATCGAAGTAGTTATCGGACCACGACTCACCGTCGTCGTCGGAGACCCACAGTCCGGCGCCGCCGGCTCCTCTACCGGAGATGAAGACGATGCCGTCGTCCGCGGCCAGGATGTTGTGGACCTCGAGCAGGTTCGTGGAACCGAGATTGAAGAGCTCGAAGTCCGCGGGATTGTCGGAGTTGATTCGACAGACCAGCGGAGAGCCGTGGGCGTTGGTCGTGGCGAGGTAGACGTAAGTATTCGTCCAGCCGGTGGAGGGGCCGGTGGAGGCGAATTGGGGCGCGTCCACCGGACCGCCGTAGTAGTCCTCCGTCCATTCGCTCCAGGAGTCCCCGTCGTCGGTCGAGTAGTAGAGCAGGTCGTGGCCCACGTTGTTGTCGACGGCGACGAATAAATCATCCGTCCGTCCCATCCGCCAGATGGCGTACAGTTGGAACGGGTCCCCGGGGAATTTGTTTCCGTCGGCGGTCCAGTCGTTTCCATCCCAGAGCCAGAGCCTGGCCTGCGTTTCGGCGATGTCGGAAATGGTCAGGTAGCCGTGGTTGGCGTCGTCGAAGAGGAAGTGGGCGTCGGTGAACGTCGCGTCCGGAATCTCGGCTTGCAGCTCCCAGGCGCCGTCGAGGCCGTCCAGGATGTAAATCTCCAGGCCGTCATTCGTCTCGGCCGCCACGTGCAGCTCGTTGGTGTCCGGCCTCTGGGCGATACACAGGAGCGGACCGCGTATATTCGGACTGACGTTACCGGTCCAGGTAACGCCGCAGTCGTCCGAGTAGTAGACGGCCAGTTTGCCGTTTCCGGCACTACCGCCGACGACCTGGTAGTAGGTTTCGGAATCGTAGTCGAAGTAGTTGGTCTGGCCGGTGATGTCCCTCATCGCCTCTATCCCGGCGCCGAATTCGCCGACGTCATCCGCATCATCGCTCGGGGCATAGGGGAAGACGTGGTTGTCGCCGGTCCCCGGGTTCACGATGTAGCGCCACCAGGCGAGGTTCACGGACGTGTCGAAGCTCTTCTGGTGTTGGTTCCAGAGCCAATTCCCTTCCGGAGGCGCCGGGCCGTCCACCCAGCTGTCCTGAATCCAATCATCGGCCAGGATGGGTGTGAGCAGGGGCAGGATTAACAACAGAGCGACTACCCGACCTCGCATCGGATACCTCCACCGAAAAAAGGCAACTATACTCATCATACTTTATAATTACGCACCTATCCAGTGGCAAATACCGACCTTTTAAGGTCGGTATTTACCAGTGGAGTTGCTTTATAGGTCCGGTTCTAGGCCTTTTTAAGCGAGAGCAGCTTCGCCAGGCCCAGGCCGAGGGCCAGGACGATGGCGGCGCCGATGATGCCGGCCAGGATGGTGGAGCCGGCGGAGCCGTCGCCGCCCGCGTCGTAGTCGGGCCAGGGCGAGTCCACCAGATGCCCGCCCTCCTCCGGCACGGCGGTCTCATCCCCGCCCGCCCGCTCCAGGGCCGCCTCGAGGCCGTCGGGGTAGGGCGAGGCCAGGGGGCTGACCAGCGCCGCGACCAGCGCCAGGGCGCCCAGGATGATTAGAGCGATGGTCAACCGCTTCATTGCGCCACACCCCCTTCCAGCCGTCGTTCAAGGACGCCGGCGCCCTGCAGCACCTCCACCACCACCGCGGTGATTACCCCCTCGCCCACGCCCACCAGGGCGTGAAAGCCGACCATGAGGCCGAAGACGGTCGCGGGGGGATAGGGGGTGGAGAGGCAGATGGCGGTCGAGGTCACCAGGGAGGCGACCACGGTGGCGCCGAATCCGGCGGTGAAAGCGGCCGCCCGGCGACGCCAGCCGGAGGGATTCCCCCCGCCGACGAGCCGGTAGAGCCCGTACCCCACGAGGGCACCGGTGATGCCCATGGCCAGGAGGTTGAGCCCCAGCGCCGTGACCCCGCCGTCGGCGAAGAGCAGGCACTGGACGGCCAGGACGGTGAAGATGACCAGGACGCCCATGGCGGGCCCGAGGGCGATGGCCGCCAGCGCCGCGCCGACCATGTGGCCGGAGACGCCGGGCAGAATCGGGAAGTTGAGCATCTGGGCGGCGAAGATGAAGGCCGCCAGCACGCCGGCCAGCGGGACCAGCCCCTTCTCCATCACCTTTCGGGCGCGGGCGACGGCCCAGGCGAGGCCGCCTCCGCCCAGGACCCAGCCGCCGGCCCACACCTCGGGCCGCAGAAGTCCGTCGGGAACGTGCATACGACTCCTTTGGGGTCGAATTTTCGTCGGAAAGGTTTAACCGCCGACCGGGGCGGCGGCTTCAATCGTGTGATTACCGGCCCGCCGGACGGAGCGGGGTGGCCTGCAGCCGGGCCTGCAACACCCCCGGGGCGCTCCCGAGCCGCTCCACCAGGTCCCGGATTTCCCCGCCGGGACCGCGCACCACCACCACCTCCAGGCAGCGGTGGGGGTCCAGGTGGACGTGCATGGTGGAGTGGACGAGCCCGCCGGCGTCGTGCTGGATTTCGGTCAGGCCGCCGGGCTCGCGGGAGCGGTGGTGGTCGTAGAGGAGCGTGACGGTGCCCATGACCTCCTGGTCGGGGGCGAACTCGCGCTCGGCGAGGAACTCCTGGACCAGGCGGCGCAGGGCGTCGCTGCGGTTGCGGAAGTTGGCGGTCGCGGCGTCGAAGCGGGCGACCAGGTCCTCGGGCATCGCCACCCCGAAGCGCACCAGCTCGGCCATGGGTCCTCCCGTAACACGATTCGTCGGTATCGTAGCACCGGAGGAAATACCTGTCAATATTTTTTACGTCGTCCGTGACGGCGTAGGGGCGGGTGTCCACACCCGCCGGTCGTCGTGCGGATAAATGCAGGGCGGGGATTACCTTCGGTCGCAGATACCTGACCCCGCCGCTTTTAGGAACCCCCCTCCCGGCCCTCCCCCCCAAGGGGGGAGGGGACCGCTGCACCCCTCACCAGCGATTGCTAGGATGAGGGGCGGGGATTACCTTCGGTCGCAGATACCTGACCCCGCAGCTTTTAGGAACCCCCCTCCCGGCCCTCCCCCCAAAGGGGGGAGGGGATACGCGGATACCGTTTTTTGTATAATCGAGCCGACATGGAGCGAAAACCCATCGACCTTTCGCCGCCCGTCATCACCGAGGCCGAGGTGGAGGCCGTCGCGGCGGTGCTGCGCTCGGGCTGGCTGACGCACGGCCCGCGGACGCGGGAGTTCGAGGAGAAATTCCGCGCGCTGGTCGGTGCGGCGCACGCCCTGGCGGTCTCCAGCGGCACGGCGGCGCTGCACCTGGCGCTGGCCGCCGCGGGGGTCGGGCCCGGCGACGAGGTGGTCACCACCCCGCTGACCTTCGCCGCCACCGCCGAGGCGATTCTGTACCAACGGACCGCGCCGGTCTTCGCCGACGTGGACCCGGTGACCGGCAACCTCGACCCCGCCGCCGTCGAGAAGGCGATAACGAAAAAAACCCGGGCCGTCCTGCCGATTCACCTGGGCGGGTACCCGGCGGACATGGCCGCCCTGGGGTCGCTGTGCGCCGAGCGGGGCCTGTTTTTAATCGACGACGCGGCGCACGCCGTGGAGACGCTCTGCCGGGGCAAACGCGTGGGGACCCTCGGCGACGCCACCTGCTTCAGCTTCTACGTCAACAAGAACCTGACCACGGGCGAGGGCGGGATGCTCCTCACCCCGCACGCGGACTGGGCGCGGCGGGCGGCCGTCCTGCGCCTGCACGGGATGGACCGCGACGCCTGGGACCGCTACGCCGCCGGCGGCACCCCCGGCTACGACATCATCGAGCCGGGGTACAAGTACAACTCCACGGACATCGCCTCGGCGCTGGGCCTCGTGCAGCTCACGCGCGTCGAGGAGGGCTACCGCAGGCGGTTGGAGCTGGCCAAAGCGTACGACGAGGCGCTCGCCGGTCTGCCGGGCATCGAGCTTCCGCCCCGACCCGATGCGAAAACCGGCGACCGGCACGCCTGGCACCTGTACGCCGTGCGGGTCACGGGGAAATGTCCGCTGTCGCGCGACGCCCTGGCGGCGGGGCTGCGGGAGCTAGCCGTCGCGACCTCGGTCCACTACCACCCGCTGCACCTGATGACGCTCTACCGGCGGGATTTCGGCGGCCATGAAGGTCAGTTCCCGGAGGCGGAACGCCTGGGGCGGGAGCGGCTGACGCTGCCGTTCAGCGCGGCGTACGGACCGGAGACGGCCCGGGACGTGGCGGGGCGGATGCGCGAGGTGTTGGAAAAGGTGTAGGGCGGCCCCTCTGCGGTCCCCCCGCGGGCGGGTGTGGAGACCCGCACCTACGTCATCGCAATTTGCATGTCCCCTCGCCCCTTTGGGGAGAGGGTTAGGGTGAGGGGCGGGCCGACCTGAACGGCGCGCCGTCGGTCGGCCCCTACGTCGGCGCAATACGCGGCGGCCCGCAGAGGGGCCGCCCTACGTCATCGCAAACGCGGGTGAAGGTCGCCTAAAAACGGCGGGGAT
>CAYTCV010000015.1:13411-32826 GCA_964436465.1 uncultured bacterium
TTGTCCTCGTCCTCCGGCTTCTCCCCGGACTCGGGCGGCTTCTCACCCTCGTCCAGGTCTTCGGGGACCTCGAACTCGGGGAACTCCTCGTCGTAGTCGCGGCGCTCGAGGATGTTCTCGTCGTCCTTCTTCTTGCGCAGGGCCACGTAGATGAGCGTCTGCCCCGCCTGGCAGGTGGCCAGGAGGTAGCTGGCCAGTATTCCGATGAGGCCGATGAGCCCCACGGCGAGGATGATGGAGGCGACGTGGAGCCCGGCGGCGGGCTGGGCGGGGATGAAGCTGTAGCTCTGCGGCGCCAGGAGCCAGTAGATGCCCGGGATGTTGCCCACCACCAACGAGGGCATGAATCCCGTGTGCTGGCAGCAGAAGAGGAAGCGGTTCGCGTACACCTGGGCCACATCCACCGGCACCCGCAGGAAGCTGTGGGTGTAGTGCTGCGCCTGGGGCAGCACGTACTGGGTGAAGTCCGTCCCCCACCAGACCCCGAAGACCATCTTCATCAGCTTCAGGGCGAACAGGATGAGCACGAGGAATACGCCGAAGGCGAGCATGGTCACCAGGCACAGGAGGAACTCGTAGATGAAGAGCCTCCAGGGCTGGGCGGCCACGGTGGAGAAGAGCTCGAAGATGGTCTCGAAGGTGTCGTTCTTGGTGGTGGCGACGACGGCGGGCGCGATGACCACCCCCACGAGGATGATTACCACCAGGTAGAGGGTGAAGACGGTGACGCCGATGATGACGGGGAAGAAGGCGGCTGTAATCCAGGCGGATACGGCGCCCCAACTGGCGAACCAGCCGATGACGAGGCCGCCGAAGACGAGGCCCGCGGCGAGAATCGCCAGCCCGACGGGGGAGAGGATTACGGCGGCGGCGTTTTTGCGCGCGAACCGCCACGCCTCCCGCTTGGAGTAGAAATCGTTCCCGCGGAGCTGCTCGTAGGTGAGCTTGGCGGTGGCGGTCCCGGCCAGGAGGGCCAGAATCAGCGCCCACAGGACTCCCACACTCCAGATGAGCCACGAGTACCAGGGCACGCCCACGAAGTAGTTGGCTACCTCGCCGCCCGGTCCGAAGGCCAGTGGGATGGGCAGGGCGCCGTAGTTGAACCAGATTTCGGCGAAGGTGGAGCCGCCGACCAGGAGAGAGGAGTACGCCAGGACGGCGTACCCGCCGAGGCCGATTACCAGGCCGGTGAACTGCACCCAGATTTTCTTGGCGGAAAATCCCAGGCGCGGCGCCCGCAACACGTCGCGGAAATCGAAATAGAGCTTACGCAACATGAGAGTCCCCTTGGGTTACGCGCTTTACTTCAAGCCCTTAAGCATACGAACGGTCATCATTATACCAGTCAACCGGTCCCGTTTGGCAACGTTTTTTACGCGCCCGCCACGAGGTCGTACTGGCGGAGGATTTCGGCGGGCGAGGCGGTGGCCACGCCGAGTTTGGCGATGACCACCCCGGCGGCCAGGTTCGCCAGGTGCGCCCCCTCGGACATGGACGCCCCGGCGGCCAGGGCCAGCGCGAGCACCCCGGTCACCGTGTCGCCGGCCCCGGTTACGTCGAAGACCTCGCGGGCCACGGTCTCGATGACCTCGGCCCGGGCGCCGGGTCCCTCGTACAGGCGCATCCCCCGTTCACCGCAGGTGATGAGAAGATTCTTCAGGCCGGTGAGCTCGAAGAGGCGCGCGGCGACGTCGTCCAGTTCCTCGTAACGCCCGCGGCGGCCCACCGCGCTCCCCGCCTCGTGGTTGTTCGGCGTGGCCACCGTCACCCCGGCGTAGGCGGCGAAGTGGTCCTGCTTGGGGTCCACGGCGCTGGGCTTCCCCCCGGCGGCGTCCACCAGGTCGCGGATGAGGCCCGGGGAGAGGAGCCCCTTGCCGTAGTCGGACAACAGGAGGGCGTCGGCTCCGGCCATGAGCTCCCGGCCGCGGGCGGCGAGGTCCGCCCGGGCTTTCTCGTCCACCGGGGCGCGCACCTCTTTATCCACGCGGCAGACCTGCTGTCGCTCGGCCATGACGCGGGTCTTGAGGGTTGTCGGCCGGTCGCGCATGGCCAGGACGTGCCCGTGGTCGATTCCGTCGGCGGTGAGACGTTCGCGCAGCTCCGCGGCGTCGGCGTCGTTCCCGACCACGCCCAGAAGGAGCGGAACGCCCCCCAGGGCGGCCACGGTGCGGGACACGTTGGCCGCGCCGCCCGCCAGCGAGGTCTCCCGCTCCACCTCCACCACCGGCACCGGCGCCTCGGGGCTTATTCTCTCCACCCGGCCCCAGACGTAGCGGTCCAGCATCAGGTCGCCCACGACGAGCACGCGCCGGCCGGGAAACGAGGCCAGCAGCTCCTCGAGGCGTTTCTGGGGCAGGGTCTCCTTCAGCGGGACTCCTCTAGTGTGAGTGCGCGCCGCCGCGTCCGTTGGTCAAGCGCAAGATACGCCCCGGCCCGCGTTCCTCCAGGTCGGGCCGTCCGGGGTCGGTTCTCATTCGTCCGGTTTAATCACCTCGTCCACGAGGCGGCAGATGACGTGGATGCAGGTGATGTGGCCCTCCTGTATGCGGCAGGTGCGCACGCCGGAGACGACCAGGGGCGCGTCGGCCAGCGGCGCCAGCTTTCCCCCGTCGCGGCCGGCCAGGGCCACCACCTTCATCTTCATTTCCCGCGCGGCCTTAACCGCCGCCAGGATGTTGGGCGAGCCACCGCTGGTGGAAATCGCGACCAGCACGTCCCCCTCGCGGCCCAGGGCGCGGACCTGCCGGGCGAATATTTCCGCGAAGCCGTAGTCGTTGCCGATGGCGGTGAGGTTGCTGGTGTTGGTGGAGAGGGCCACGGCGGGGAGCGGCCGGCGCTCGGTCTCGAAGCGCCCGACGAGCTCGGCGGCGAAGTGCTGGGCGTCGGCGGCGGAGCCCCCGTTGCCGCACAGAAGAACCTTATGCCCCGCCCGGAGCGCCGCGACGATGATTCCCGCCGCGCGGGTCACCGGGCCGGCCAGCTCCTCGGCGACCTTCGCCAGGTTCTCCGTGGCCAGGCGAAATTCGTGGGCGGCCAGCTCGTCAGGCCCCATGTCCCTCCAATTCACGCAGGCAGGCGGCGTAGAAGAGCGGCAGCAGGACCTCGTGGGGGCCGACCAGATAGCGGCCGTCGCCGGGGCTGGGCCGGCGCACCACGTTCTCGCTCACCCGGTAGGCCACGCTGAAATCGAAGGCCGCCGTGGTGAACCGCCCGCTCATCCCCAGGTTGCGGGCCACGGAGACCGCCTTGAGAAACACCTCGGGCAAGAGCACCGCCGAGCCCCAGTTCAGGTAGCAGCCGCCGAGCCCGTCGCCTTTTCCGCCCAGACGCTCCGCCTGGCGGCAGAGGATGCGGAAGTCGCGCAGGCTGGCCGCGCCCACCGCCGCGCCGTCGCAGTCCGGGTGCATGTGGGTGATGTCGGTGCCCAGGGCCACGTGGACGGTGACCGGGACGCCGAGGTCGGAGAGCCGCGCCAGGACGCTGATGTTTTTATTGGCGCCCTCGGAGGCGGCGAGCCCCAGCGCCTCTCCGGCCCCGAGCCCCTCCCGCGCCGCCCGGGAGTAAGCCCCGTTGACCAGCGCCGCCGTCTCGGCCGCCATGCCGAAGCGTCCCAGCGGCAACTGCGCCGCCACGTCCTCCGAGGTTTTGCCGAAATGGGCCAGCTCGAGGTCGTGAATGGCGAAGGCCCCGTTCACCGCCAGGCAGGTCACCAGCCCCCGCTCGGCCAGAGCGATTAAAAGCGGCCCTACGCCGGCCTTGACGAGATGGGCCCCGGCGCCGAAAATCACCGGAAAGCCCCCCCGCGACGCATCCACCGTCCGGCCCACGACGAAGCGCAGGTCCCGCGCCGTAAGCAGGTTCGGCAGGCGGTCCAGGAGCGCCGCATCCGCCGCGACGGGGAGTGAGCACAGGTCGTCCAGGGTGACCTTGCTCGGCCGCTCGGCGACGGGCTGCGGCTTAATCCGCGACAGGTCGATTTCGGGGTGACGGCTCATGTTTTCTCGGTTCGGTCCGCGTAATTGTAGCAAAAAAGGCCGGGCCGGGGGCTATCGGGACCGCCCGGCGCGCCGGGCCTTGTCATGCGGGCGGTCGAGGAGCCTTTCACCGGTGAGCTCGCGCAGGGCGTCGCGTGATTTTAGTTTTTTTTGATGTAGGGGCGGGTGTCCACACCCGCCCGCCCCTCACCCTAACCCTCCCCCCAGATGGGGGGGGAACCATCGCACACCCCTCACCCCGGCCCGTCGGCGTGCCGCTCCCCGGAGGGGAGAGGGGGGTAATTCCAATCCCTGGCCCGTAGGCGAGCCTCCCCTTCACATCACGCCGGCCATGACGACCAGCCACTCGACCTGAATCGCGGCGAACAGTGCGGCGACGACCCACAGGCCGACGCGCCTTTTTCTCGAATTTTTCAGCTTGTCCCATACGCCGCCGCCCCGCCGGAGACGACCGGCGAACACCGCGGCGACGACACCCAAAAGCGGCGTGGTGGGGATGTGGTACACGGAGTGGGAAAAGCTGACGAAGTACGGCAGCGCGTAGAGCAATGCGATTCCCAGGAGCACCGTCAGGGCGTCCCGTTCGGGAAGCGCCTTTTTCCCCGCGAAGAGCGCCGCGACGGCCGCCCCGACGACGCCCGCGTAGAACACGCCGTCGGCCGCGACGGCCGCGAGACCCGTCCACAGCGGCAGGCCGAATACCTTCACGAGCTGCGACCCGGAGAAGCTGTCCGTCGCAAGGTAGGACCGCACGCGGCTCAGGCTGCGCACGAGGAAGAGGTCCGGCCGCCCGGTGATTTCCTCCAAGGCCAGCGCCGTGAAGCGCCCGTTCTGCAGGTGCGCCGGCAGTGCGTTTATCTCGGTCACCAGGCGTCTGAAGTCATCGGGCCACCCGCCTTCGACGCCCGAGTGCGTCGCCAGCCACCAGGTCCGGTAGAGCGGCGTGTATGGGTTGTTCCCGAAAAAGAAATTGTACGCGTTGGCCTGGTTGATGAAGATGAAGTAGCCGGTCATGTGATGCAAGACGAGGAGCCAGAGGCCGACGACCCCGACCGCCGGGAGGAAGACCGCCAGGGGCGCGAGTGCCTTCCTGCGCTTCACCGCCAGGTAGACCGGCACGGCCGGGATTAACAGCAGCGCCGCGGGCCGGATGAGCGTCGTGAATCCCAGCACGCACCCCAGGACGACCGCCGTCCCCGTCCCCGCCCCGCGTGAGACGCGCAGCGTTAAAAGGGCCGCCGCCATGAGCCCCGCCGCCGTCGGGAGCTGGGAGAGCGTGTCCACCGAGTTGAGGACGTAGCACGGGTAGAGGGCGAAGGCGGCCAGGAAGAGGTTGGCGCCGAACTGCGCGGAGCGCCGCCCCTGTTCGCTCCACTTTTCCTCCCGCGCCGCGTCCAGCGTCAGCCTGTAGCCTAAAAGCGCCAGGGCCAGGAACCACAAGAGCATCGAGGCCCGGGCCAGGAACTCGCCGGAAGACAGGTGCTGGAAGATGGAAAGGTACAGGGGCAGGCCGGGGGGCCACCGCGGGGTGTAGCCGACGCCCCCGGCGAGATAGCGGGCTTCCTTTAAGTAGCTCGCGGCGTCCGAGACGAGAGGCTCGTCGGCGACGAGTAAGAGGACCGCCAGGCGCAGGAGGACCGCGGCGAGGAGGATGACCCACCCCGCCCGCCGGTCTTCGAGAAGCGCGAGGATGCCCTTGTGCGCCGTCAGCATTTTAATTTATAGCTAAAAACGCGGCCTGGGGCCGCAGTTGACCGGGCGGAGCCCGAAACCCTATCTCCGCACGTAGTCCACGTAGTCGCCGATTTCCAGCCGCTTCGTGTTCCCCAGGACCAGGCAGGTGGCCGTGGACTCCGTGACCTTCAGCACCCCCAGCGTGCCGATTTTCTCGTCGGGGAGCTTGACCGTCTCCAGGCTGGCCGGGTCGTCCACGGTGCGGCCGAGGCGCCAGACGATGACCCGCGCGCCGGGCTCCAGACCCTGGTCGGAGCCCCAGTTGATGTATACGACGTGGCCCTGGGCGGCGTAGTTGCGGCCGTCGCGCTCCCAGCAGACGTACCCGCGCTCGGCGAGCGCCTCCTCCTCGGACTCCCACACCGGCGGCTCGACCCCCGTGCGGAAGCGGAGGAACTCGTCGTCGATTTCCTCGCGCAGGCGAATCTTATCGCCGACGAGGACGGCCTCGTTGCAGGCGATGATTTTGGCGCGGCTGACGTCGGGGAAGACCTCGGTGACCTCGATGACGCCGACGTTCTGGATGAGGCGGCCGACGTCTATGCGGGAATCGGGGATGACTATGCGGTCCTTGTCGCGGTAGACGAGGAACTGGGCGCCGGGGTAGAAGCCCTCGTCGTCGCCGCCGGAGATGTACACCTCGTCGTAGAGGGCGACCATGGTGCGGTCCTCGTCCACGGAGGCCACGATATGGGCCAACTCCCAGTACTCGCCGATGTCGGGAACGACCATGCCGGCGTATTCGAGGAGGCGGCGCCAGAGGGCGACGAGCTGCTCCCGCGTGAGGGCCGTGATGGGCTCGTCGTCGCGTATTCGGACCTGGATGCGCGCGGGGAGCTCGGGGGGGACGTTGGGCGGGATGTATATTTCCTCGCCGGGGTAAATCCAGTGCGGGTGCTCCACGATGGAGGGGTTGGCCTGCCAGATGAGGGGCCAGAGCCAGGGGCTTCCCAGGAACTCCTCGGCCAGGTCCCAGAGGGTGTCGCCGCGCTGGACGGTGTAGACGCGGTCGGGGTCCAGTTGGCCGCCGCCGGCGGCGAGGGCGGTCATTAAAACGACGGTGGCGACGAGAACGGGTGTCCGGCTGCGCATGGCTTCTCCCCGGGGAGTTTCCACGTAAAGTTTAGCCCCCGCGCGGGGCCGGGTCAAGCGGAGCTACTTCAGGCACTGCGAGACCCCGACCAGGGCGACGCCGGCCTCCCGGGCGTAGTCGAGCACCTCGCGGACGGCGTCGAGGGTGGCGTCGCGGTCGTGGCCGATGACGACGACGGGGCCGTCGCGCTCGCGGGCGAGGTCCACGGCTCTTTTCAGTTCCTTGACCACGGAGCGGCGGGCGGGGTCGTTGTCCAGAAAAAGGTCCCGGCGGGCGTGGGGCACGCCGCGCTCCGCGGCCACGGCGTCCGCCACCGAGGTGTGGTACGTCACCGAGTCCACGAACCACAGGCCCCGGTCGGAAATCTCGGCCAGGACGGCGTCCATGCAGCGGCGGTCGGAGGTGAGCTTCGAGCCCATGTGGTTGTTGACGCCGTCCACGGGGCCGACGTCGTCCAGAGCTTGTTCTACGAGGCGGCGGAGCTCGGCGTCGGTCATGTAGGTGTAGAGCGCTCCGGGGCCGGGGTTCTCGCTTCCCAGCGGCTCGCAGGGTAGGTGGAGCATGACCTCGCGCCCGGCTTCATGGGCGGCCTGGGCCACCGCCCGCGAGTACGTCCGGTACGGCAGCACCGAGGGGGTCACCGGCAGGTCGAGGAGGCCGGTGACGGCGGGGTTCCTCCCGCCGCAGTCGTCGATGATTATGGCCAGTCGCGGTCCGCGGGGGGCCTCCACGGGCCAGGTGATGACGAGGCGGAAGCGCTCCGGGCCGCCCTCGGGACCGAAGCTCATGGATAGCTCGCGGCGGCCCGGCAGCTCCCGGACCTCGTGGGACAGGACCACGGCGCCCAGCTCACCGGCGCGCCGGGCGGCGGATTGGGCCAGAAGCTCGGCCTCGTCGGAGTCCGCGGTGGTTACGGCGAGCTCGGGCCGGGGGAGGCGGTTGGGCGGGCCGACGGGCCGACGGTCCAGGTAGAGCGGAATGGCGAGGGCGAGGTTCCCCTCCGCCTTCACCTGCTCGGGGGTGACCAGCCGCGGCTGACGGGCGCAGCCGATGAGCAGGATACCCAGGGCCAGTCCGAAAAAGGCGAGCCTCCGGGCCCGCCTCATCGTCGGTACAAGCCTGTCGTGGTCGGGCGTTATAACCGCCCCCTAGTCGGAGTGGTCCGGGGCGCTCTCCACCACCGAACGGCCGCGGCTCAGGAACAGCACGTTGAAGAGGTAGAGCACGAGGATGGTTATGGCGGCGCAGAAAATTATCGCCTCGACCATGTTCAGCTCCACCGTGGCGATGACCTCGCCCTTCCCCAGGGCGGCGGCCTCGTTCCGAATCCATTCCTCGGACACGGGGGCCGGGCCCGTGGGGAGCACCACGTCCTTCTCCCCGGCGGCTATTCGGGCCTGGGCCGCGGCCAGCTCATCCTCGTACACCGTCTGGAGCCGGGCCTTCTCCGCCAGAATCCGGTCGTAGACCGTCTGGGCGCCGTAGTGGTCCACGTAGATGCGCCGGTAGTTCAACTGGGCGAAGAAGTTCTCCCCGCCCAGGGGAACCAGAATCGGCTTTTCAACCGCCGTGATGTAGAGGTAGTCGAAGACCGCCAGGCCGGCGAGGAGCACGACGAGGACGATGACCTGCCAGACCTTGTTCGCGCCGAGGAAGTTCATCTTATCTCCCGGGGCTTGTCGTGGGGCTTTTTCTTAAAAACATTCGACGGCCCGTTTTCGGGCGGACGACCGCCCCGGCCGATAACGTACGTTTCAGGATTCCGGCTAACCCGGAGGCGTGCTTCTCCAGATGGGGAAGGAGCTACACCCCCCTCCCTAGCCCGTCGGCGTGCTTCTCCACAAGGGGAGGGGATTTATTATAAGGAAGCCCTCACCCTTAATCCCTCTCCCACGGGGAGAGGGAGACAGTTGCACCCCTCACCCTGGCCTGTCGGCGCGCCGCTCCCCAGAGGGGGGAGGGGACCATCGCACCCCTCACCCGATTGTTGCGCTGGCGTAGGGCGGCCCCTCTGCGGGCCGCCGCGTTATCCACGCTCCCAGCCCCTTACCCTCACCCTAACCCTCTCCCTAAAAGGGAGAGGGGACGCTGCAACGCCCACCCCGGCCCGGGGGCTAGAAGTCGTCCAGGCGCATGGGCATGATGAGGCAGAGGTACTCGTCGGAGCCCTCGCCCTTCAGCAGGCCCGGCCGCAGGTTCTCCAGGAGCAGGAGCTCGATTTCCGGGGCGTCGGTGGCCTTGAGGGCGTCGCCGACGTAGCGGGCGTTGAAGCCGATTCTTAAGGCCTCGCCCTCGTAATTCGCCTCGACGGTCTCGACGGCCTCGCCCTGCTCGCTCTTGCCGGTGACGCGGATGACGTTCCCGTCCAGCTCGTAGGCGACGCGATGGGAGGTCTCGTCGGCCATGAGCGCCACGCGGCGGGTGGCGTCCTCGAAGAGGCCGCGGTTTATGCGCGCGCGGCGCGGGAACTCCTTGGGGATGAGCTTGTCGTAGTCGGGGTACTCGCCCTCGATGAGGGAGGCGGTGAGGATGGTGTCGGCGAAGGCGGCGACGATGTGGCCGGGTCCGAGGGAGAGCTCGACCTTCTCGACCTTGGCGGCCAGCTTGTCCATCTCGACCACGGCCTTGGTGGGGACGATTCCGGCGAAGTCCAGCTCGGGGCCGGAGTCCAGGGTGCGGACGCTCTTGGCCAGGCGGCGGCCGTCGGTGGCGACGAAGGTGAGCTCGCGCCCCTTGGCCACGACGTACGCCCCGTTCAAAAAGTAACGGGTCTCGTCGTAGCTGACGGCGAAGATGGTCTGGCGAATCATCTCGCGCAGGGTGTCGGAGACGACGGTGAGGGAGCTTTCCGGCGAAATCTCCGGGCGGGGCGGGAACTCGTCGGCCTCGATGCCCACCAGGGAGAAGCGGGAGTTCTCGCACTTGACGGTGCAGCCGGTGCCCTCGGTGGCGAGGGTCACCTGGGCCTCGGGGAGCTCTCGCAGGATGTCGGTGAGCTTGCGGGCGGGGAGCGTCAGCTCGCCGCCGGCGGAGACCTGGGCGGGGATGTTGCAGCTCACGCCGACCTCGAGGTCGGTGGCGGTGAGGTGGAGGCGGCCCTCCTCGGCGTCGGCCTTCACCAGCACGTTGGAGAGCACCGGGAGAGGCGGGTTCTTCTTGACCACGCCGGCCACCATGGCCAGGGTGTCGAAGAGGATGCCTCGGGAACAGCTGAACTCCATCAAACTCCTCCCTGCGTGGGAGATTTTTAACGCCCTGAACGTTCCGTCGTGGAGGTCGACCCGGTCGGGCCCGTCAAACTCCTCCCCGTCCGGGCGGCCTGAAGCGTGCCCTGACGCGCGAATATCTTTACCGGAGGCGGCACCGCCCGTCGTCCGGGTCACGTACCGCTCGGACCGCCGAAATCACCGCGCCCAAGGGTTCAGGGGTATTGTACTAATCCGGGGCGCCATCCTCAATAAAAACCCACAGGACGAGGTCGTCGCCGCCGGGTTCGCTCTCGGTGCCCATCGCGGCGAGGTCGGTCTGCCACTCTCCGTCCTCTCCGGCGGTGGCGAGCCAGACGCCGCGGGCGTCCACGCCGTACTCGAGGGGATTGCCGTGGACGTCGGTGGGCCGACCGTCTTTCAAAAAGCGCTTGTCGCCGAGGTAGGGGCCGGTCCAGCCGGCGGTTCCCCCACCCGTCAAACTTCCCCCCGTTTCGGCCCCTCCGGTCGCGCCAATTCCACCCGTCGCTCCCCCACCCGCCGGCTTCTGTACCAGCTCCTCCAGCCCAACCGGCCAGCGGCCCACGTCGGAGTGGAAGCGCTCGACGGCCTGGGAGACTTCCTCCAGGCGCTCGACGTCGGGCGGCAGCTCCCCGGGGCGGGTCAGCCAGTACCCCAACGCGAGGCCCACCAGGACCAGGACGGCGATGCGGCTCACCGACTTCCACCGTCCGCCCCGCGCCTCCAGCTCGGCCGCGCATTCGGGACAGGCGTTGCGCCCGTCCAGGCGGGTCCGGCATTCGGAGCAGACCAGGCGTCCGCAGTTCATGCAGACCCCGACGGCCGTGCTCGCGGGATGTTCCGGGCAGCGGCCTTCACCGGGGCTTGCCGGCGGACCCGTCACGGGATGGGGAACCATCGTCGGCAGTATAGCATCGAGGGTGGGACGTGTCAAAGGGCCCCGCCCGTGTGCTATCATTGACCCCGACCGGGAACCCGAAGGCTCCCCCGGAACGTTTTGTTGTTGAACCCCCCACCCGAGGACGGGTCATGCCCCGAGCGAACGAAGAAGGGAAGAAGCGGGCGATGCCCCGCTGGCTGCAGGTTCTCACCTGGCCTTTCCGCAAGTACCGCGAGCACCACCGGCGGCTGTCCAAGACCCTGCGCTTTTTCGAGGGCCTGGCCGTCGCCCTGGTCATCGCGCTGATTCTGCGCGAGGTAGCCATCCAGGCCTCCTGGGTCCCCTCCACCTCCATGTACCCCACGCTGGAAAAGGGAGACTTCCTCCTGGTGAACCGGCTGGTGTACCTGTTCAACGACCCCGAGCCGCGCGACATCATCGTCTTCCGCCACTGGACCTACGACCCGCGGACGCTGCAGGAGGTGGAAACGGATTTCATCAAGCGCTGCATGGCGGTGCCCGGCGAGTACTTCCGCTTCCACGGCGGCTTCCTGTGGAAGGACGACGACGCGGACCACGCCGACGCCCGGCCCCTGGACGAGAGCGCGTACCTTCAGCCGCCTTACATCGGCAAGACCTTCCTGCCCAAGCCCTGGGAGACGGACTTCCGCTCGGGCGAGCCGTTCGAGGACGGGGTGTGGTACCGGGTGCCCGAGGACTGTTACCTCATGCTGGGGGACAACCGGACCCGTTCCGCCGACAGCCGTTACTGGGGCTATATGGCTAAGGACGACATCAAGGGCAAGGCCTTCGTCATCTACATGAGCTTCGCCGGTCCAGAGGGCACCAACGACCAGATGTACCTGGACCTCCTGGACGTCCCGTACTACGTGACGCACCTGCGGCTGGACCGGATGATGGACACGGTGAAGTGACCCGTCGTGGAAAATTCCCCACCGAGGGTGCCCGAGAGCGCTGAGGACGCGGTGAACGGCGGCGGCCCGGCCCCCGCCCGGCGGCGTCGCAGGTTCCTGTACTTTTTGGCGGCCTTCGGCGCGGCGCTCGTCATCGCCGTTCTGCTGCGCCTGTTCGTCTTCCAGGCGAGCTGGATTCCCTCGGGCTCCATGCGGCCCACGCTGGTCGAGGGGGACTTCATCCTCGTCAACCGGCTGGCCTACCTGGTGCGGGAACCGCGGCGGGGCGAGGTGGTCGTCTTCCGGCGCGACGGGGAGGACTACGTCAAGCGGCTGATGGCCCTGCCCGGGGACCGTTTCAGCTTCGCCGACGACTACCTGGCCGTGAACGGGGAGCGCCTGGACGAGCGGGCGTACCTGGCCGAGGGCGCCTGGGGCCGGACGCGGGGCGGGGAGCGCTTCGGCGGGGATGAGCACGTCGTGCCGCCGGACTCGTACCTCGTCCTGGGGGACAACCGCAACTCCTCCGACGACGGCCGGGGAAGCCTGGGCTACGTCCACCGGGACGAAATCATCGGCAAGGCCTTCATGATTTACCTCTCGGTGAATCTTCCCCGGATGCGCCACGACGGGGAGTCGGGACTGGCCGTGCTGGGCTACGTCCGCTGGGACCGGATGCTGGACGTGGTGCGCTAGGGGCCGGTAAGGTTGAGGGCTGCGATGGCCCCTTCCCCCCTCTGGGGGGAGGCTCGCCTACAGGCCGGGAAGGGGGGTGCAGCGGTCCCCCCTCCCTCCGGGAACGGCGCGCCGACAGGGTTGGGGGTAAGGGGGACGGATGGCCGAGCAGGACAAGACGCCGCTGTGCACGGCCCGCCGCCTGGGACAGGCGGTCCTCGTCGCCCTGGTGCTCGTCGTCGGCGTCCGGCTCTTCCTCTTCTGCCCCTACGAGGTCTCCTCCCACTCCATGACCGACACCCTGTTGCCGGGGGACCTGGTGCTGGTGGACAAAGTGGTCTACGCCCGCGCGGGGCCGTCCCGGGGCGACGTCATCTGCTTCGCCTCCCCCACGGGCGGGGGGCGGGATTTCCTCGGACGGGTCATCGCCCTGGGCGGGGAGACGCTGGAGCTGCGGGAGGGTCTGGTCTTCATCGACGGGGCCCGGAATCCGCTCGATGAGCCCTACGTCGCGCGGACGACCCGCGAGGACTTCGGGCCGGTGGTCGTCCCCGAGGGGTGCCTCTTCGTGATGGGGGACAACCGCGTGGACGCCCGCGACAGCCGCATCTGGGGGCCGCTCGACGCCGGGCTCGTGCTGGGCCGGGTGGTGGGGGTTCTCTTCTCCGACGACCCCTACGCCGTGGACAAGGACCTGGGCCTGTCGGGGACGGTGCGCTGGGAGCGGACCTGCCGGGCGGTGGAGTAGCCGTGCGGAAGTTTTTACCGGTGTTGGGGCTGGCCCTGCTGTTCGGCGGATGCGCCGAGCCGCCCGACGCGGAGGTGGCCCGTGTGGCGGCCCGGATTTACGCGGGAACCCCGCCGGAGAAGGCCGTCTTCGAAGCCGGCCTGGATACAGCCGCCCTGGTCCGCGCCACCCGGCGGCTCGTGGAGGACCCCGTCCGCTTGAGTCGGTTTCTGGAGCTCCTGCGCCGGGAGACGGACTAGATGACCCGTCTGTGCCTCGCCCTCGTCCTGCTGACGCTCCTGGCCGCCGCCTGCGACGAGGAGCACCCGGCGAGCCTCCGGGACGCGTACTTCGCCTACCTGGACGCCCGCTCCACCGGGGGGGACACACAACAGGCGCTGGAGGGGCTGGGCTGGACCGTCGAGGATTTGGAGTCGGCCGTGGACCACCTCCGCTCCGAGGACCCCGAGGGCTTCCGGGCGCTCATGGACGCCTACCGGGCGTCGCGGGGGCTGCCGAAGGATGAATGAGCCGTTCGCCACGGTGGTGGTGGGGGTGCCGACCACGCCGGAGACCGAGTCCGTACCGAATTCCGCTCCCGTTATAGCCAAGGAGGTGCCGTGTCGCCTGCCAAGCGCCTGTTCCTCATCCTGAGCGCGATTTCCGTCGGGGTAATCGTCGTCTCCCTCGGGCTGTACTACGGCATCCGCGATGCGTCCGGGCCGCTCCCGCTCAAGGAAGTCCTCTTCGGCATGGTGGACCTCTCCATCGAGCGGGGCCCCCTGGACGACTACCAAATCGAGGAGTACCTGGAATCCGTGGGCTGGACCTCCGAGCGCCTGGATGCGACCATGCAAAACATGTCCGATAGCGACCCGGAGGTCTTCTGGGAACTCATCGGCAGCCTGGATAACTACGCCCAGCAAAAGTACGGTGTGAGTCTCTGGGAGCTGGGGCTCGGCTAGGGGGCCCGGCGGCGGGGAGCGGCGGTTTTTCCGCGAGGGAGGGGGCGGTGTGAACTCCGAGGATTTCGAGGCCCAGGCCCGGGCGCTGGCCCACGAGCTGCGCAACCCCCTGAACGCCATGCGTCTCAACCTGGAGATGCTGCGCGAGGACCTGCGCTCGCTGGGCGCCGACGCCGAGACCCTGGACATCGCCGACGCCATCGGGCGGGAAATCGACCAGCTCGCCGCCATCGCCACCGCCTTCCGCGACTTCGCCAGCTCCCCGGCGCTGCGGGTGGAGGAGGTGGAACTGGCGGAGTTGTGTCTGGACCTGGCCGCCTTCCTGAAGCCGCAACTGCGGGAGGCCGGCGTGCGGCTGGAGTGCGACTGCCGACCCACGCCGGTGGAGGGCGACCGGACGCTCCTGCGCCAGGCCGTGCTGAACCTGCTCTTGAACGCCCTGGCGGCCTGCGGGGAGGGCGGCCTCATCCGCTGCCGCTGCCGGTCCGAGGGCGCCGGGGCGCGGGTGACGATTGCCGACGACGGCCCCGGTCCCGGCCCGGACCCCGAGGCGCACTTCAAGCTCTTCAGCTCGACCCGGCCCGGCGGAACGGGAATCGGGCTGCCGCTGGCGCGAAAGGTGGCCCGGCTCCACGGGGGGGACGTGACCCTGGCGGCCGGTCCCGAAGGCGGCGCCGTCGCCGAGCTGACACTGGGGACCGCCCGCTGAATAAACCGTTCGGGGGATAGTCCATGCCCAAGCCGCTGGTGCTAATCGTCGACGACGACCCGGAGGTGAGCCGGGCGCTGGAGCGCACCCTGGGGCGCGCCGGCTACCGCACCCTCGCCGCCGCCGACGTGGAGGAGGCCCGCGAGGCCCTGGCCGTCAACGAGGTGGACCTGCTCCTGGTGGACCTCGTGCTCCCCTCGGGCTCCGGGATGGAGCTCATCACCCGGGCGCGGATGCGCGACGCCGACCTGGCGGTCATCGTGCTCACCGGCCACGGCTCCGTGGCGAGCGCGGTGGAGGCCATGCGGGTCGGGGCCTACGACTACCTCACCAAGCCGGTCAACCCCGACGAGCTGCTTTTGCAAATCGAGCGCGCCCTGGAGAACCGGCGGCTGCGCCGGGACCTGGAGTCCCTGCGCGGGCGGCTGGACGAGCGGCTGGGCGGCGAGGGCATCATCGCCGTCAGCGCGCCCATGAAGCGCATCTTCGAGATGGTGGAGCAGCTCGCCCTTACCGACATCACCGTTTTAATCACCGGCCCCTCCGGCTCCGGCAAGGAGCTGGTGGCCGACGCGATTCAGCACCGCGGCAACCGCCGCGACGGGCCCTACGTCAAGCTGCACTGCGCCGCCCTCTCCGAGGGGCTGCTGGAGAGCGAGCTCTTCGGCCACGAGCGCGGGGCGTTCACCGGCGCGGTCAAGCGTCACGCCGGCGCCTTCGAGCGCGCCAACGGCGGCACCCTCTTCCTCGACGAAATCAGCGAAATCCCCCACGCCACGCAGGTCAAGCTCCTGCGCGTGCTCCAGGACCAGCGGTTCGAGCGCGTGGGGGGCGAGGAGACGCTGCAGGTGGACGTGCGCCTCATCGCCGCCACCAACAAGGACCCCGCCGAGGAGATGCGCGCCGGGCGCTTCCGCGAGGACCTCTACTACCGGCTGAAAAAAGTCCAGCTCTACGTCCCGCCGCTCACCGAGCGGCCCGAGGACCTGCTGCCCATGATTTCCCGCTTCATCGCCCAGGCCGCCCGTCGGCACGACCGCCCCGTCACCGGCGTCGAGCCCGCCGCCCTGGACCTCCTGTTGACCTACGACTGGCCCGGCAACGTCCGCGAGCTGTCCAACACGGTGGAGGGGATGGTGGCGCTGGCGCGGGGGAGCGAGCTGACGGTGGAGGACCTGCCGCCGGAAATCAAGGACCGCGTCGCCGCGATTCGGCCCTCCTCCATGATTCGCGTCCCCGTGGGCTGGACCATGGCCCAGGTCGAGCGCGAGGTCATCCGCATGACGCTGGCCAAGAATTCTGGCAACCGCACCTTGACCGCAAAGGTCCTCGGCATCGGCCTGCGGACCCTGCACCGCAAGCTGAACGAGTACGGGCTGAAGTAGAGTCGGCTATCCCCTCTCCCCTCTGGGGAGAAGCGCACTTACGGGTTAGGGTGAGGGGTTGAAGCGGCGGGGAAAGGATTCCCCGCCCTACGTTTCGTGCACGGCGGTATATGAACGGGCGGGGCCAGAGCCCCGCCCCTACGTCATCGCAAGAAACGGAAGCGGCGGGGATTAAAATCCCCGCCCTACATTTAGGGAGAAGGTTGGGGTGAGGGTCGGCGCGGTCTCCCTCTCCCTGTGGGAGAGGGATTAAGGGTGAGGGCTACCTTATAAAAAGAACGGGCCGACCTGAACGGCGTGCCGTCGGTCGGCCCCTACGTCATCGCAATCGGATATAAAACGCGGCGGGGTTAGGAAACCCCGCCCTACGTCTTTTAGCGCGAATCTACTGCAATTCGTGGAGCATATCCGCGAACTCGCGGTCGTTCTTCAGCCGCGGCACCTTGTTCTGCCCGCCCAGCTTCCCCCGCGCCTTCATAAAATCATAGAAGCTCCCCGGCCGCAGGGAGGTCACCCGCGGCGGCAGCAGGCTGGCGTCGTCGCGCCGGTGGACGGCGTAGTCCGCGTTCAGCTCCGCCAGGCGCTCGTCCAGAATCCGCTCGAAGGCCGCCAAATCCCCGGGCGGCGTCTCGAATTCAATCAGCCACTCGTGGTGCGGCAGCTCCCCGGTTTTTTCGGGGAAGACCGGCGCGGCGGTGAAATCCAGGACCCGCGCCCCCGTCCGCTCGCACGCCGTCCGCACCGCCTCCTCGGCCTCCTCCACGATTAAATGTTCCCCGAAGGCCGAGAGGAAGTGCTTGGTGCGCCCGGTGACGACCAGGCGCGGCGGGTCGGTGCCGGTGAACCGCACCGTGTCGCCCAGGATGTAGCCGTAGAGCCCGCCGGGGGTGGTCGGCACGACGGCGTAGTTCACGCCGGTCTGCACCTCGGGCAGGGCCAGGCGCGGCGGGTCGTCGTCGCCGATTCGCCCGGCGGGGACGAACTCGTAGAACACGCCGGAGTCCGTTTCCAGCAGCATCCCGTCCCCCATGGCCCCGTCCTGCACGGCTAGAAAAGCCTCCGAGGCGGGGTAGGTCTCGGCGAAGTCCACCTCCGGGCCCACCGTGCGGCGGAAGAGGTCCAGGTAGGGGTAGACGTTCACCCCGCCGCTGACGAGGAGGCGGAAGCCGGGGTAAAGCTCCTTGAGCGTGGCGTCCGGGCGGCCGTGGTTTTCCCGGATTTTCTCCAGCAGCACCAGCACCCAGGACGGGATGCCGGAAATCAGGGTGAGGTTCACGCCCCGGACCATCCGGGCGATGCGGGCGATTTTCGCCTCCCAGTCGGGAATGGCGCCGACCTCGTAGCCGGGGAGGTAGTACGGGCGGTAGAAAAGCGGCAGGCGGCGGATGGTGATGGCGGAGAGGTCGCCGGAGTAGACGCCGGGGCCTTCGCGGTTCAGGGTGGTGGTGCCGCCGAGGAAGAGCATCTTCCCGGAAAAAACGCCGAAGTCGCCCCCGCTGCGCCGGACGTGGAAGAAGAGGCTGTCGCGGGCCGCAATTTTATTCGACAGCCACAGGCCTTGGGTGAAGGGGATGTACTTGTTGCCGCGCTCCGCGGTGGTGCCGCTGGTCAAGGAAAATTCGCGCACCAGCCCCGGCCAGAGCACCGACCGTTCACCGGCCAGCATCCGGCCGATGTAGGGGTCGAAGGCCTCGTAGGGGGCGGCGGGGACGCGGCGGCGGAACTCGGCCAGGGTCATTTCCGCCGTCAGTCCGTGGTCCCGGCCGAAGGCGGTGCGCGACGCGGCCCGTAAAATGTCCCGGAACGCCCGCTCCTGGAAACGCCACGGCTCCCGCCGAACCTCGTCCAGTTCCCGCATGCGCCGGTCGTACGCCCGCCGCAGGACCGAGACCTTGAGGCTCGAAATAATGGACATGCGGGCTTCTTCGTATAAAGCCCCCGAGCCGCGGGGGACCGGGGGCGACGGTTTCCCCGATTTTTTTACGCCAGGCCGTCGAGGAATTTTTCCAGGACCTTCGAGAACTCCGCGGCCTTCTCCATCATCGCGGCGTGGCCGCACTCGTCGAAGAGCACCAGCTCGGAACCGGCGATGCCCTCCTTGAACTCCAGAGCTACTTCCAGGGGTGTGACCTCGTCCTGGCGGCCCCAGATTAATAGCGTGGGGGCGGTGATGCGGTGCAGGTCGGCGCCCATGTGCGTGCGCTTGGCGGCCTTGGCCACCTTCACCAGCCGGAACTTGTTCCTCCGCGAGTCGAGGAAATCCACCACCTCGTCCACCATGCCGGGGCGGATGGTTTTCTCGTCGTAGAACACCTGGGCGACGCGGCCGTAAATCCACTCGTGGCCGGGGTTGGTGGGCAGGCCCTGCTCGTAGCCCCGCTCCAAGAGGCCCGACGAGCCGGAGAGCACCAGCGCCCGCACCCGCTCCGGATGGTGGCAGGCCAGGTACAGCGCGATGTGGCCGCCGAGGGAATTGCCGACGAACACCGCCCGGTCGAAGCCGGCCCAGTCCATGTACTCCAGCGCGTAGCGGGATAGGCCCTCGACGGACGGGTCGTCCCACTTCTGGTCGAAGATGGGGAGCTCCAGGACGACCATGCGGCGGGTGCGGGAGAGGTTCTCGACCTGGTGGAGCCAGTTGTCCGGGGAGCCGAACATGCCGTGGAGCATGACGACGAGCGGACCCTCGCCCCTCTCGACGCGGGGATACGGGCCTTCGGAGAGCTTGAGAATCATCGAGGTTACCTTCGGTTGGCCGTCGTTCGGGGACCGGCGGGCTTGTCCGGCGGGGGAGTTTTTCGCTCCGGCCGGTTCAGCGGCCCGTCATGGCGCCGGGTAACTCGGGCGCCGCCCCCGTTCCCTTGTTCCGGGGGGTTCGACGGCGTGTCGTGGTTGCGGCGGGCAAAAGTATAGCCCCGGCCGGCGGGGGGGTCAAGTGAGCGGTCGTGACTACGACGCCCGGCCGTCGTTTGATGTAGGGCGGGGACTTTAGTCCCCGCCGCTTCTACGTTCTTTACCTTGACCCTCACCCTAGCCCTCTCCCTAAAAGGGAGAGGGGACATGCAAGAGCCATCACCCCGGCGGCCGAGAATAAAAAAGGTCCCGTTCGGG
>CAYTCV010000016.1:0-19570 GCA_964436465.1 uncultured bacterium
CCTGCCAGAGCCTCGGCCTGGTCCAGCCGCGCCCCTTGGCGGAGAGGCCGTACCTGTCGCAGAACGCATCTAAAAGCCCCCACCGCTCCGGCTGGAAGAAGATGCCGCTCCCGCGCTCGTCGCGGGAGAAGATGAAGAACGCCGCCCCGGAGCCGAACTCGGGGTGCTCCCGCCGGTACTTCTCCAAAACGCCGACCGCCGAGAGCGGGTCTATGCGGCCGTCGGGCAGGACGCGGAACTGGCCGGGGTCGGAGTCGTCGAAGGTCAGCACGACGGGCCGTTTTCCGGTGGGCACGCGGGAGAAGTCGCCCCGGAGCAGCTCGGAGAGGTTGATGAGGAAGAACCCGGCCCGGCGCATGTCCTCGAGCTGGCCCTCGAACTCCCGCGGGGTGATGGAATACCGCCCCCCGCGCTGGCCCATCTGGTGGTACATGAGGACGGGCACCGGCTTGGGCGCGACCGGTCCGGTCGGCTCGGCGAGCGGCCCGAGGAGGACGGTCCAGAGGGCGAGGAGCTTCAATAAAATGAGCATCGGGCCTCGGCCGCGTTTTTACCAATGCCGGGCGATTATACACCACGCCCTTTCTTCGCGGCGGGGATGGACACCCCGCCCGGCGGTCTGGTACACTAAAAAATACCCTTAACGCCCGAGAGGTGCGGCTTGCGCGCTTTTAGATTTACCAGAGGTATAGCTCGCTATGCTCGGTTTGCTCCCGTCCTCATCGTCCTGCTCCTCTCCTGCGCCGGGCGCTTCGACGGGTGGGAGGCGCTCTCCCGCCCCACCGAGGCCCAGGTGCGCGACCTCGTGTCCGACGGGGAGCGGCTTTACATTGCCACCCTCGGCGACGGCGTCTTTTCCAGCTCCGACTGGGGGGTAACCTGGGACAGACTGGCGGGCACCGAGGGGATGGAGGTCCACTGCCTGGCCTGCACTGTCGGCGGGCTCGTCATCGGTACCGACGCGGGCGTGTACGTCTGGGACGACGGAAAGCCGAGCCCGGCGGGGTTGGAGGGGAAGCCGGTCTGGTCCCTGACTTCGGGGGGGGACGGGACGCTGGCCGGCGGCGTAGGAGTCGTCTACGCGCAATCCGGTCCCGGCTGGGAGGAGCTCGCGGGCCTGCCGGACACGGCGGTCACGGCGGTCCTGAACGTCCAGGGCGCCGTGTACGCCGGGACGCTGGGCGAGGGGCTGTGGACGCTGCGCGAGTTCACCGATGAGGAGGGCGTTTCCCGGCGCTGGGTGCAGGTTACCGGGACGCCGGAGCTGCCGCTGGACGCCGCGGAGGTAACCCTTCTGCGCTATGTCCCCGACACCGGGCGGCTCTACGTCGGCACGATGTGGGGCGGGCTCTACGTTTCCGAGGACGGCGGCTTCTACAAGTTGCGCGGCCTGGACCCCGAGTTCAAGTATATCTCCGGCCTGGTCTTCGCGGGGGAGCGGCTCTTCGTTACCACCTGCGGCATCCGGGCCGACGGCTTGTACTCCGCCGACCCGGACGGGCGGAACTGGCGCCTGTGGCCCGATTCACCCTACCCCGCGCGCGGGGCCGTCCTGTTGCCCGACGGGCGCATCCTGGTCGCCACTGAGCGCGAAGGCCTCTTCGCCGCCTACCCCCCGGAGACCGACCGTCTCAAGCCCGACAAGGGTGAAGATTGATTCCGCTCAAGGACGACATCCAGCACCGCAGCTTCCCCTACGTCAACATCGCGCTCATCGCGATTAACATCGCCGTCTTCATCTTCGAACTCGTCATCGGGGACCGCCTCTCGCGGATTCTGCTGGCCAACGCCTTCGTGCCCGCGGACTACACCGTGGGATTGACCCAGGCCCTCGACCACTACGGCTTCGCCAAGCTCCTCTACAGCCCCTTCGTCTCGATGTTCCTCCACGGCAGCGTGGTGCACATCGTGGGGAACATGCTGTTCCTCTTCGTCTTCGGGGACAACGTGGAGGACCGGCTGGGCCACTTCCGCTACCTCGTGTTCTACGTCCTGTGCGGGCTGGTGGCCACGGCGGTCCACTTCCTCGCCGACCCGGTGAATCCGTACCCCATCATCGGGGCCTCGGGGGCCATCGCCGGGGTGCTCGGGGCGTACCTCGTCCTCTTCCCCAAGGCGCGTATACTGACCCTGGTGCCGCTGGTGATAATCTTCTGGGCCATACGTCTGCCGGCCTTCATCGTGCTTCCCTTCTGGTTCATCACCCAGCTCTTCAGCGGCTGGCAGTCAATCACGGCCGAGGTGGATTCGGGCGTGGCCTGGTTCGCTCACATCGGCGGCTTTGTGGCCGGGGGTTTGTACCTCTGGCTCAACCGCCGCCGTTTCCGGCCCATCGAGCAGATGCCGGAGCCGGTCGCGGTGTACGGCGACAACGACTAGGACGGGTCACCCTCGCCCCGGAGGTAGGCGTCGATGTCCTCCGGCGTGTGGAGCCTCCCCTGACCTATTCCCGGGCACTCCCGTCCCTCACGCTCCCAGGTCTCGCGGCTGGCGAGGATGTTCCGCCAGAAGGGGTAGGTGCGGCACTGCCTCGGGCGCACCGCGTAGATGGCGCAGAGGTCCTCGGGGGTGATGAAGACGCAGTCGCCGTTGGGGTGCTCGATGAGGGACCGGGCGCCGAGGCCGACCCTGCGGCAGTAACGGCGGCGGAATTCATCTTCTTCGAGACCCAGGTGTGTGGCGATTCTCGCTCGCTCGTCCTTATCGACGTTGACTACGCCGGGCTCGCCGCGGCAACAGAACGCGCATCCCTCCCTACAACTGAAGCGCACACCGTCGGGGTGGTACCAGCGTTTCATACCGGAGACCGCCTGTGAAAAAGTTACTGTCTTTCGCGCTTGTCTGCGGGCTTCCCTTCCTCGCCGGTTGCCGGGAGGGGGGTGCCGTGGAATTCGCCCTCGAGGTGAGCTACGAGGGTGGTTACTCGGACGTGGCCCACGGGTCGTACAGCCTGACGCCCTCGGCCGACGGGGAATCGGTGGAGTTCCGCCACGCCGAGACGGACATCCGCGGCGTCACGGTGGAATACGCCAAAATTCTGCCCCGAGCCGACCTGGAAGGCGTGTACCGCATTTTAACGGACAACGACGTTTGGGACCTGCCCTCGAGCGACCTCGTGACCGCCACCGACCAGCACACCTACACCGTCACGGTCCGCGCCGGGGACCGGGAGCACTCGTTCGGCGTTTACGGACCCCAACTGCACCCCGACGGGCGCTACGGCCGCATCATCGCGCCACTCGTGGAGCTGGGCGACGAACTGGGACCGCCCGAGGAGTTCACCCTCGTAATGCGCGTCGCCGGCGGCCTGAGCCGGCTGGAGTACGCCCTCTACACGGTCCGCCTGGAGCCCGCTCGGGCCGGGCTGGTCGTCGAGGAGAAGGAGCGTCTGGGCGGCTTGACGACCCGGGAGCTGGAGGTTTCCCGCTTCGCCGCGCTGCGGCTGTACCTGGCCCTCGAGGAAAACGGTTTCTGGGAGCTGGACGACTCCCGCGCCGCGGAGAAGACGGTCACCGACATCCCGACCTACACCCTCTCCCTCGAGGCGGGCGGCCGTTCGCACTCCTTCAGCGTCTATGCGCCGACCTTCGACCCCGACCCGCGCTACGGGGCGGTGACCGGCACCGTTTACGAATTCGCCTCGCAGGCGCTCGCCGAGACGGCGGACTGATTACGGCTTCGCCGTCGCAGTTATTGTTGAAACGTTACCATTGAGGGAGGATTATGCGCAAGGCACTGCTGTTTATCCCGGTGATGCTCCTGGTCCTCGTCGGCGCGGGCTGCCGCAAGGCGGGCCCCGGCCCCGAGGCGTACACGGACCGCGAGCCGCTCCCGCAGTTCAAGGTCCACATGCGGGCCACCGGCGGCTGGGACTACAAGGACATGAAGTACGTGGAATGGACCATAGAGTACACCGGCCGGGGGGAAATCTCCTACGAGTGCCTGTCGGAGAACGACCTGGGCCACATGGACCAAAAGGAGGCCGAGCTTCCGGTCTGGATGGGCTATGTCCTGTGGGATGAGCTGGAAAAAGATGACGTCTGGGAGCTCGTCTCCGACGAAAGCGTCACGATGACGGGCCACTCGACATACGTCCTCGAGCTGCGCCAGGGCGACCGCCGGAACGACTTCACGATTTACGCCCCGGATTTCCACCGGGACAAGCGCTACCTGCACGTCGTCCAGGCCATCCAGGATTTCTATTGAGCGACTGTGGCGGATTGAAAAAGAGGGTGCCGGGCACCCTCTTTTTTGAGATTTTACGGCCCTACTCGGGGGCTATCCAGCCCACGTTGCCGTCCACCCGCCGGTAGACGACGTTGAGCTTGTCGGTGCCGGCGTTGGTGAAGACGTAGAAATCGGCGTTCAACAGGTCCATCTGCATCACGGCCTCGTCGAGGCTCATCGGCTTGACCATGTGCCGCTCGGTCTGGATGACCCGGCGCTCGTGCTCCTCGAGCTCGCCGGCGTCGGGCTCCAGGAGCTCATAGGTCACGGTGGGCAGCTCCTCCTCATTCACGGCGGCGTGCCGGTGCTTGCGACTGTTTAATTTATCCTTGTACCGCCTGACCTGCCGGTCGATTTTATCCACGGCCTGGTCGATGGAGGTGTACATATCGTTCGTCTCCCCCTCGCCGCGCATGTTGGCATTGTTGACGTTGATGTTGATTTCGGCGCGTTGACGGTATTTCTCGACGGCCAGGACGACGTTCGCGTCCATGACGCGGTCGAAGTGGCGGCGGATTCGGGCCAGCCTCTCTTCCAGGTAGTGGTGGACGGCGTCCGAGACTTCATAGTTCCGACCGACGACGGAGATTCTCATCGTTGCCTCCAGCGATTGGATTGGAAATGTTGCTCGGCCAGATAGGAGCTGCGGACGAGGGGGCCGGCCACGACGGTGGGAATCCCTTGTCGTCGAGCTTTTTCCCCCTCGGCGTCGAACTCCTCCGGCCGCCAGTAACGCGCCACGGGCAGCTGGTCCCGGGTCGGGCGCAGGTACTGCCCCAGGGTGAGCATTTCGACCCCGGTCCGGGCGATATCATGGTAGACCCGCTCCAGCTCCCCTTCGTCTTCGCCCAGCCCCAGCATCAGGCCGGTCTTGGCGGTGAGCCCGGCGTCGACCGCCCGGCGCAGGAGGTCCAGCGACCTCGCGTAATCGGCCCCGGGGCGCACGGTGGGGTACAGGCGGGGGACGGTCTCCAGGTTGTGCCCCAGCACGTCGGGGCGCGCGCGGAGCGCGGTCTCGATGGACGTCCCGTCACCCCGGAAATCGGGGACCAGAAGCTCCACCCGCGGGGTCGGCGTCAGGGCGCGCAGGGCCGCCACCGTTTCCGCGAATTGCCCCGCCCCGCCGTCGGGCAGGTCGTCCCGGGTGACCGATGTCACCACGACGTACCCCAGACGCAATCGCCGGGCGGCCTCGGCCACCCGCGTCGGCTCGTCCGGATTCGGTTGTTGCGGCCCCGCGTGGGGCACGGAGCAGAAGCCGCAGTTCCGCGTGCAGCTCTCCCCCAGAATCATGAAGGTGGCGGTCCCCGACGCGTAACACTCGCCGCGGTTGGGACACCGGGCGCCCTCGCAGACCGTGGCGAGCGCCAGTTCGGACAGGATGCGCCTGACCTCGCCCAGGCTTCCCGGTTTGTTTCGGGGAAGCCGCAGCCAGGTCGGGAGACGTTGGGTGTCGGTGCGGGTCAAGCTGGGTAGAGTGGCTTAATGTTCGGTCAAGGGGCCGACCCCTTGTTATAAAGGTTTACGCTTCGAGGCCGGGGGGATACGCATCATGTTGCGGTATTTGGCCACCGTCCGCCGGGCCAGGACGAAACCGTCCTCCTTCTTCAGCCGGTCCACGATTTCGGCGTCGGAGAGGGGGTGTTCCTCCTCGGCGAGCATCTTGCGGATGCGCTCCTTGATGTAGGTGGTGGAGACCGATTTGCCCGAGGTGTCGGGCAGCCCGCCGGAGAAGAAAAACTTCAGCTCGAATATGCCCCGGGGCGTCTGCACGTACTTTCCCGACGTGGCCCGGGAGACGGTCGAGGGGTTAATCCCCAGCTCGTCGGCCACCATCTCGAGGGTCAGCGGTTTCAGACCCTCGACACCGTTGTCCAGGAATTGCCGTTGATGCTCGAAGATGGAGCGCGTCACGCGGAGGATGGTCCGTCGGCGCTCGTCTATGTTCTTGATGAACCAGACCGCCGAGTTCACCTTGTCGCGGATGAAGGCCCGGGTCTCTCGGTCCGCCTCGCCGGAGTTCAACACGTCCCGGTAGTATTTGGAGATGCGCAGGCGGGGTATACCCCACTCGTTAAGATATACGCGGAAATCGTCGCCTTGTTTCTCGACGAACACGTCGGGGCGGACGTAGGTCGCCCGCTGGCCGGAGTAGTTGCGCGCCGGTTTCGGGTCCAGGGAGGCGATGAGGTGCACCGCCGCTCGAACCTCATCCTCGTTGGAGTCCAGGGCGCCGGCGATGCGCCGGTAATCCCGCCGGGCGACTAGGGGGAGGTGCTCGGCGACTATTTTCTCCGCCAGCACGACGAGGGCGTCGTCCGTGCCCTCCACGGGGTCGGCCCCCCGAAGCTGGATGGTCAGGCATTCTTTCAGGGTGCGCGCCCCGACGCCCAGGGGGTCGAGACCGTGGACCCGCTCGGTGAGTACCTTTTCCACTTCCCCGGCCGTGACCTCGGGCTTGAGCTTCAGCCCGCCGGCCAGGGCCGCCAGGTCCACGTCGCGCAGGTAGCCTTCGGAGTCGAGGCAGCCCACGATTTCCTGGGCGATGGCCAGCTCGCGCTCGTCGGTGCAGTTCAGCGACAGCTGCCAGTACAGATGGTCGTTGAGGCTGGTGGAGTTTGCCACGACCCGGTCTATGTACGAGTCCTCCTCCCGGACCTCCATGGGACGGACCGAGCGGTATACCATGGGGTCGTACCGGACGTGTGCCTCCCAGCCCTCCATGACTGCCTCAGGGTCCCCGTCGGTCTGGCCCCCCTCCTCCCGGGAGCTGACCTGCCGGGGGTTGTCCCCGGGCAGGAAATCACGCTGGGCCTCCCAGGCCTCGTCGCCGCGGTCCTTCGAGTTCAGGTCGGTGTCTGTTTGAGCCGCGCGCTCCAGGGGGTCCAGCGCCTCCAGGACCGGGTTGGCCACGAGTTCCTCGTCCACCCGCTCCTTCAGCAGAAGCATCGGCAGAGCGAGGAGCTTGATGGCCTGCTGCAGCTTGGGCGAAAGCTTGAGCTGCAGTTTGAGTGAACTCTCCAGGCTCAGGCGCGGCTCTCGGTTGTCCATCTTCCTATTCCCTCGGGCCGGTTTACGCCGCCCGATGAGTCTCTGTGTTATTTCCGGCTTCGCCGGCGCAGTTATCCGGCTTCGCCGGCGCAGTTATCCGGCTGTCCCGTCGGGGTCGGGATTACGTTTTTCGGGTGTCGGTCGGGGGCCGATTGCGGTTACGCCTCCTCCATCTTCTGGATGTACTTCTGGAGCTGGTTCTCCACGTCGCCGGTGAGCTTGACGAAGCGCAGGCCGAGCCCGAAGACCATGTCCCGGGTGCCGCCGCCCGGGTCGGTCAGGGGGTCGTAATCCTCTGAAAGCTGGACCACGCCGCCCTCGGAGACCTGCCGGTAGGTTCTGACGACCTCGGCTTCAACGCAGGCGATTTGCGCCACCTTCGGAAGGATGAAGGACAGGGTGATGAATTTTCCCAGCTTGACCTCGAAGGGAAGCTGGTCTTCGATGTTGACCTCGATGGCGATGCCGGAGCGGGAGATGGAGCGGACCCGGACCTCACGGTGGGGGTTCGACCCACGGCTGGAAAGACCGTTGAGGACGACGGCGTCCAGGTCGACCGGCTTATGCCGTGGGGCTTTGCGGCGTTCGGGGGTGGAGGCCATGGGGCGGCTCCTGGGGTTTTATCGGGGCATTGCTTCGCATCGGTTTGCCGGAGGCATTACTCGCTCGGCTCAGTTTCCCCTCGGGCGAAGTTTCACCGGTGCGTTATCCGCTTCGCGTCTTTTTACGGCAGGGACAGTAACACCTATCAATAGTATACCCTACTTTTTGCTGAAAGCATAGCTCGCTTCGCTCGGTTCCCCCCGGGGCAACGGGCGGCGGGGCGCAAGAAGGGCCAGGCGGACCGTAGGTCGTACCTGGCCCCTGACGTTTGGCGCGGCGGACGGGACTCGAACCCGCAACTTCCGGCGTGACAGGCCGGTGCTCTAACCGAGTTGAACTACCGCCGCTCGTTCACGCCCTTCCACTGAAGGTGAGCCCCTCTTTTTTGGTGGGCGGAACAGGGTTCGAACCTGCGACCTCCGGTGTGTAAGACCGGCGCTCTCACCAGCTGAGCTAACCGCCCTTTTTTCCCTTCGGGCGCAGTTACCCGGGGGCTCATTCACGCGCGCGGGGGGTAGTCTATCCCCCCGTCCGCGTACATGTCAAGGGCCGGGTGCCCCGGATTCCCCTCGATATTCCCTCGCGGCGTGCAATCAGATGGGCTGCTTTTTACCGGGGGCATAACTCGCCGTGCTCGTTTCCCGGCGCTCCTTCCAGCGCATGAAGGTCGGCCGGTCCAGGTCTTCGTCCCGCAGGGTGGGGAAGTTGATTACGACCCCGCGGTCCGTGGTCCCGGTGGCCTCGAACTCGACCCCGACGAGCTCCCGTTCCTCCTCGGGCTCCTCCTGCTCCACCGGTTCCTGCATCTGCGGCACCCTCTTGGTGAAGCCGGTGGCGATGACCGTCACCGTCACCTGGTCCTGGAGCTCCGAGTTGACGACGCCGAACACGATTTCCGCGTTGTCGTCCGCCGCCTCGCGGATGGTGTCCATGGCTTCGTTCACGGCGAAGAGTGGCAGGTCCGCCGAGGCGGTGATGTTCACCAGTACCCCCATCGCCCCCTCGATGGACACGCCGTCCAACAGGGGGGAGCTGACGGCGTTGCGCACCGCGTCGTGGATGGCGGTTTCGCCGGTGCCGTATCCGGTGCCCATGAGGGCGTCGCCCATCCCCTGCATCACGGTGACCACGTCGGCGAAGTCCACGTTTATCATCCCCGGCATAGTGATGATGTCGGAGATTCCCTGCACCGCCTGGTGCAGGACGTCGTCGGCCATCTCGAAGGCCGAGGTCATGGTGGTTCTCTTCTCCACCACGGCCAACAGGCGCTGGTTGGGGATGACGATGAGGGTGTCCACGTACTTGCGCAGCTCCGCCAGGCCGTCCTCGGCCTTCCTGGACCGCGCCGGCCCCTCGAAGGTGAACGGCTTGGTGACCACGGCGACGGAGAGGATGCCCATGCCCCGGGCCTGCTCGGCGATGATGGGTGCCGCGCCGGTTCCCGTCCCGCCGCCCAGGCCGGCGGTGATGAAGAGCATGTCGGCGCCTTCCAGGTACTGGCGGATATCGTCCAGGCTCTCCTCGGCCGCCTCGCGACCGATTTCGGGCTGGGCTCCGGCCCCGAGGCCGTGGGTCAATCGGGCGCCCAGTTGGATTTTGTTGTAGGCCGTGTTCTGCATCAGCGCCTGGGCGTCGGTGTTGGCCACGATGAAATCCACGCCGCGCAGGCCGGCCTCCACCATACGGTTGACGGCATTGCCTCCCCCGCCTCCCACGCCGAACACCTTCAGGTTGGCGAAGGTCTGCTGCTCGGTGTCCAATAGTTCGAGCATGGTCTCTCCTTTTTTTCTCTTTCGCTAAAGCGAAGCTCTGACGTTTTGCCGGGGGCATAGCTCGCGACGGCAAGCCGTGCGCTCGGTTATGACTAGAAAAAGTCCTTGAGCCAGTTTTTCATCCGGGTGAGGATGTTATCGAAGAGGGAGCCATCCTCGAGGTCCCGTCCGCCGAACTGCCTGCCCTCGGCGGCGTAGAGCACCAGGCCCACTCCGGTGGAGAAGGCCGGGTCGTTCACCGAGTCGAAGAGTCCCCCGATGGGGAGCGGGCTGCCGGTCCTCACCGGTCCGCCCAGAACGCGCTCGGCCAGTTCCACAATGCCGGGCAGCTTGCTGGCCCCGCCCGTGAGGACGTAGCCGGCGCGGTTCGTCTCGGCGTATTTGCTCTTGGCGATTTCCCCCCGGGCGAGCTCGAAAATCTCCGCCATCCTCGGCTCGATGATGTCCGCCAGGTGGCGGCGGGGCACCAGGCGCGGCGGACGACCGCCCACGCTGGGCACCTCTATCATCTCGTCGGGTCCGACGAGCTCGTACCCGGCGGCGCCGTGGTCGATTTTGAGCTGCTCGGCCTGCTTCGTGGGCGTCCGCAGGCCCACGGAGACGTCGTTGGTGACGTTGTTCCCGCCCAGGGCGATGATGGAGCTGAAGCGCAGCGCGCCGTCGATTATCATGGCGATGTCGGTGGTTCCCCCGCCGATGTCGATGAGCGCCACGCCCAGTTCCTCCTCGTCGTCGGTGAGCACCGCCCGACAGCTCGCCAGCGGCTCCAGGACGATATCGGCCACCTTCAGCCCCGCGCGCTGCACGCTCTTGACGATGTTCTGCACGCTGGTGACCGCCCCGGTGACGATGTGGACCTCGGATTCGAGCCGGACCCCGCTCATCCCCACCGGGTTCTTTATCCCGTCCTGGTCGTCCACGATGTACTCCTGGGGCAGGACGTGGATGACCTCGCGGTCCAGGGGGATGGCGATGGCCTGGGCCGCGTCGATGACCCGCTTGACGTCCTGCTCGCGGATTTCGTGGTTCTGGCTCGAGACGGCGATGACGCCCCGCGAGTTGAAGCTTTTGACGTGCCCGCCGGCGACCCCGGCGTACACGCTGGTGACCTTGACGTCGGCCATCAGCTCGGCCTTTTCTATGGCCCCCGCGATGCTCTGGACGCAGTCGTCTATGTGGATGACGACCCCACGGCGCAGGCCCTGAGCCGGCGAGTTGCCGACCCCGATTATCTCGATTCCGGCTTCGCCCAGCTCGGCGATGATGGCGCAAATTTTGGTCGTGCCGATGTCCAGCCCGACGATTGTATTGCCGCTCTGCCCTTTTCCCACAATCCCTCCCTTGTGCTTGGGGATAGCCCGCACCAGGGTCTAGGTTCTAATGCTCTCTCACCCGGTCCGGTGCCGGGAGATAATCTGTCTGGCGTATCGGGCGTCCAGCTCGGTGAAGCCCGACTGGCGCTCGCGGGTGTACACCGCCTGCAGGGCGGCCAGCGTGGACGGTACGTTTTCCAGGGGGAAGAGAATCCGGGCCCCGTCGGCGAGAAGACCCTCGAGGTAGTCCGCCTGCGGGCGAATCTCCACCAGTTCGTCGAAGAGCGGGAGGGCCTGACGCTGCATCTCGGCGCACAGCCCGCAGGCGGCCAGGATGACCTCGTCCGAGTAAAACTCCAGCTCACCCTTCCGCTCGACCTCGTATCCGGTCACCACCGGCAGGTCGAACACCGTCCCGTCCCCACTCCCGGTTTCACCCTCCCCGACACAGGTGGGTCGAAGACCCCCGCCCAGGGGCAGTACGGTGCCGTTGCCCGCCAGGAGTTGCAGCGGGCCCTCGGCCAGGTAGCACGCCGGGGTACGCTCGGTCACCCGGATGACCAACTTGTCGGGATAAACTTTATCCACCTGCACATCCGCCAGGTACGGATGCCGGGAGAGACGTGCGGCAAGCGCATCGGTGTCCAGGGAGAAGAGGTTCTCACCCAGGGGCAGGAGGTCCGTGATTTCGGCGTCGGACACGACGACGTTGCCCTCCACCGCCACCCGTTTCAGGGCGAAGGCGTCGGAGCGGAGGTAGAGGAATGTCGCCACGCCCAGGAGCGCGAGTACCGCCACCCAGATGAACACCTTCGCCCGACGGCCCATGTGGGGGTGGAATCCGTCCGTTTTTTCCCGGTCCTGGATGTAGGTGGAATGCCGCATTCTAAAATTCCCCGATTCGGCGGACCTCGGTCCCGAGCCGGAAGCCGTAGGTCTCCTCGACGGTTTTCTCCACGAGCGCGATGAGTGCGACGAAATCCGCCGCCTTCGCGCCGCCGAGGTTCACCATGAAGTTGGAGTGCTTGGTGGAGATTTGGGCCCCGCCGATTTTCTTCCCGGTCAGCCCGCAGGCGTCCACCAGCCGCCAGGCCGGCAACTGGGCGGCGCCTTTCTCCTCCAGGGCCCGACGGGAGAATCCCGCGCCCAGGGCTGACTCCAGCTTTTCGTAGTCCAGGTCCATCCCCGGCTCCCAGGCGAAGTTCTTGAAGACGCTGCCGCAGTTGGGCCACTCAAGAGGATGCTTCTGCTCCCGGTCGGCCAGGCGTTCCAGGCAGCGCCGTCGAATCTCGCGGGGGTCCCTCTCGTCCAGGAGGAACTCCGCCCGTACGACCGCCGCGCCCGGCGGCAGGTCGGCATGGCGGTATCCGTACCCGATTTCGCCCCCCAGGTAGCGGTGAAGCTCGCCCGAAGTGAGCACCGCCTCCACCCAGTCCACCCGGGGCCAGACCTCGGTTCCGTAGGCCCCGGCGTTCATGGCCAGCGCCCCACCCAGGCTGCCCGGGATGCCGTACAGGTCCTCCAGCCCCCCCAGGCCGACGTCGCCGAGGCGGTCGAGGAAGAACTGGAGTCGCACGCCGGCCGCGCCCGTGCAGCGCGCGCCGTGGACCTGCACCCCGTCGTCCTCGAACCCCTCGCCGATGAGCAGAACCAGACCCCGGAAGCCGCCGTCGCCGACCAGGAGGTTCGTCCCCCGACCCATGACCAGCACCGGGATTTTTTCCTCCCCGGCGGCGAGGAGCGCGCGGGAGACCGCGTCGGCGGTGCGGGGCCTGGCGAATAAATCCGCCGGGCCGCCCACCCGGAGTCCCGTGTGCCCGGCGAGCGGCTCGTCGGTCAGCACCGGCATCCCCATCTCCGTCAAGCTGGCGGAAAGCGGGCTCAATCCTTCTCCTCGGCGAGTTTTTTGGCGATGTCCCGGGCGGTCTCCCAGATGTTTCCCGCCCCGAGCACCAGCACGAGGTCGTTGTCGGCCACCATGCCGGCCACGGCCTCGGGAATCTTCCGGCGGTCGCGGATGAAGGTGACCTCCCGGTGGCCGTGCTCGGCCACCCCCTTGGCCAGCGCCTCGGCGCTGACGCCGGGAATCTCGGGCTCGCCGGCGGGGTAGATATCGGTGATGATGAGCCGGTCGGCCTGGTAGAAGCAGCGCAGAAAGCGGTCGAAGAGCGCCTTGGTCCTCGTGTAGCGGTGGGGCTGGAACACCGCGATTATCCGGCGGTCCCAGCCGGTCCGCATGGCGTCCAGGGTGGCGGCGATTTCCGCCGGGTGATGGGCGTAGTCGTGGATGACGGTGATGTCGCCGATGTGGCCCACCACCTCCAGGCGCATCTCTATTCCCTTGAAGGAGCGCAGGCTCTTGATGATGGTCTCCGGCGCGACGCCGAGCTCGAGGGCCAGCGCCGCCGCCCCCAGGCTGTTGAGCACGTTGTGCCGCCCGGGCAGGTTCAGGTCCACCTCGCCCAGGAAGTCCGCCCCCCGATAGAGCTTGTAGCTGGCGCTCATCGGCAGGAGGCGCACCTCCCGCCCGACGACGTCGCACTGCGTGGTGAATCCGTAGGTGATGTAGCGCCGGTTCAGTTCCGGCACGATGCCCTGCACCACGGGGTCGTCCAGGCAGACGATGGTGGCGCCGTAGAACGGCACGGAGTTGGCGAACCGAACGAAACAGGCGCGGATGTCGTCCAGGCCGGAGTAGTAGTTCAGGTGGTCGGCGTCGATGTTGGTCACCAGGGCGTAGGCCGGTGAGATGGCCAGGAACGTGCCGTCGCTCTCGTCGGCCTCGACGATGAAGTAGTCCCCCGCGCCCAGGCTCGCGCCGGTTCCGGTGGCTTTGCCGTTCCCGTCGGCCTGGGTCTTGGCGCGCAGGGCGTTGAGCTTGCCGCCGATGACCGCCGTGGGGTCCAGGCCGCCGTCGGAGAGGATGGTGTAGATGAAGCTCGCGGTGGTGGTCTTCCCGTGGGTGCCGGCGACGGCGATGGGGTACTTGAGCCGCATGATTTCGACCAGAATCTCGGAGCGGGCGATGACCGGGATGTTGTACTTCCTCCCGGCGACCACCTCGGGATTGTCGGGCCCGATGGCGGTGGATACTGCGATGACACCCGCGCCGACGACATTTTTCTCCGAGTGGCCGATGGTGATGCGGGCTCCCAGCTCCGCGAGGCGCTCCGTGGCCTTTCCGGCCCGCAGGTCGGACCCGGACACCTCGAAGCCGAGGCTCAGCAGAATCTCGGCGATGCCGCTCATCCCCGCTCCGCCGATGCCCACCAGGTGCACCCGGGTTATCCTGCCCAGCATGAGGGTCATCGGAACCTCCGTGCGGTATCGAGGGCCAGCTCCGCCGCCCGCCGGGCCGCGTCGGGCCGTCCCAACCCCCGCATGGCCGCGGACATCCGTTGGCGCAGCGCGCCGTCGGCGACCAGGCGCCCTACTTCCTCAACCAACCGCTTGACGGTCAGCTCACGGTCGGGGATGACGATTGCCGCGCCGGCCCGCTCGAAGGCGCGGGCGTTGGCGGTCTGATGGTCCGCCGCGGCGTAGGGGTAGGGCACGAGAACGGCCGGCAGGCCGAATAAAGCCAGTTCGAAGACACTCCCCCCCGCGCGGGCGACGACGAAGTCGGCCGTGGCCAGGGCGGGACCGATGGGGTCCAGGTAGGCGGTCACGTAGGCCCGCAGTCCGGATTCCTCCGCCGCCCGCTGAACCGCGTCACGGTCGTCCACGCCGGTCTGGATTATCATCTGCAGCCCTTCGACGGCCGCCAGCGTCCCCGCGGCCTCCGCGACCGCCCGGTTGACGGACCGGGCCCCGGCGCTCCCGCCGAGGACCAGCCCCGTCACGCGGCCCGGGTCGAGACCGAAGGCGGCGGGGTCGGGCGTGGACGAGGCCAGGTCCGCCCGCACCGGATTCCCCGTCACCCGCACCCGGGGTGAGGCCGGTCGGCCCCGTCTTTCGGGGAAGGCCACCGCGGCCGCCGCGGAGAGCGGCCCCAGCACGCGATTGGTGAGCCCGCAGACGGCGTTCTGCTCCAGAAGCATGACGGGCACGCCGTGGCCCCGCGCCGCCAGGGCGACGGGAAAGCCCTCGTAGCCGCCGCAGCAGATGACGAGGCCGGGCCTCATCCCGCGCATCAGCTCCGTCGCCCTCGCCGTCCCGTTAAGATTCATGAACACGCCCGCGATGAGTTGCAATGGATTCGCCTGGTAGATGGGTGCGGCCGGTACCTCGTGGTAGGGCCACCCCCGTTTCGCGCACTCCCGTTTCGGCAGCTCGAAGCCTGCTCCGCAAAATGTTATTTCCGCCCCCGGCTCCAACTCCCGCACCTGCTCGGCCACCGCGAGCCCCGGGTAGAGGTGGCCACCGGTCTTCCCCCCGGCGAAGAGGAACGGTTTGCCCTCCACCCCCATCAGGACCACCGGCGGCGACGGTCCGCGGGGCTGTACACCCCGATTCCCTTGAACGCCGCGATGCGGGCCGCCCTGTGCCTTCCGACCGAGTAGGCCGGACCGTGCGCCGGTGCGGACGGCCGGATGAAGAACTGCTTCCTCCGGGCGACCGGCGCTTCCTCCCCGGCCTGAACGGTGACCGTCTCGGCGCTCTGTCTCGCCACGCCGGCCAGCATCCCCATTGCCGCCAACGAGACGATGAGCGAGGTGCCGCCATAGCTTATGAAGGGCAGCGGCAGGCCCGTCGTCGGAAGCAGCGCCGTCACCACGCCGATGTTCACGATGGCCTGCACCCCGAACAGCGCGGTGATTCCCGTGGCCAGGAGCCTCCCGAAGGGGTCCGAGCACCGCATGGCGGTTCGGATGCCCAGCGCGACCAGGAGCCCGAAGAGCGAAACGACCAACAGCGACCCGAACAGGCCGAGCTCCTCGGCCAGAATCGAAAAGATGAAATCGGTATGGGCCTCGGGCAGGTAGAAGAGCTTCTGCTGGCTGGCACCCAGGCCCACGCCGGTGAGCTTGCCCGAGCCGATGGCCAACAGGCTCTGCACCGCCTGATACCCCTCGCCGTCGGCGACCTTCCACGGGTCGATGAACGCCGTGACACGCGCCCAGCGGTACGGCTCGAGGTAGACCGCCAGAATCGCCAGCGGGACCAGAACGGCCAGGGTCCCCAGCACGTGGCGGGTGGGCACACCCGCGACCCAAAAGACCACGTACCCGGTCACGAACAGCAGCAGCGCCGTCGAGAGGTCCGGCTGAATCAGCACCAGCCCCATGGCCGCCACCAGAAGCGCCAGCGGCGGCAGAAGGCCCTGTTTGAAACCCCGCAGACGGTCGCGCTTCCGGGTGAGCGTCTGCGCCAGATACAAAACGATGAACAGCTTCGCCAGCTCGCTCGGCTGGAACGAGATGAAGCCCAGGGACAGCCAGCGCCGCGCCGAGTTCGCCTCCTCGCCCAGGTTCTGCGTGAACACCAGCCCCAGCATCACGAAGGTCAGCGCCAGCAGAGGCTTGGTCCACCTCGCGATTTTCCGGTACGGCAGACGCCAGAAGAAGAACAGGAGGGCCAGGCCGGGGATGAGCTTCCACAGCTGCTCAATCAGGTAGTAGCTCGGGTCGCCACGGGCCGCGCCAAGGACCTGGCTCGCGCTGCCAACCATCAACAGGCCGATGATGACCAGCGCGGCGGTCACCGCTATGAGTTGCAAGTCTGTGCGGCGAAGGTTCATCTCACCTGCTACCGGTAGGTCGAAGACCTCTCAACGAGACGTCCGGCGCAAACCCGACCGTAGGACACGGGTTCGTGGATATCACGGCTGCTCGTCCGCCGGCGGAAGATGCAGAACGTGCTCGGCGACCTCTGTCCCGACCTGCGACCCGCCTGTCACGGTTTGACGAAACGGGGCGTCCAACAGGAAGGTCAGCTGATACTCGTCATCCTGCAGGAACTGGTTATCCTTTGGGGGGTTCATAGGGACCTCGCTTGTGCCGGTTCTTACGTCTTTGAGGGGGCCGGCCCCCTGTCGGATTTTTTAGCGCAGCTTGAGGGTCGATATCGCCAACAGGGCGAACAGGGCCGAGATTATCCAGAACCGGACGATGACCTTCGACTCCGGCCAGCCCTTCAGCTCGAAGTGGTGGTGAAGCGGCGCCATTCTGAACAGACGCTTCCCCTCCCCGTTGGGCCCCCGGCCCTTGGTGAGCTTGAAGTACCCGACCTGGAGCATCACGCTCAGGCCCTCGATGACGAAGACGCCGCCCACGATTAAAAGCAGCAGCTCCTGCTTGCAGAAGATGGCCACGGTTCCGATGGCCCCGCCCAGGGCCAGCGAGCCGGTGTCCCCCATGAAGACGTCCGCGGGGTGGGAGTTGAACCACAGGAATCCCAGCGCCGCTCCAACCAGTGATGTCATGAAGATTGTCAGCTCGCCGATGTCGGGCAGGTGCGTCACGTCGAGGTATTTGGCGAACACGGCGTGACCGGCGACGTACACGAAGACCACGTAGGCCAGCCCGGCGAAGAGCGTGGTGCCGATGGCCAGTCCGTCGAGCCCGTCGGTGAGGTTGACCGTGTTGGAGGTTCCCACGATGACGAGGGCCACGAAGGGGATGTACCCCCAGCCGAGGTCGAGCTGGGCGTCCTTGAAGAAGGGGATGGTCAGAATCGTGGAGTGCGCGGGGTCCAGCGGCCAGAAGTAGAGTATGCACCCCACGGCCAGTCCGAGCACCGCCTGGCCGACGAGCTTGTACCGGGCGATGAGCCCCCGCGGTCGTTTTTTTATGTTTTTGAGGTAGTCGTCGGCGAACCCCAGGGCACCCAGTCCCAGCGTGACCGCCAGCACCATGAGCACGTATCTGTTGGTGAGGTCGGCGAAGAGGAGCGTCGGCACGGTGATGGCGAGTAGTATGATGAGGCCGCCCATGGTCGGTGTGGCCCGCTTCGCCTTGTGCGACTCGGGACCGTCGTCTCGCGTGACTTCGGTGAGGTGCAACCTGCGGAGCTTTCTGATGATTGGCCCGCCGAAGATGAAGACCACCAGAATGGCGACGAGGGAAGCCGCCGCCGCCCGGAAGGTGATGTATCCGAAGAGGCGGAAGAAGCCGATTTTGTCGGCCAGGGGTGCCAGAAGATGGTAGAGCACCGGTTCCCTCCTCGGCCTATTCCCCGGTCGCGAAGAGCCCTTCGGGCGAGCCCTCGTCGAGCAGCAGGTCCAGCCGCAGTGCCCGGCTGGCCTTGACGAGGAGCACGTCGCCCGTCCGGAGCACGCGCTTTAAAATTTTTATAGCCTCATGGCGGTCGGCCGCCGTGTAAGTTTCCGCGAGACCGTTCTTTAGCGCGCCGCGGGCGATGTCCCCCGCGAACGCCCCCACGGCCACCAGGACCTCGACCCCGCGCTCCGCCGCCTCGGCCCCCACGCTTTCGTGAAGCCGGGGCGCCGTGGGGCCGAGCTCCAGCATATCGCCCAGCACGGCCACCCGTCGTCCGGTTAAAGTAGTCAGGGTTTCCAGGGCGGCGCTCATGGACAGCGGATTGGCGTTGTAGGTGTCGGCGAGGATTGTCAGCCCGCCCCGTTGGTAAACCTCGCCCCGCAGGGGGGTGATTTTCGCCCCGGCGAGCTTTTCGGTGATGAGCTCCGCCGGCACGCCCAGGATGAGAGCCACCGCCGCCGCGCGCAGCGCGGAGAGCACGTGGTGGACGCCCGGCGTGGGCAGCTCCACCGTGAAGCGCGCCGGTTCGCCACCTAACCCACAGGGCGGGTTCCACACCGCCTCGAAGCGGCTCCCTCTCCCGTGCGGGCGTATACCTTCGGCCCGCATGTCCCCGTTCTCCAGGCCGAAGGTGACCACGGGGCAGGGCGTGCGCTCGGCCAGGAGCGGAAAATATTCGCACTCCCGGGGGAGGACCGCCGCGCCGTCGGGCGGCAGTTGGAGCAGGAGCTCGGCCTTGGCCAGGGCGATGGCCTGCACGTCGGTGAAGAACTCCAGGTGGGCCGGTCCGACGGCGGTCACGACGCCGATTCCCGGCCGGGCGACCTGCGCCAGCGAGGCGATTTCACCCGCCCACTGCATCCCCATCTCCACCACCGCCAGGACGGTTTCCCCGCGCAGGCGGGCGAGGGTGAGCGGGACGCCGTAAACCGTGTTCATGTTCCCCGGGCTCACGACGGTCGGGGCGAAAGCGGAGAGGACCGCGCCCAGGTAGTCCTTCGTCGTCGTCTTCCCCACGGAGCCGGTGATGCCGATGACGGTGAGCGCGGGAAATCGGCGCCGGAACCCGTCGGCAATGGCCAGGAGCGCCTGCGGCACGCTTTCGACCACGAGTTGGGCCAGCGGCAGGTCCGGGTCGGGCGTGGACACCAGGGCGGCCAGGGCTTCGTCGGCTACGTCGGCGAGGAATAGGTGGCCGTCCGCGCGCTCGCCGGGCAGGGCGACGAAAAGGTCGCCGTCGGCGAGGGCCCGGGAGTCTATGGCCAGCCCCCGCACCGGCTCGTCGAGGACCTCCGCCGTGGGTCCCAGCAGCCTGGCGTCCGCCCATTCGAGCAGGCGGCCCAGGGGGAGCGGGTCCCCTACGTCGGCCCTGAGCTGTCCGTAATCTTCTTTCACCCTCTCTCCCCCGCCATCGGTGGGTCGAAGACCCCCGCCATCGGTGGGT
>CAYTCV010000016.1:19670-25949 GCA_964436465.1 uncultured bacterium
CCCCCGCCATCGGTGGGTCGAAGACCCCCGCCATCGGTGGGTTGAAAACCCCTGACCGGTGTGAGCATTAACAGGTCTTTGAGTGCGGTCGTCACCTCGAGCCCGCCAGCCGGACCGACAGGGCGTCCCCGTCGGTGGAGACCGCGGCCACCCGACCGCTTCCGTACATCTCGACCGGCACTCCCCCGGAGGCGAGCGCCGAGGCGGCCTTGCGGGCGTTCAATCCCAAGAGGTTCAACGGGCTCCCGGCGGCCGGCGCCGCGGTGCACGGCACCTCGGGTGAATCCGCCCGCACCAGGCGGGCCGTCGCTCCCCCGGGTGCGGACACGCCCTCGAGGGCCAGCACCTGCTTGACGATTCTGGCGAAGGCCGGTCCGCAGACCGGTCCGCCGCCGTAGATGGGGCTGGGCTCGTCTACGATTATCAGCAGGACGAGCACGGGGTCCTGTGCCGGGGCGAAACCGATGAAGCTGGCGATGTAGTGCTTACCCGCCAAATAGCCCCTCTCGCCGACCTTCTGGGCTGTTCCCGTCTTGCCCCCCACGGTATAGCCCGACCCCTTAGCGTCCTTGGCCAGTCCGCGTTCCACCGCCCCGACGAGAATCTCGCGCAGGGCGGCCGCGGTTTCGGGGCTGATGACCCGCGTGGGGCGCGGCCTACGTGAATCCCCGCCCGACACGATACTCGGCTGGACCAGCCACCCGCCGTTGGCGATGACCGCGTAGGCCCGGACGAGTTGGAGAGCCGTCACGGCCACACCCTGTCCGAAGCTGGCACAGGCCGTGTCCAGGGGGTACCACTCCGAAGCCGGCCGGAGGATTCCCCGGACCTCTCCCGGGAACTCCAATCCGGTGACCGAGCCGAACCCGAATCGTCCCAGGTAATCGTGGAGCTTCTCCCGCCCTACCTTCAGGCCGATTTGGAGTATTCCCACGTTGGAGGACCGCTCGATGATTTGGGTCGCGGTCAGCTGGGGGTCGTGGGGCAGGCTGTCCCGGATTCGCCGACCGGTCACGTAGGTTTCGGGGGGTGTGTCGAAAACCGTCTGGGGCGTGACCAGCCCCTCCTCCAGAGCGGCGGCCAGAGTGAAAACCTTGAACGTGCTGCCCGGCTCGTACACGTCGGTCACGATGCGGTTGCGCCGGACCCAGGACGGGTACTCGCCGAAATTATTCGGGTCGAAGAACGGGTAGTTGGAAAGGGCCAGCACCTCGCCGGTGTCGGGGTCCAGCATCACGGCCATGCCGCTTCGGCCGTTCGAGCGCTCCACGGCGTAGGCCAGCTCGCGGTCCACGATGTGCTGGAACCGGGAGTCGATGGTCAGGCGCAGGTCTTCGCCGGACTGCGGCGGCTGCTGGGTTTCGCCGAAGGCGTCGCTCGCTCCGTTCGGTTCGTCCAGGGCGTACAGTGGGCGCCCGAGGGCGTCCCGGACCTTCAGCGTCCACCCCGGCTCCCCGGAGAGGTGGCCGTCGTAGGCGAGCTCCATCCCCTCCAGCCCCTGGTGGTCCACCCCCACGAAGCCCAGAATGTGGGCCGCGGTGCGTCCGAGCGGGTAGAGCCGGGAGGGCTCCTGTCTCACGTACACCCCGGGGAGGGACGCCCGGCGCAGGCTGTCGGCGGCCTCGGCGTCGAGGTGCCGGGAGAGCCACACGAAGTAGGAGTCCCGTTCGAGCAGCCGGCGCGTGTCCTGGGCGGGGAGCCCCAAAATCCTTGCCAGTTCATCGGCTACGCGCCCCTTATCCTCGGGCTTGATTTCGTTGGGAGCGGCGAAGGCGGTGGGCGCTTCCCGGTCCAGGGCCAGCGGGATGCCGTTCCGGTCGTAGATGGTTCCCCGGAGGCCCACCAGGGGTACCCGGGTCACCTGCTGGCCGCGGGCCTTCTCGGAAAGCTCCGCGCCGCGGACGAGCTGGAGCTGGACCAGGCGACCGCTGATTACGACCAGCGCCACGCCCATCAGGATGAATACGACGCGCAGCCGCTTGCGGGCGGTTCCATCGCTATCATGGATTGGTCGAAATTGGTTCATTGTTTCAATACACGGTTACGGTTTCGAGCTCGGCGGGAACGTCGAGCTTCAGTCTCTCGGCCGCCAGGGATTGCAGGTTCTCGGGCGCGGTGGAGAGCATCCAGTCCTCCTGGAGCTGGCGCGCGATTTCCTCCTGGGCGACCGCCTCTTCGCGCAGGTCGTCCGCCTCCATCCGCAGGACGTACAGGCGGTCGTTGAGGAACAGGAAGAGCCCTCCCAGGACACCGGCGGTCAGGATGACCACGAACCAGAATTTCAGTCGTGCGTTCTTCATTCATTACCGGGGTCTGCGTCCCGTTGGGTGACGTGGTTGCGAATCTCCGCCGCCCGGAGCTTGGCGGAGCGGGCCCTTGGATTGAGCTTGACCTCGTCTAGTGATGGCTGGAGCGGTTTTTTACTGATGATGACGAGGGCGTTCACCGGGTCGCACCGGCAGACCGGCGTCCCCGGGGGGCAGATGCACCGACCGCTCATCCGCTGTAAAAAGAGCTTTACTATTCGGTCCTCGCCGGAGTGATAGGAGATTGCGACGAGCCTGCCGCCCGGTCTCAACAGTGATACGGCCGCCTCCAGCCCCCGTTCGAGCTCCCCGGTCTCACCGTTCACCGCCATGCGCAGGGCCTGGAAGGTCCGCGTGGCGGGGTCAATTCCTCCCGAGGGCCCCACGGCGCGGCGGACGACCTGCGCCAACTCACGGGTGGTCTCCAGCGGCCGGGCCTCCACGATGGCTCGGGCCGCCCGGCGCGCTCTCCGCTCGTCGCCGTAGAGGCGGATGATTTCCTCCAATTCCCTCTCGGGGAGGCCGTTGACCAGGTCCGCCGCCCGGGAGCCCTGGGTCGGGTCCATCCGCATGTCCAGGGGCCCGTCCAGATTGAAGCTGAATCCCCGTCCGGGGTCGGACAGCTGCTCCGTGGACAACCCGAGGTCGAACAGGATTCCGGAGAAGCCACCGGGCAGACTGTGCAGGCGGCTGAAGGGGAGGAGCTCGAGTTCGAGCCGGTTTCCGAAGCGGGGGAGAAGCTCGTTCTTCACCCGGGCCAGGGCGTCGGGGTCGCGGTCGCAGCCCAGGACGGTCACCCCAGGGCGGTAGTCCAGAATCGCCCCGGCGTGTCCCCCGCGGCCGAGCGTGGCGTCGAGGTAGCGTCCCTCCGGGTCGGTGACCAGGAGCGAGAGCACCTCGGCCACCATCACCGGAGTGTGGCGTCGGGGCATTATCTCGGGGCTGAGGGTTGTTGACGACACCAGTCCCTAAAACTCCAAATCGGCCAGTTTCTCCGCGGCCTCCTCGTAATCGGCGGTGGCGGTGTAATCCTGCCAACTCTGCCTATCCCAGATTTCAATTCGGCGGCCCACCCCGATGACTACGGCTTCGCGCTCCAGAGCCGCCCATTGGCGCAGGTGCGCCGGGATGTTCACCCGACCCTGACGGTCCAGGGAGACCTCGACCGCGCCGGCGAAGAGTATGCGGGCGAAGCGGCGCGCGGCCGACCGGTTCGCGGCCAGGGCCTGGATTCGCGTCGAGACCTCGCCCCACTCGCCCTTGGGGTAGAGGAAGAGGCAGTGGTCGAGCCCCTGGGCCAGGACCCAGTCCTCCTCCTCGCCGCCGGCGCGCAGCTTGGCCGGAATCGCCAGGCGGCCCTTGTCGTCCAGGTTGTAGGAGTATCGACCGAGGTACATTACAAACCGCCGAGAGGGGTTGTTCAGTTGATTCTCCGGGGGATTCGGTGGAAGTCGTTTCGAGGGACGTTCACCCATTTCTCCCCACTTATCCCCACAGTTGGATGGTAGTGGCTGGTAAAATCCATGTCAATAAAAAAATGCAATTTCTTTAAAAAAAATTAATTGCGGGTCATTCACCCCCGCGCCGCCGGTGAATAGGACTCCGATGCTTTGAGAAAGGAATGCGCGCTCAAACCATTGCCAACACGCGATTAATCGTTAATTATATATAGTGGGGAATTTTTTACCTCCTGGGGGAGACGAGCCGCACTTTTTTTTCCTTTAATTCGACCCCCGCTTTATGCTAAGGTCCAACCTCTACATCGGCGAGACGCCGGTGGTTTTCGTACCCCAGGCCCCCCCGGCCGAAACCCATCGGGGATTTTACGTTCCCGGTGCAGTGGTGCAGCACGTCGTACGGCGGGCCGCGCCGCCATGAGGAAACCGATGTTTACAACCGAAGACGAAAACCTTCAACCCGAGGAGTCTCCCGCGGACGACGCGCCCGAGGCTAATTCCGAGGAGACGCCCCGCGAGGAGCAACCGGAGGAAGGCCCCGAGCCCGCTCCGGATGCCGAAGAGACCCGGGAACCCGCAGCCGAGGTATCTGCGGCCGAAGGCAAAACCCACCCCGAGAAAAGCCCGCGCCGGAAGACGAAAAAGACCCCGCCCCCGTCCGCCGAGGATGAGCCCGCTCCCGGTGAAGCCGCAGAGCCTGTCATCACGGATGCTGACGGCGCCACCATGGACGACCTCATGGCGGCGTACGAGGACACACTGGCCGACCTGAGGGAAGGCGAGGTTGTCCGCGGCGTGGTCGTCGGCATCTCCGGCGACGAGATTCTGGTGGACGTGGGCTACAAGTCCGAAGGCCCCATCGACCGGAAGGAGTTCGGTCCCGACGCCCAGATTGAAGTCGGCGACGAGGTGGACGTTTACCTGGAGAAAAAAGAAGACCAGGACGGTATCATCGTCCTGTCGAAGGAGAAGGCGGACTTTGCCCGGACCTGGGAAAAAATCCGGACCGCCTTCGAGGACGAAGAGGTCATCAAGGGCAAGGTGGTGGCCCGCATCAAAGGCGGCCTGGAGGTGGACATCGGCGCCCGGGGATTCCTCCCCGCGAGCCAGGTGGCTCTGAGGCCGGTGCGCGACCTCGAATCCCTCGTCGGCCGGGAGCTCGAGATGCGGATTCTGAAAATCAACCGCCGGCGACGCAACATCGTCCTCTCGCGGAAGGTGGTGCTCCAGGAGCGTCGCGAGAAGCTGAAGGAAACGCTGGTCTCCGAGCTGGAAGAGGGTCAGATTCGCGAGGGCGAGGTCAAGAACATCACCGATTTCGGAGCCTTCATCGACCTCGGCGGCATCGACGGCCTGTTGCACATCACCGACATGAGCTGGGGCCGAATCAGCCATCCCGGCGAAATCCTCCAAATCGGGGACAAGGTGAAGATTCTGGTTCTGAACTTCGACCGCGAGCGCGAGCGGGTCTCTCTCGGCCTCAAGCAGCTCACCCCCCACCCCTGGAAGGACGCGGCCCAGAAGTACTCCGAGGGGACCATCATCCGGGGGAAGGTCGTCAACATGACCGATTACGGCGCCTTCGTCGAAATCGAGGACGGAATAGAGGGCCTGATTCACATCTCCGAGATGAGCTGGACCCAGCGCATCCGCCACCCGTCCCAGATGCTCACCATCGGCGAGCTGGTCAACGCCAAGGTGCTGAACCTGGACACCGAGAAGCAGCGCATCAGCCTCGGCCTCAAGCAGACCGAGGAGGACCCCTGGGAGACCATCGCCGAGCATTTCCCCCGCGGCACCCGCCTGGTGGGCCGCGTGCGCAACATCACCGATTTCGGGGCCTTCGTCGAGGTGGACGAGGGCATAGACGGCCTGGTGCACATCAGCGACATGAGCTGGGTCCGCCGGGTGCGGCACCCCTCGGAAATCGTCGGCAAGGGCGACGAAATCGAGGTCGTGGTCCTCAACGTCGACACCGAGAACCGGCGCATCTCCCTGGGGATGAAGCAGCTCACCGAGGACCCCTGGGAGCACATCGAGGACTACATCTTCGAGGGCGCCTACGTGGAGGGGACCGTCGTCCGGATGGCCCGCTTCGGCGCCATCATCGAGCTCTCCAACGGCATAGAGGCCCTGCTGCACATCTCCGAAATCGTGGACGCCCACGTCCCCAACGTGGAGGACATACTGGACGTCGGCGAGCACCTGACCTGCAAGGTCATCAACATCAACCGGGAGGAGCGCAAGGTCAACCTGTCCCTCAAGGCCTACAACGCCGATATGGGAATAGGCCCCGAGGACGACCCGGTGATGCAGCGGCTCATCAAGCATCAGGAGGCCGGTTCCCTTTCCGAGCGGGAGCCCGAGCCCACGCCGGACGACGAGGACTTCGAGCCGACCGTCTCCGGTGAGAAGCCGGCCGTCGAGGTGGAAAAATCCGAAGAGGTTGCGGAATCGGAGCCCGAGGAAAAGGCAGCCGCGGAAAAGCCCGAGGAGGTCACCGAACCGGTTGAAGA
>CAYTCV010000016.1:26049-31233 GCA_964436465.1 uncultured bacterium
AGGATGAAGAAGACGGAACCGCCGAGGCGGAAGGGCTTCCCGAGGAGAAGGAATAGGCCGAGCTCCGCTCACCGGTGAGGCACCGGGGACGCGCCGGAAGGCGGCTCGTATCTTCTTGAAAAGGCGCGCGATAAGCAAGGCGTTGTCATTTTTTCTTGCAGAACGTACCATGCTAGGGTAGAATCCTATCGAAGCATGTTTACCCAGCCGGCACAGCCGGCCCAACCTGGAGGGTGCGCATGAGGAAAATCCTACTCCTCACCATTGTTCTCGCTGTCGGTCTTTTCTTTACCGGCTGCGGCAAGGAACTCAACGACGAAAACTTCGCGGCGTTCTGGCTCGAGGCCTTCAAGGTCGAGACCGAGGCGGATGCTCAGAAGCTGGCCGATGACTACGGCTGGACCGATGAGGACATGGACAAGTACTTCGAGGAGCTGAAGGCCGACGAACCGCGTGCGGACAAGCTCATCGAATCCATCAACGAGAAGAACGAGGACGCAGGCTTCGCGCTGGAGCTGACCCTCTTCCCCGACCGGGCCTTCGGCAGCCTCATGGAAGGTCTCGGGGACCTCGGTACGGACCTCGGCACGGAGCTTGAGGGAGTGGGCACGGAGCTGGAAAGCGCCATGGGTGAAGTCGGCACGGCCATAGAGGATGTGGGCAAAGAGGTTACGGCCGAAGAGGAAGCCGATAAGGCTCCGGACGCCGAGTAACGCTCCACGGATTACGTCCTGTTCCGGTTCATCAATCCGGAGGGAGATGCAGCATAATGTTGTGTCTCCCTTCACTCTTTTCTACAAGGGTGAAAAACGGCCTTGTCTTTTATACCGGGGACCGATATAATCCTCAACACTATAGAAGTAAACGGGTGCAAGTTACACATTCACATACCTGGAGACCTGAATCCCCCTAACAGTCCAAACCTGGAGGATACTTAATGCGCAAGCTCCTTACGGCTCTCTTCATCACCGCGGTCGTCCTGACCTTCGTCGGCTGCGGCGGGGCGAAGATAGACGACGCCAAGTTCGTCGATGTCTGGCTCAAGACCTACGACAAGCTGGACGACGAGGCGGCTTATGCCGAGGCGCTCAAGGAATACGACCTCACCCCCGACGATATCGACGCTTTCATCAAAGACATGCTCAACGATGAGGACCGGTCCCAGAAGATATCCGAGGAAATCACCACGAAGGACCTCGGTGCCGGGCTGGCCCTCGCCGGTAAGGTGCTCGAAATCGGTCTGGCGGATATCGAGTTCTAAACATCCGTGAGTGTCCGAACCGAAGGGCGGCCTGAAGGGCCGCCTTTTTTAATTCGCGTCGTCAGTTACCGGCAGGGATTACCGCAGCCTCCTTCTCCCCTTTAGGAGGGCTGGGGTGGGGGGAGGACGGGTCTGGAAATCCGCCCCTCATATACGCCATTCCCGGCGCAGGAGGATTGACTCCGCCGCGGGCCGCCGGGACGCATACGCCGCGATGGTTGACAACGGCGGGCTTGGGGGAGTATCCTCTTCCTTTGAAGGGTGCGATTCCATCCTGTAGAAAAAGGCCGACTCACAAAAACCGTTCGGAGGTTTCAGATGCGCAATATTCTATTGATTGCGGTTTTGGCCGCATTCCTCGTCGGCTTCACCGGCTGCGGCAAGGAGCTCAACGACGAGAGCTTCGCCGATTTCTGGGTCGAGTACTCGGCCGCCGCCGACGACACGGCCCAGGAGAAGGTCATGGATTCCTACGGCTGGACCGAGGATGACCTGGACGCCTACGTCAAGGAGCTCTCCGCGGACGAGGGGCGGGTGCAGAAACTGTACGAGGCCCTGAAGGCCAAGGACGAGAACGCAGCGCTGGCGTTCACCTTCCTCATCGTGCCCGAAGGCGGCATGGGCCCGACCCCGGAAGACCTGGGCAACGTTCCCTACGTCGAGGGCTCCGACGCCGAGGTGCAGATGACCGACGAGCTCCTGGCCGAGCTCTTCGTGAAAATCTACCCCGAGGAGCCCAACTCGCCGGCGGCTCTGGCGATTTATCCCGATTACGGGGTGACCGCGGACCAGGTCGAGGAGTACTTCGATACAGTGGCGGATGACCCCGCCCACGCCGCCGCGGTCAGCGTCCTCATCCACGGGCTGGACCCGGACAAGGGAGTGGAATTCGACAAGATGGCGGGTTTGAGCAAGCCGGAGTAAACCCCCGACCGGTATTCCAGTCGAGTGTGCGATAAGGGCCGTCAAAGTGGCGGCCCTTTTGATAAGACGGTAAACGGTCGGCGATTCACACCCCCCGGGTCATTTGGCGCCGAACTCCTTGATGAGGTGGATGGCCACTATCCAGCGTTGAATCTGGTTCGTTCCCTCGTAAATCTGGCAGACACGCTGGTCGCGGTAGTATCGCTCGACGTCGTTCTCCCGCATATATCCGGCGCCGCCCAGGATTTGAATCGCACGATGGCAGACCATCTCGGCCGCCTCGGTGGCGAAGAGCTTCGCCATGGACGATTCTTTGGTGTAGGGCAGCCCGCGGTCCTTGAGAGAGGCGGCGCGGTGAATCATGAGGCGGGCCGCCTCGAGCTGCGTCCCCATCTCGGCCAGCATGAACTCGATGGATTGGAAGCCGATGATGGCCTGGCCGAACTGGACCCGCTTCTGGGCGTAGGTGAGAGACTTCTCGAAGGCCGCCTGGGCGCAGCCCAGGGCGATGGCCGCCACGCTGAACCGCCCGCCGTCGAAGGCCCGCAGCACTATTCCCAGTCCGTGATTCTCCCTCCCCACCAGGTTCGCCGCCGGCACGCGGCAGTTGTCGAACTCCAGCTCGGCGTTGTCGCTACACCGCTGGCCCATGGGATTCATGGTCTTGGAGACCGAAAATCCCGGCGTGTTCGACGGCACCAGAATGCAGGACAGGCCCTTCTTGCCGCGGCCGGGATTGGTCAGCGCCACCACCAGGTGCAGGTTGGCGTACTTGCCGTTGGTGATGAAGCGCTTCTTGCCGTTGAGGACGTAGAACTCGCCGTCGCGGACGGCCGTGGTCTGGACGTTGCCGGCGTCGGAGCCGGCGGACTCCTCGGTGAGCGCCAGGCTGGTGAGGATTTCCCCCGTCGCCATCTTCGGCAGAATTTCCCCCTTCTGCTCCGGGGTGCCGTACTCGTCTATGGTGAAGGCGCCGATGGAGTTCTGGACGGCGAAGATGACCGCCACACCGGCCGCCGCCTTCGCCAGTTCCTCCAGGGCCAGGCAGTAGGTCACCGAGTCCACCCCGGAACCGCCGTACTCCTGGGGCAGCGTCAGCCCGTACAGGCCGAGCTGGCGCATCTCCTCCACGATTTGGCTCGGATAGAGCCCCTCCTCGTCGAGACGCCGCGCGATGGGCTCGATGCGCTCCTGGGCGAAGCGGCGGATGAGGTTGCGGTACCGGACCTGTTCGGCGGTGAGGGTGAAGTCCACGGGAATCCTCCGACTGGTTGCGGCTCATCGGACTAAATTATACCCGTTCGGCGCGGCCGGGACAAGGCGGCGCTCGTCGGCCTCACGGCTCCTCGGCGTGGAATTCGATGCCGTCCTGTTTGCACAGAATCATCGCCAGGTGCCGGCCGTCAGAGCCCGCCGGCGGCAGGCCGCCTCCCGGCGAAACCCACTGGCCGACCATGCGGAAGTTCTTCAGCCCCGGGACGGTCCGCTTCATCTTCAACCGCAGGCTCCCGGGGGTCATCATCCAGCCCTCCATCCCGCCTTGCCAGTTGCCGGTGTAGCGCTCGAAGGTCAGCGGGGTGGCGACGTCGGTCATCTCGACCTGGGCGCCTATGCCGGGGAAGCGCTCCTCGAGGCGCGCCAGAACCGCGTGGGCGATTTCCTCCTTCGTCTCGTCGTAGGCCGCGCGGTCGGCGGCCCGGGCCTTCCACCACTCGTAGTCCGAGCCGAACATCACCTTGATGACCGTCGAGCCCGCGGGCGCCAGGGTGGGGTCGAAGTTCTCGACGACGACGTTGAGGTGCCCGAAGGTGCGGCCGGCCACCTCCAGCGGCTCGTTCGGCCGGAAGATGATGCCGCTGGTCAGCGGCGGAAGCTCGTCGAAGGTCCGCTTCACCCCGAATGCGACGAAGACCAGCGGGTCGAAGATGGGTATCTCCTCGAAGTAGCGCCGCTGCTCGTCGCTCATGTGTTTACCGCCGAGGAGGTCGAAGAGGGTCGCGTGACCGTCGGCGGCGCTCACCACGTAATCGGCCCGGTGCTCGGTGCCGTCCTCCAGCCGCACGCCGACCGCGGTGTCGTTCTCGACGAGAATTTCCGCCACCCGGCTGTTGTAGGCGATTTCTCCGTCCAGGCCCGTGTAGCGCTTCTCGATGGCCCGGGCGAACTCCAGCGAGCCGCCGACGGGATACCCCGTGCTGCGCTGGTGCATCCCCGCCAGGGTCATCGGCAGGCCGAGGGCCGTGATGCCCTTCGGGAAAATCTCCGTCAGCGCCTCGCGCAATCCGGGATTGGTGAATCTCGCGGCGTAGGCCTGCTGGTCGAGCTTGAACAGGGGGCCGAGGGTTCCCATCAGCGGCAGCATACGGAACAGGCCGCCGAGCCCGTTGAAGGGACCCCGCAGCTCGGGCGGCACGAGAATGTCTTCCTCCCGCTGCTTCATGTTGGCGGTTTTACGGATGACCGCGGCTAGGGCGTCGATGGCCTTCGCGTCCTCCGGCGCGATTTCCTTCAGCCCCGCCGCCAGCAGGTCGGGGTCGACGTGGAACCGGACCGTCCGTCCGTCGGGCAGCTCGTAGCGGACGAACTCGTCGTAGTAGACGATTTCGCGGCCCTGGATGGCCCCCAGCTCCCGCCAGATGCGGTAGAAGGGCGAGCTGGGCGCCGTGCCCACCAGCCAGTGGATGCAGCCGTCGACGGTGTACCCCTTGCGCTTCCAGGAGGTGCACAGGCCGCCGGGTTTGTCGTGCAGCTCAAAGATTTGCGTTCCGTAGCCGTTCATCCGCAGGTAGCAGCCCGCCGAGAGGCCGGCTACTCCCGCGCCGATGATAAGCACCCGCTTGGGTTCCATATCCTCGCTTCTCCTGTGTTGGCGCTGAAGGAAGTTTCGTGGTAGTAGATTCAAATCAAACGGTCATCCCCGCGAGCCGTCGTTTTCTTTTTTCAGCATCAGTTGCCCGCACGCGGCGGCGATGTCGGTCCCCCGCGAATTACGAACGCCC
>CAYTCV010000017.1:0-4673 GCA_964436465.1 uncultured bacterium
TGGATTCCTCCAGCCCGAACTATCTCCCCACAAAAAAGGGCCCTTTCGGGCCCCTTTTTTATCAAGGAAGAATCAGTCGAGGGGGATGTTCAGGCTCCAGCCGGGATAGATGAGGTCCGGGTCCTTGATGAGGTCCTTATTAACCTCATAAATCCGCGGCCACTCGGCGCAACGCTGCCAACCCCATACGTTCTCGGCTATCATCCAGAGGCAGTCACCGTCGACTACGACGTAGGTGTCGTACTTCTTCGGCGGCTCTACGGGGATGTCGTATTTGCGGGCTTCGGCGTTGACGTCTTGAATCTGCTTCTCGAGGTCGTTCAAACGAGCGCGAAGCGTCTCGTTCTCGGCCTCAATGGGTTCCGCTTGGCCGTTCAGGTCTGCAGCCTCGCCGTTGTATTTCTCGACGAGCTCGTCACGGCTCAGTCCGGTCCCCTCTTCGTCGGCATCGAGTTCGGCCTTGATGCGATCCCTCTCCGCGTCGGAGAGGTCTACTTCATCCTGAGCGAAGGCCGGGAGAACGAAGAGGATAACCAGGAGGATCGGGAAGAATTTCTTCATAAGGACTTACCGCCCCCTTCCTCTATTTGCTTGTTTGTTTTCGGTTAACTTCGTGAGGTCGGGACTCCCCGGTTCTAGCGGGAAGCCTCCCATTCCTCGTACGCGGCCTTCTTCTCAGCGAGGTTCTCTTTAGCCCTCTCGAGCTCCGCTTCCTTCTGCTCGATTCTGGCCTTGAGGCTTTCATTCTCATCCTGAGCAGCGTTCAGCCTCTTGTCAGCGCTCACCTTGCCAGCTTTTGCGACGTCGTACTCCTTCAGCTCAGCATCGGAGTAACCGCAGCTGGTAATGAAGGGAACGATGGCAAGGATGGCGAAGGCGAAGGCGAGAACCAGCCACCTCATGGTCGATTTCCGCATTCTTGACACCACCTCCGGTCTAAAGGGATCTGGGTTTGCTCGGCTGGAATTACGTCAGGACACTCCAATAGAATCCTGACCTCGGAACTTCACAAGTGAAGTAAAAGCCTTGTTTTACCTTAAGATAGGACCCTCTACGCACGTCTGGCTTGATTAGACTGCACCGTGATGCTAACCGGGAGTCGTATAAATGTCAAGTTTTTTTGTAACTTCTTGCCATTACCGGATTAAATCATATCCGGAAAACACATCTCACCCGGGATAAATCCTCGGCCTCGGTTTCGCTTTCTCGCGCGGATTCCACCCACTCCGCCATCCCGCCGACTCCCCAAGCATACACCGAGCGACGATGAAAGCTATGGCGCGGTCGGGAATCGTTATGCCGGACGGCGACCGATTGGCAATTTACGTTTTCCGCTCCACGGTTTCGCGATTAGTTCCAACCAAGTAATTGCAGATTGTACCATATTTCGTTCTTTATTCCAAATTTTTCCCGCGCGGTGGCCGGGGTTGTCACCTTGGCACGAATCGTTTATCATGCCGAGGTTGGTCGTTCCCAACGTCAACGTAACGGGAGATGGGATGGACAAACCACGCTACTACTTCACCAACGGCGGTAAAACCGCGGAGCTCGATTTCTCGAACCTCGGCTTCGACTACCTTCGCTGCCCCTACCGCTTCGAGGCGGTGTTCGAGCACGGCATCTGGCGGACACGGGGGGTCGTCGAGGACAACGTGATGCACCTGCCCGAGGGCAGCCAGGCGCTGCACTACGGCCAGGAACTCTTCGAGGGGATGAAGGTTCAGACCGGCTCCGACGGCAAGGTGTACGCCTTCCGCCCCCTGGAGAACGCCCGACGGATGAACGACGGAGCGCGGTATCTCCAGGCCCCGCCGATACCCGAGGACCTCTTCATCCGGGGCATCGAGGAGGTCACGCTGGCCAACCTGCCCTACGTGCCGCCCCATGGTTCCGGGGCGGCGCTCTACGTGAGACCCTTTTACCTGGGCGTCGGGGACAACGTGGGCGTCAAGCCGGCCAAAAGTTACGTCTTCCGCATCTTCGTCACCCCGGTGGGGCCGTACTTCAAAGGCGGTTTCGGACCCGACCAGGGCAAGCGCTTCCGGGTGTCGGAGCACGACCGGGCGGCGCCCCGGGGCACGGGGCACATCAAGGCCGGCGGTAACTACGCGGCCAGCTTCATCGCCGGACACGAGGCCAAGGGCCACGGCTTCGCCGAGGCGCTGTACCTCGACCCCGCGGAGCACACCTACATCGAGGAAATCGGGGCGGCCAATTTCCTCGGCCTCAAGGGGCAGGCGCTCATCACCCCCGAATCGCACTCCATCCTCCCCTCCATCACCCGCCGCTCCATCATGGAAATCGCGGAGAAGGTCTTCAAGTGGCCCACCGAGACGCGGAAAATCCCGCTGACGGAGCTGGACGAGCTCGACGCCGCCGCCTGCTGCGGCACCGCCGCGGTGCTCGTCTGGGTCCAGGAAATCGTCGGGCCCGAGAAGAGCTGGACGTTCCCCTTCGACGCGCGCTGGCAGAAGCTCTACGATGAGCTGGTAGGTATCCAGACGGCGGCCCGGCCGGACCCCTTCGGCTGGCGCTACGAAATCAAGGGCTGAAAATAAATTGCATCGAGGCAACGGGCGGACCGGCCGGTCCGCCCTTTTTTTTATTTATAAAAAAGGTGAGTAGATACAATTCCACCCTTGTGTTACATTATTACCGTGATGTTACGAACCGCCACGGGGGAACCATGAAAATCCTCATCATAGACGACCACCAGCCGACCCTGGCCCTTCTATCCGCTATTATCAAAAAGGGCGGCTACGAGCCGGTTACCGCCACGCAGGGCGCCGAGGCGCTGGACATCATCCGCGTAGAGGACATCGACGTGGTCTTCACCGACCTGGTCATGCCCGGAATGGACGGCCTCACCTTCCTCCAGGAGGCCAAGAACGTGGACACGGACCTTCCGGTAATCATGATGACCGGACAGGGGAGCGTGGAGACGGCGGTGGAGGCGATGCGCCGCGGCGCCGAGGACTACCTCTCCAAGCCCATCAAGCGCGACGAGGTCCTGGTCCAAATCGAGCGCGCCCTGGAAAAGCGCAAGCTCCTGCGCGAAAACCGGGAGCTGAAAGGCGAGCTGGCCGACCGCTACACCTTCGAGACCATCATCGGCACCTCCCGGAAGATGCAGGACGTCTTCAAGCTCATCGCCAAGGTGGCCGACGTGGACTCCACGGTGCTCATCCGGGGGGAGAACGGAACCGGAAAAGACCTGGCGGCCAAGGCCATCCACTACAACTCCAAGCGCCGGGACGGACCCTTCATCAAAATCGACTGCACCGCCCTGCCCGAAGGGCTCCTGGAGAGCGAGCTCTTCGGCTACAAGAAGGGGGCGTTCACCGGAGCCCACCGCGACAAGCCGGGCCGCGTCGAGAACGCCGAAGGCGGAACCCTCTTCCTCGACGAAATCTCCGAGCTGGACCTGCCGCTCCAGGCCAAGGTCCTGCGGCTCATCCAGGAGCACCGCTTCGAGCGCCTGGGCGAGAACCAGGTCCGCGAGGTGAACATCCGCATAGTGGCCTCCACCAACCGCGACCTGGAGAAGGAGATGGAGGAGGGGCGCTTCCGCCGCGACCTGTTCTACCGCCTCAACGTGGTGCCCATCACCCTGCCGCCCCTGCGGGAGCGCGAGGGGGACGTCATCCTCATCACCAAGGCGCTTCTGGAGCGGACCTGCCAGCGGTACGGTCGCCGGCTGGAGGGCATCTCCCAGGGAGCGGTCGAGGCCCTGGAGCGCTACCCCTGGCCCGGGAACGTCCGCGAGTTGGAGAACCTCATCGAGCGCATGGTGGTGCTCACCGACGGCGAGAAGGTCAACGTCACCCTGGAGAACCTCCCGGACACCATCCTGGCCGCCGAGGACGGCTTCCTGGGACACGCCGTGGCCCAGGGGCTCTCCCTGGACGAGTTGGAGCGGGAATACATCAAGGCGGTCCTGGCCCGGACCAGCGGCCACAAGGCCGAGGCCGCGCAGATTCTGGGCATCAACCGCAAAACCCTGCTGGAGAAGCGCAAGCGGTACAACATCGAGTGACCGGAAAAACCTAACACGAGGAGGGGCGAAGTGAGAGTGAAAGGTCTGGCATTAATCTTGGTCCTGGCGGCGGTCGTTCTCCTCGCCGGGTGCACCACCGTGACCGACGGTGACGACGGGACAGCGAAGACTCTCACCTGGGCGCTGGCCAAGGCCGACGAGCTGGCCGACGCCTGGAATCCGGCCCACAAACTCACGGCTATCTTCGGCCTGTGGGTGGACGAGAACGGCGAGCTCGACGAGGCGCCGGACAACCCGGTCTGGGGCCTGTTCTACACCGCCGACGACGACAGCGAGGGCTACGGCGTCCTGGTCCACGACGACGGACACTCCGACTCCGGGGAGGGCCCGCCGCCCGTGGTGACCCAAGAGCTGGACGATTACTCCAACGAGGACGTCGAGGATTGGATGGCCGCTGCCTGCGACGAGATGGAGGGCAGCCCCGACCCCCTGGAAGCCTACGACTACATCGTGGCCGTATTTTACTCGGACTACTACGACAGCGACATCGCCGCCGTGTACTTCTTCGAGGAGAGCGACAAGGACACGGACTACGACGTGGGCTCCTGGAACCCCGACCAGTACTTCGAGGACTACTACGCCCTGGTCATCCTCGACGCCGAGACCGATTTCGTCC
>CAYTCV010000017.1:4773-20039 GCA_964436465.1 uncultured bacterium
GGCGACCGTCCACGGTCGCCCGTTCGAATACAACCTCGTAGGGGCCGACCTGAAGGTCCGCCCCTACGGCATCGCAATACGCGGTGGCCCGCAGGGGATACATCCCACGAGGCCGCCCTATGTCGTCGCACGCACAAAACGGCGGGGAAAGGATTCCCCGCCCTACATATAGACGCTCACCCAACACCTCACCGGCTGACGACGAAGCGGCGGACAACGGAGTCGCCGCCCGCGGTCAGGCGGAAGAGGTAGACCCCCGGCGCGTGGCCGGAGGTGTCCCAGGATACCGCGTGCTCCCCGGCGGTCTCGAATCCGTCGGCCAGGACGGCCACCCGGCGACCGGCGGCGTCGAACATCGCCAGCTCGACCTCGCCGTCCTCGGGCAGGTAGTAGGAGAAAGTGGTCCCGTCCGCGGCCGGGTTGGGGAAGGCGTTGCGCAGCTCCACCACCCGCCCGCCGCCCAGGGGCACCGTGACCTCCACGGGGCCGAAGCTCACCGTGCCGCCGTACCGGTCCAGCAAGTCCACCCGATAGCGGTAGGTTCCTCCGGGCTCCACGTCCAGGTCGTAGTACACCGTGTTGGTGTAAGCCTCGAGGGGCCTCTCGAACAGAGGCCGCCACCCGTCGGACTCCTCGCGCATTATAAGAAAGTAGACTACCGAGCAGCCGCAGACGCTGAAGCTTACCCTCACGCCGTCGTCCACCGGCACGGCCGCCAGGTCGGTGATGAATCCCGAGGGGTTGTCGGTCCCATTCTCCAGCATCCACAGAAACACCGGCCAGTGAAGCTCACAGGTCGGCTCGATGAGCTCGGGCGGCGGCGCAAAGCCCCCGTCCTCCTCCGAGTTCACCTCGAAGGAAAAGCCGAAGGCCCCGCCGGGGAATGTCCCGCCGGTGTAGTTGTCCCCGCCGTACGACCAGTCGTCGAATTCGCCGTTCACCGGGTAGAGGAGCTCCCCGGGGCGCCCGACTTCGTACGGCGAGTGCCCCTGCTCCGTGATGACGGCGTTCATCGCGTTGCCGTACGCGCGCAGGGTCGTATCGTCGGGGGTCGGCTCGTTGGCGTACCCCCAGGGGAACATGATGAGCTCGCCGAAGCTGTGGTAGCTGACGGCGAACTGGAACTGCCGCCCCAGGAAGAAGTCGTGGACCGCCAGCGTCTCCGGTTCGCTGAAGGGGGCGGTGCCGCGGTAGAGCTCCGAGAAGGGGTTGGGGCTGGAGCCGTGATTGTCGTAGCCCCAGTTGTAGCCGTAGTTGCGGTTCAGGTCCACGCCGTCTGGTGGCCGCATGTTCTTTCGCCACCAACTGCCGGGGCTCCCGTCGCTGTGCTCTTCGACGTAGACGTGGCCGTCGGGGTTGAGAGTGGGGACGACGAACAACTCGTGGGTATCGATGAGGGCGGCCAGCCCCGGGTCGGTGTAGTAATCGTCGGCGATGCGGTTGAGGAAGTACATGGGAATCTCGAGGGTCATCAGCTCCCGGGCGTGGGTGTTGCCGTGAACGAAGATTTCCCCTTCGTCCTCGTCCACCGTGGGGTTGTCGCTGACCTTCATGCACCAGATGTCCCGGCCCAGGTAGCTGTGACCCAGGCTGAACAGGCTGAAAATGTCGGGGTGGTCGGCGGCCAATTCGGCCAGCTCGGCCTCCATCTCGTCGACGGTCCGGTAGCCTCCGTAGAAGGAGTCGTCGCCCGGGAGCCTGAAGCGCACCCGGGAGAAATCGTAGTCCACCACCCGCCAGTGGTAGCCCAGGGAGGCCAGGGCCTCGAGGTCCGAATCCGTGGCCAGAACCTGCAGCCCGTCGGAAGTGTTGTACGAGAGGACGTCCAGGTCCAGGGGGGCGAGCTGGTCGAAATCGCCGCGGCTGTACGCCTCGACGACGACCCACTGCGTCTCCGCGGGCGCAGGGGACGCCCAGAGCGCCGAGAGGAGAACCGAGATAACAATCAGACCGCGCATCACCATCCTTCGGCACCCGACGACCACAGTATAAGACGAAACGGGCGGGGCTGCAAGGCGTTCTTGTCAGCGGGACCGGCCGGTGGTAAGGTTGGTCCCTCGGAACGCGCGCGAAGGAGCCCGCCGGAGCATGAAACGCGAGACCGCCCGGTTGAGGGATGACGAACGGGGCCGCCGGAGCCGACCCGGCTCGCCGCTCACCGCCTGCGTCGTCTGGGGCAACGACTACGCATCCGGAATAGCCAACCTGGGCCACCAGCGCGTGTGGGCGCTGGCCGACGAAGCCCCCGGCTGGTCCGCCGACCGGCTCTACGGCCTCGAACGGCCGGAGGGCCGGCCCGTTTCCTTCGCCTGGGGCCGGTCCCTCGGGTCCTTCGACCTCGTGCTGGCCTCGGTTTCCTTCGAGAACGACTACCCGGCGCTCCTGGACGCGCTGCGCTCCGCCGGTCTCATCGCCGGGCACGGGGAGCGGGGCGGGCCGCTGTTAATCGCCGGAGGCGTCGCCCCGAGCCTGAATCCGCTGCCGCTGGCGCCCTTCTTCGACGCGGTTTACTCCGGAGACGCCGAGACCGCCCTGCCGTCGGTGCTGGAGGGGATTTTTCAAAACCCGCCCCAGACGAGGGCGGAGGCCTGGTCACTCTTCGATAGATTCGGCCTCCACGTGGACGCCCTCGGCGCAACCGGGGAACGGAAGGTCTGGACGTCACACTCATACGCGGCCAGCGAAACGGTGCACCCCGCGGGGCACTTCGGTGAGACGGCGCTGGTGGAGCTGGGGCGCGGCTGCCCCCGAAGATGCCGTTTCTGCGCCGTGTGCTGGACGGCGGGCGGCTTCCGACCGGCCGAGCCCGACGCCCTGCGGGAACAGATTCTACGTGTAACCGGAGACCTGGACGTGAACCGGGTGGGGCTCGTCGGGGCCGCGGTCGCCGAGGGGCACGGCTTCCGGGAGCTCCTCCGGTGGCTGAAGGAGAAGGGCCTGCGGGCCACGGCCAGCTCACTCCGGGCGGACCTCGTGAAGGGGGAGACGGCGCGCCTTCTGGTGGAGCTGGGCCAGCGGACGTTGACCCTGTCCGCCGAAGCGGGCTCACAAGGCCTGCGCGACGCGCTGGGCAAGGGGCTCCGCGACGGGGACCTCCTCGACGCCGCCGACGCCGCGCGGGGGGCCGGGGCGCACGGGCTCAAGCTGTACCTGATGTACGGCCTGCCCGGGGAGACCGACGACGACCTCCGTGCCGCCGGTCCGCTGACCGCGGCGATAAAAAAAAGGTGCGGCCGGATGCGCCTGACGGTGTCGGCTTCCCCCTTCGTCCCCAAGCCCGGCACGCCGTTGGCCGACGCGCCCCTGGTGGAGGAGCGGGAGTTGCGGCGGAGGCGGGAATTGCTCGCGGGCGCGCTGCGCGGGGCGGGCGTTCCGTCTTTCACCGGCGAATCGCCGCGACAGGCGCTGTGGCAGGCGGCGCTGACGCGGGGCGACCGGACGATTCTTCCGCGCCTTCTGGCCGGCGAGACCCGGGGGGTCCTCGTGAAAGAGGCCGTGGACCGGCGATGAAAAAACGCGGCCCGGGGCCGCGTTCTTTTTTTACCGGTCCTCCAGGATTGGCACCGGATTCTCGATTTCCTGCTCGGTCCGCGCCGCCTCGGCGTCCAGCTTGGCGATGGCGTCGGAGTCCACGTACACCGTCGTACTCTTGCGTAAGCCGTCCATGTATGTATCGAGCGCGTCACGGTACAGCTCGGAGGACGCCCGCTCCTTCAGCAGGTCGTACCCCACCCCCTCGGGTTTCTGAAACTCCCCCGTGTCAATCCTATCCTTGACCAGAACGATGGCGTAGAGGGTCATGTTGCCCTGCCGGTAGGGAATCACCGCGGAGACCTTCCCCAGCGGAATCGCCTGGCAGACGGCCCACAGTTCGGGCTTGAGCCTCGACTGGCCGATGTAGCCCCGGTCGCCGCCCTTGGGCTGGGACACGCCCTGGCTCCAGAGCTGGGCCTCGGCGCGGAAGTTGGAGCCGTCGGGATTCAGGCGGCTGAGAACCTCCCAGGCGCTCTGTTCGTCGTTGCGCTCAATCATCCAGACCCACACCAGCGGCTCCTTGGCCCGGAAATCCTCCTTGTGCTTTTCGTAGAATTCGACGGCCTGGGCCTCCGTTACCGAGGGCAGCCGGTCCAGCACCTCCCGCTTGATAAGCGCGGTCCTCAGGAGCGTGATTGCCTGGCGCTCCAGCGTCCAGGCGATTTCCTCCTCCTTGTCAATCCCCTGGCGTCTGGCCTCCTGGTAGGCGAGCTGGTCCAGAACCCAGCTTTCCACCACGCTCTCGACCGTGGGGAACACGAGGCTGCCCTGCTTGGCCTCGATTTGCAGGCGCCCGGCCTCGCGGCGGGTCAGGGTGGCGTCACCCACGCGGGCAACGATGTAATCCTGGTCCCCGACCGGGGGACCGTCGGTGCAGGACAGGAGGAGCGGTATGAAAAGGAGCAGGGCCGGTTTAAACCTCATGGAACCTCGCAGTGGTACGTAAAGGGGCGCTCCGCCCCGGTCAAACTGTTTGCCAGGGGCATAGCTCGTTTCACTCGGTTTCCGAACGCTTCTTCTCCGCCAGGCGCCGGGCGCCCGCCGTTTCTTCACCGGTCAGCCCGCCGACCCGCGGCTCCAGACCGATGGCCCGGGCGACCTCGCCGGCGAGAAGCTCCTCGAATCCCCTACGGTCGGCCCCCGGGACGAGTTCCTGCACCGCCGCCGGACGGCCGAGGGTCGCCGCGCCGGGAAGCAACTCGGCCAAAAGTTCCGACGGCTGCGGCTCCCAGACGACGCTGGTGTGGTGGAGAACCGCCCCGCCCTTCCGGCGTTGGGCGCTACCCGCCACCTTCACCCCGCCCACGGCGACGTCGCACTCGGTGAGCCGGGCGAAGCAGTCGTAGCCGGGACGCAGCCGGTGGGGGAGCGGCGGGGCCTCGCCGCCCACCTCGGCGTCCAGGCCCACCGAACGCAGCGCCGCGGCATGGGCCCCGGACAAGAGGCGGTAGCTCTCCCGGACACCGCGGGCCAGTACGCCCGCCGGGCAGACCAGGCAGGCGGTCACGTCGCCGTGGTGGAAAACCGCCCCGCCGCCGGTGACGCGCCGCACAACCTCGATTCCGCGCCGCGCGCAGGCCCCGAGGTCCGCCATCCCCGCCGGCTGGAAATGCCCCAGGCTGATTCCCGGCGGCCGCCAGGAGTAAAGCCGAATCGTCGAACCGCTTCCGCCCCCGATGACCCCCGCGAGAAGGGTTTCGTCCACGGCCATGTTCCACCGGGCGTCGCCGGGCGGGGAAAAGATGACGCGCAGGCTTTCCATTACCCCGGAGGCCAGGCCAGGGCGCGCCCGCCGAGGACGTGGAGGTGGACGTGGGGCACGCTCTGCCCCCCGTCGGCCCCCTGATTCAGAACCAGCCGGTAGCCGCCCTCGGCGAGCCCCAGCTCGGCGGCCAGCCGGACCCCCGTGGTCACCAGCCCGCCCAGGAGCTCCTCGCGCCCCTCCATGTCGGCCACCCCGTCGATGTGCTCGCGGGTGATGACCAGGAAGTGCACCGGAGACTTGGGGTTGATATCCCGGAAGGCGCAGTAGCGCTCGTCCTCGAAAACCTTGGTCGAGGGAATCTCCCCGGCGACGATTCGGCAGAAGATGCAGTCGGGCATGGATTCTCTCCCGGTTTATCCCTTGTACTCCTCGAGGGCGCCCAGGCCGGCCAGGGTTGCCGTCACGGCGGCCACCCCCGCCACCTCGCTCCGCAGAAGCCGGTCGCCCAGGCTCGCCTCCCGGCAGTCGCGGTCCAGAGCGTAGGCCAGCTCCTCATCGGTGAAATCGCCCTCGGGTCCGACGACCAGGGCTATGCGTTCCCCCTCGGCCGCGCCGAGGTTCTCCGTCAGCCGGTCCACGGCCGGGGCTCCGCGGCGCGGGGTGAGGATAATTTTATAATTGCAGGCGCTGCAGTTGACCGCCGTTTCGAAGTCCACCGGCGCTCCCACCGCCGGGACCACGCTGCGTTCGCAGAGCTTCGTCTCCTCCCAGGCCACCCGGTGCCAGCGCGACATGAGCTCCGGCAGCCGCTCCGGATTCGACCGCGCCACGCTGCGCTCGGAAACCAGCGGTATGACGGCGGAAACGCCAAGCTCCACCGCCATGTACAGGGCCTCCTCGAAGCGACGATGCTTGACCAGGGCCTGGTACAGGACGATTTTTACGGGCAGCTCGCCCAGCCGCTCCGCCGTCTCTTCGATTCCGACGAGAAATCCGCCCGCCGTGAGGTGGAGGATTTCACCCCGGGCGGTGGTCCCCCGGCCGTTGACAAGCGCCAGGGGGTCGCCGGGACGCAGACGCCGCACGCGCAGCGCGTGGTGTGCCTCCTCGCCGACTACCTCCACCCGCCCCCCCGCGGCGGGTATATCCTCGCTGCGGAAGCGCGGCAGGAACGCGAAACGTTCGCCGATGTTCGACATGCTACAGGGCGTCCATCCGCTGACGCGCCCGCTCGGCGCCTTCGGTGTCCCGATTGGCCTGATAGGCGGCGATGAGGTTGCGATAGGCCAGCCGCAACGCCTCTTTCCCGGACTCACCGGAGCGGCCCTCGGGCTGAAGCTGCACCGCCCGCTCCAGCACGGCGATGGCCCGGGGGTAGTTCCTGGCCCGGATGCAGGCCAGGCCCAGATTGTTGTGGCCCCAGAAACTGTCGGGCTCGCGGGCGATGTAGTTCTCCAGGGCGGTTGCGGCGTCGGCGTAGCGCTCCAGCTCGAAGTATAAATCGCTCAGATGGAAGTAGCCCTTGACGTTCTCCGGGTTGGCCGAGAGCGCCGCCGCCAGATAATCCGCGGCCTCGGCCAGCCGCCCCCCCCTCTCCGCCTCCTCGGACAGTCCCAGAAGCTCTACCGGCCCGAGGTCCCCGGGAATCGGGGTCGCGGAATCCGGCAGCTCCATCGTGGTCGGGGGGGCGGGTGTCCCCTCCGCCGGCGCCGGCGCGTCCAGCGTAAGGAAGGCCCCGAAGACATAGCCGTGCTTTCCGTCGGCGGTGCGCACCTCGTACCAGCGGTCGGTGTCCTCCCCGATGGTTTCCTCTCGCCCCTCGCTCAGGATTTCCACCCGAGCCCGGGCGGCCAGTTGGACGATGACCGCCGCGTCCACTGTGGGCCCCTCGCGCAGGTTCAGCGGGCCCTCGGACACCTCGGCGTACCGCTCGGCGGTGGGCACCTCGGCGGGGGCGACGGCACCGCCTTCCGGTGGCGCGGTGAGGTCGAGGACATCCCCGGCCGGAGGCTCCTCCCCGCCGCCGCCGCACGACAGGAGGAGAGCCGCGGTCCAGACGATAACGAGCGCCGTCCACCGCATAGTCGCTCCTTACGGTTCGTCCGTGGAAATGACCCGGAGCATCGCCTCGTGGATTGAACCGTTCGAGGCCACGGTCTGGAGGCCGAAGACGTCGAAGGGGCCGCCGGCGTAATCGGTCATCCGCCCGCCCGCCTCGTTGATGAAGGCCGCAACCGCCGCCGTGTCCCACGGGTGGAGCTTTAGCTCCCAGAAGCCGTCGAGCCGCCCGCAGGCCACGTAGCACAGGTCGAGAGCCGCCGACCCCAGGCGCCGGATGGCCTGGGTGGCGTAACAGAACCGGGTGAAGTGGTCCAGGTTGTTGTCACGGGAGACCCGCAGGTCGTAGGGAAAGCCGGTGGCCAGGATGGAGCGCTCGAGGTCGGCCTCGGCGCTGACCCGAATCGGCCGGTCGTTCAGGTAGGCGCCCAGGCCCACCCCGCCGTGGAAGAGCTCGTCGCGGGAGGGGTCGTACACCACCCCGAGCGCCGGCGCCCCCTCAACCAGGAAGCCGATTGAAACCGCGTAGATTGGCAGCCCGTGGGCGTAGTTGGTCGTGCCGTCCAGGGGGTCCACCAGCCACAGGTGCCGGGGCGGTGGGTCGGGTCGGGGGACCCGGCCGCCGGAGGACTCCTCGGCCAGGACGGCGTGGTCGGGAAAGGCCCGGGCGAGTCGCCCCAGAATCAGCTCCTCGGAGGCGCGGTCGGCGTCGGTGACGAGGTCGATTTTCCCCTTGTACCCCACGTCGCGGGGCTTGGAGAACAGGTCGCACAGAAGCGCCCCGGCTTCCCGGGCGATGTCCACGGCCTCGGCCAGGACCGGCGCCAGGTTCATTTTACCCGACGCGGCTCGGCTTTCGTCCCCGAAGGGCATGGGGTGGACTCCAGAGGTTGCTTCGTGCGGAAAATCGGCTTATATATCCTTGAGGGTGAGACCTACCTCCCGAGCGCGGTCGACCGACTTCCCACCCTACCAGCCCACCGTCCCCGGCGGAGGCTCGGAGGCGGCCAGGAACCGGGACTGCACGAGGTCGAGCCGGGGCTGCGGGTCGGCCCAGGTCCCGCCCAGGTGGAAGGGCACGGCGCCCCAGCCGCTCGGGGTGCGGAAAATCAGGACACCCCGCTCCGACATCCGTCGGGCCACCCCCGGCGGCACCTCGAGGCGCCCGGAAATATCCAACGCGCCCGCCCAGGCCGCCCGGCTGCCGGGACTTAAAGTAACACGCAGGTCGGGGCAGGTCAAGCTGAGGGCCATTTCACCGGGCTCACCGCCGCGGAGGTTCCAGGATAAATCGAGCCCGGCCCCGGTGAGCTCGGGCGTGTCGGCGCCGGTGTCGGCCCAGCGCCACAGGGCAACGAGGAACGGCGGCAGCGGCGCATCCATCCCGGTCGCCGTGAGGTCCAGGCGCAGGGAATCCGGCACGGTCCCCCGCAGGGTCAGTTCCAGGCTTCCCTCCATCCGCCCGCCGGTGGGCGCGAGCCCGACCTCGTCGGCCCCCAGGACGCGGACGAGCGCGAGGGGGAGATTCCGGAAGCTCCCTTTAATCCGCTGTCCGCCGAACGGGTCCAGGCGCCAGACGCACTTCGCCCGGCCGCCGTCCGCATCCAGGTTCAGGTCGGCGGTCCAGCCGCCGGCCCCCCGGCGGACGACGCCTTCCACCCGACCCAGCGGCGTGTCGCCCCAGCAACAGTCGGGGAGCTCCACCGCCATTCTCGGGGGGGCGATGAGCGGTTCGAAATCCAGCCACCCCAGCGGGGGGATGACCTCGAACAGATTCAGCCCGCCGCGCCAGGCGGCGTCCAGCGCAACACCCTCCCCGGCCAGTGTCGCTCCGCCGTCGTCGGCGATGCCGTAATCCAGCCAGCCGCCGCCCGTGTCGAAGCTGCAGTCGGCCCGGGGGATGCCTTCCTTCAGAGTCAAGACGCCCTCCAGGGACAGGCGCGTCCCGTCGGGAAGATTCAGGGCGACCCCCTCGGCGGTTAGGGAGAGCCGCGGCGCCTGCCCGCCGTGGAAGAAAACCTCGCACTCGACCCGGCCGGCTCCCGTGCTGCCCAGGGGGAGCACCGACCGCGCCAGGTGGTGGACGTCCAGGTCGGCGGCGAGGGAAAGCTCGGCGAGCCCGCCGTCCGTTCCGCGGGCCGTTCCCATGCCGGCCAGCCAGGCGGTCCAGTCCCCCCCGTCGTACTCGAAGAAGAACGGCCCCGTCGAGAACTCCTCGGGCGCTCCGCGTCGGCGCAGTCCGAAGCCGGAGCCCCAGACGAGCCAGCGGTTTTCACCGGGCCGGCCCACGGCGCAGACAATTCCGACCGCCTGAACCGGGTCGCCGCCCCAGAATTCGGTGAGCTCGGCCGCCTCCAGGCGGGGGGAGAAGAAAAAGCCCCCGGAGTCGAGCCGCCCGACGACCAGGCTCCCCTCCGACTCCAGGACGAGGTAAATCGCCCCATGGGTGAGGCAAAATGACGTATTGGCATCGAGCTCGCGGCCCCGACGGGTGAGAACGGAGTCCCCGGCGAGCGTGAGGCCGTCGTCCCGGACTACGCCGTTCCAGACGCCGACGAGGGCGAGATTCCGACCCAGGTCCACCGTCCCGCCGAGAAACAGGCCGCTTTTTCCCAGCGCGCGCGCCATTCCGGCGAGCGAGGCCAGCTCGTCCACCCCAAGAGTCACCCCCTCCAGGCCCACCCTGTCGGCCCCCAGGGTCAGCCGCTCGACGGGGAGCCCGCCCAGCTCGACGCCCTCCAGAACCAGGTTCAGCGCCAGGTCGCGCCCGGCGGTCTCCCAGCTCAGGTCGACGCCCGCGGCCCGCAGACTCTCCCGGAGTCCCCGCGCCTCATCGCCCGCGGGCCAGAGCCAGCCGACGACCAGATGCGCCGCCGCCAGCAGAACCGCGGCGGTCAGCAACACGAAGACCGCCAGTCTCCGGGGCGTCTTGAACGGGGAAAAGGTCATCCGCGGCAGCCGTTTCCATTTCGCCCGGGCGGCAGCTCGTCCCGCCCGGTGCGCCGGTCCGTGTTGAAAAACCGGGCCGGGCCCGGTGGTAAATGAAGGTCAATGCGCCGCCGCCGCCGACTCGAACCGCGTTCTCACTCCATATCCGGCAGGTTGAACATGTCGGCGATTGTCAGCCAGCCCTTCCGTGCCTCGTCGTAGATGAAATCGTTGAGCTTGACCTTGTGTGAACGGATGTTGCTGATGAGGGCCGGGTAGTCCATGGGCTTGACGGCGAGCTGCAGGCCGCGGAGGAAGACGTGGATTTTGCTGGAGGCCAGACCCTCGGGGCGCTCCGGCAGGTAGTCGGAGTCCAGGCCCGGTGGCGGCGGCAGCTCCGCGGTGGCGGAGGTGTGCCGGGTGGCGTCTATGCGCTCCTGGTCGATTTTCGTCGGCGGCTCGGGGGTCCGGGTCCGGGGTTCCCGGGTCGCGGTGGTCGGCTCCGATTTTACCGGCGCGCTACCCGCTTCGCTTCGTTTTACCGTCGGAGCCGCGCTCGGTTCGGGGGACTTCGCTTCCGGGGGAGGCGGGGCGGCCTTCGCGGCCGGTGGCGGGGCGGCATGAGCGGCCGGAGGAGCTTCGACGGCGGCCTTCTTCCGGGGGATGATGACCTGGGGCGGTGTCTTCTCCTGCCTCGTTTTCGGGGATACCTTCTTCTTCGCGACCTTCCGCTCGAAACCGCAGTGGGGGCAGACCTCCAGGCCGGACTTGATGGTCTGGCCGCAGCCGGGGCAGGTGACCGTGTTGGAAATGGTGGACTCGACGACCGGCGTAGACTTCACCGGTTCGCCGCAGTACTTACAGGAGGTGGAATCCGCGGAGATGGACCGACCGCAGGATGGACACTCGATTTGCCCCATGAACGACCCCAGACCCTGAACGGTACCCTGTTACTCGCCGCCCATGCTCAGGCTGCGTCTGGCGGCGTTGAGAGTGTTGACGAAGTTCTCCGGCTTGGCCACGTTCGCCAATGAGGCTACTCCGAACTCCCCCTCGTTGGTTATCAACAGGCGGTTGCCGCTGTTCACGCTGGTGTAGACGTTTACGTTGCCGGAACCGCCGCGCCTGGATACGATTTCCGCCCGAACGATTTCATTCAGGGGGAGCGCCACGGCCACATCCTTCGAGTACGGCTTCGTCATGACCACCCGGGTGTCGGTCACGGCGTAGAACGGCTGGGATAGACGCGTGACGTATATATTGGCGATGAACGGAATCACGAGAATCCAGAACACCACCATGGATAAGTCCAGATAGACCCCGTAGTTCTCGAACAGGGTGATGATATGCGAGGTGAAAAAGCCCCCGGCGATGACCAGCGCTATCATCACCCAGGAGAACAGGATACTGAAGCCGCGTTCCGACCAGTGCATCCGCCGCTTCAGGATTATCATCTCCAGTACGGTTTCACCGTTCTTGGCCTTTTCTGGGGCCATCTATCCCTCCCGAAGATTCAGTCCTGGGCCGATGCGGGCCGTCACGGACGTTGCGCTGTGCCGCAAGTCCTGCCGCCGTGGAATAAAAATCCGGACCGGTCCTGAACGAGCTTGAAAACCGGGGATTGATGCAGGTCCTTCAGGCCGTCCGACACTCAGGCACCGTCTTGGGCCCGGGGGAAAGATTACCAGCTTTTCACCCCGATGTGAACAGCAATTTCCGTACCCCGGGGATTCCACCCGGCGCAAGTCCGCCGCTCGAGCCCTACATTTTTCCCGGGGTAGAAAATACCGAAGAAAACATCCGCCGATTCAGCGTGCCTCAAGGCTCGACCGACACCGCCCGACCCGACCGCGGGCCTAGAGCCGCGAGTCTATCTCGTCCACGAGGTTCAGGTAATCGGCCGCGCCGTAGGAGTACGGCGCGTGCTCGAAAACGGTGGAGCCGGTGCTCGGGGCCTCGTTTATCTGGGTGTTGGTCCGGATGATGGTCTCGGTCACCAGCTTGCCGAAGTGGTCCTTTATCATCCGCAGGATTATCCGGGACATCCGGGTGCGTTTATCGTAGAAGGTGGGGAGCACACCGAACACCCGGCAGTTAACCGTCTCCTTGAACTGGTGGATGGCGTTCACCGTCTCCACCGCCGACAGGGCGGAGAGATAATCCATCGAGACCGGGACGAGCACGTTGTCGCTGTAGCTGAGTACGTTGTAGGTCAGCACGTCCAGGCTCGGCGCGCAGTCGAAGATGATGAAATCGCAGTCGCGCAGCCGGGCAAAGGCTTTAGAAACGTGGTTGTAGCGGTCGGAAGTCTGGCTCAGCTTACCGGTCACGTCCCACAGGCGGGAACCGCCGGAGGTCATCACCACGAAGTTATTGCGCAGCCGCACGAGCTTGATTTTTTCGCCGAGGATGAGCTCGGCCAACCCGCCGGTCGGCTCGATGTTGAAGTAGGAGGAGACGCAACCCTGCGGGTCGGCGTCCACCAGGACGACCCGCTTGCCGCGCTCGGCCAGCCCGGCGCTCAGGTTGACCGCGGTGGTCGTCTTGCCCGTGCCGCCCTTGGCGATGAATACGCTGAGCTTCTTCACGGTTCCCGAATGTTCTGGATGTGAAACCGAGCCGCCCCTGCGGGCCACCGGATGCGGACTAGTCCGACAATCCAAAAGAGATTTTAATGTAGAATAGATTAACTGTCAATGGATTGCGTCAATCCGTCTTCGCCTCCTCTATCATCCGTTGGATTTCATCCTCCAGCATCTGTTCGGAGTTCGCGTTGATTCGGGCTCCCAGGTCGCGCAGGATGAAATCCCCGGCGATGAACAGAATGGACAACACCGCGGCGACGAGCGACGGGACGACCGAAAGCCTTCTCGTGAGCGCTACGACGAAGGCGGCGACGGCCAGGGCCAGACTGAGGACGGGCCAGATAATGAAGGGGATGGTAAGACTGAGTCGGGCCACCAGGGAGAGGGCCTCATCCCCCAGAGGCAGGGCGGCGCCGGGCCAGACCGAGAGTGGCCCCACGGCGCGCAAACCCATCACGAGCGCCGCCGCCCAGAACGGCCAGACGACGGCGGGCAGGACCGACCGCGCGGATTTGTTATCCGGGGCCAGGAAGACCATCCCCCGCATCGCCGCGCGGAAGGGCCTCGCCTCCCCGGCGCGTCTGGCGAGCGTGAAAAGCCGGATGAGGGCGACGAGGGTGGCTACGGCGGCCAGGGTGGGCCAGAACCACGGCTCGAGGTACACCTCGAAAAAAACCGGCACCAGGTAATTCGCGGCTGCGGGGAGACCGAGGAGCGCCGCGGTGAGGGCGGCCGTCCCGAGCGCCCGGGTCGTGTATCTGCGACGGTGTAGCTGTAATTCATCTCCCGTCATGCCGACCTCCTCTCACCCACCCACGACCTCACGGCTGTGCGCCCCTTGAGCCGCGCCCTCGACCTCGCGCTCGCACCCGGCGAATGCGCCGGTGAGCACCAGGGCGAGCACCAGCGCGAAGACTGCGAGGCCCACGTTCCACCAGCCGAAAAACCGTGCGGCTCCCGGCCAGGCCTCCCCGAAGCGGCCCCTACCCATGACGAGAAGCACGGCGCCGGAGACGAGGGAGACCGACAACAGGACGATGCCCCAGGCCGTGGTGAAGGGAAGGAGCCCCAGAAGGGCCCCCAGAGCCGCCAGAAAGAGGGAACACAGGGACCAGAAGCGGATGAGCCAGGGTTTTGCCACGTAAAAAGCTTAACCCGGAGCCCCACCCCTGTCAAGCGTTCGGGTTTGCCAACGGCTCCCGGCTGGGCTATAATGGGCCTGCGGTCGGTCACGGCTCCTTTCCACTAAAAAACGCCTGGGGAGGGTCTTTGAAAAAGGGTATCCTTGGAATCTTCGGTCGCAAGGGCGGCCGACGTTTGAGGATTCTGGCCACCACTTCGGGAAGCGTCCCGGCGCGGCACAAGGGCGCCTACATCATTCACGTGGCCGAGCATCTCGGCGCCGAGCTCCTGGTCCTCCACGTCATCGAGGACGAGAGCCGGTGGCAGGACGGGGACTGGGCGCTTTCGCTGTACGACGTCAAGGGGGCCAAAATCAACGTCCGCACGCTTCTGCGCATCGGCCGCGCCCCCCAGGTCATCGCCCAGGTCGCCACCGAGGAGGAGGCCGACATCATCACCCTCGGGCTGGGACCCGACGACAACGCCCCCGACGATGTCATTACGGAGCTGTCGCGGCTGACCAACGTACCCATCCTGCTGGTCCCCAGTCTGGAGGATTTCTAAATCCGTCCCCCCGCATGAACCGACCCGCATCCGACATAAAAAAACGAGAAGGGTCGGCCGAGCCCGCGACCGGTCGCTTCCGCAATCGCTCGATTTCACGGATTTTTGCGGTCGCAATCATCCTCATTATCCCGGCCGCCGGGTGCATGAGGGACGAGCCGCCGGTCGCCCACGGAGGCTCCCAGACCGGCTCCGTCCCACCGGAAGTCGTCCTCCACATGTGGGACACACAGGCCGACCTGGACCGGGTCGTGGAGCGGCTCAAGGATTCCCGTTACTCCCTGACGGACATCGTCAACCCCGACCCGAACCAGTACGGCGCCGACGGCGGTCGGGCCCTGCGCTGCGACCTGGTGGGGGTGGACCTTTTATTCTGGACCTTCGACGACGAGGCGAAGGCCCGGGAGGCCGGAGAACGCTGGGAGAATGAAGCCGGCCAGCCGCTGCGGTGGACCGTGGCGGGAAACCTGCTGCTGGTGCTATTCGCCGACGACGATTTCACCGGGATTTCCGCGGAGGCGGCCGGAGAGCTTTCAAAGATTTTCGCCGCGGGGGATGACGGCGGGACGGAGGGTGAGGAATGAGCCTCTGGTCGGCGGCCGTGGTAATCGGCTTTCTGGGGTGGATCGGCTGCGCCTTCGGTTTCCTGCGGCGGGCCGTGACGCCCGAGGTGAAGTTCATCGGCCCGAAGGCGCTCTTCTGGGGCGGACTGCTGCTGGCGTTCTGGGCCCTGTGGGTCGTGGGGCTGGTCAACGCCTGAACGGCCGGCG
>CAYTCV010000017.1:20139-29992 GCA_964436465.1 uncultured bacterium
TCCACGGTCGCCCTTTTTTTATTGCGACTCGTAGTGGCCGACCGACGGCGCGCCGTTCAGGTCGGCCCGCGGGCGGACCTGAAGGTCCGCCCCTACGTCAGCGCAAGGAAACGGCGGGGATTAAAATCCCCGCCCTACATTTATCCGTGCGACGACAAGCGGGTATCGACACCCACCCCTACGCCATCACACGCCCCCTCACTCGCCCAACCGCCGCAGGTACTCCTCGATGGCCTGCCGGTACTCGGTCGGGAACATCCCGATTTCGAGCCGTGTATCGGCGGGCCGCAACTCCCCGAAATCCTCCGGCCGCTCCACCTCCAGCGGGGGCGGCGGCTGGACGGTGTACGGCCTCGCCTGCTGCGACTCCCGCCGCCGGGATAGCTCCTCCTCGTTCAGCGAGCGCTGCGCGTCGAGCATCCGCCGTAAAAGCTGCTGCTGCTCCTGCTGCGTGGGCTCGCCGAGGCGTCCCTCTCGCAGAAGCTCCTCTATTCCACCCGCCTGGGACGCCATCTCGCCCAAATTGCCCAGCATGCCCTCCATCTCGCCGTACTTCCGGGCCAGCCCTTCGAGGCCCTGCTGAATCGCCGCCTGCCGGGCCGCGAGCTGCGCCGGATTTAATCCGCCGGGCAGGGGCAGCGGCATCCCGCCCGCGCCCTGCATGGTCTGCTGGTTCAGCCCCTGCTGTTGGGCCGCCAGGTCCCCCAGGGCGGCCATGAGCTCGCTCATCCCCGTGGAGCTCGCGGCGCTCATGGCCTGGCTCTGCACATCCAGGAGCCGGAGCCCGACCCCCGTGAGGGTGGCGAGCTGGCGCCCGGCGAGGGCGGCGTTGGGCCTCTCCCCGGCGGCGATTTCGGCCGCGCTGGAATCCAGGCTGGCCGCGAGCTGCTCCAACTGGTCTAAAAGGTCCGCGTCCAGGTAGACGGTCTGACGATAAACTTCCTCCAGATTTCCCGCCACCCGGCGCACCCCGGCGGAAATGGAGGCCAGACGCCGCCCGATGTCCCCGCTCCGCTCCGCGGACCCGGGCTCCGTGATGAGGTCGACGGCCTGCTCCTGGTACCGGGAGAGGAGAATCAGGGCGTTGACCTGGGCGGCGAGCATCTCCAGGAGCTTGCGGTGCTGGCTGGAGCGCAGCTCGGCGAGGGCCCCGGCGAGGCTCTGGTGGAATTCGTCCAACGACCGGGAGGTCTGGCCCAGCATCCCCCGCGCCGACCCGGATTCGCCGGCCTGCAGGGATTGGGCCGCAACCGCGGAAAGTTCCGCCGCGCCGGATTCGGACAGCTCCGACGCCGCCTCGCCCACCTTCTGCGCCGCCCGGCCCAGGTCCTCGTCCACGGCCGCCAATTCGGAGAGCGCCTCCCGCACCCCCTCGGCCTCTTCGGAAAGGGACTCGATTTCACCAGCCTGGTTCGCGGCGTCCTTGGGGTTCGGTTCCTCGACCAGCTCCGCCGACCGCTGCGAGGCCTCGGCCGCCCGCTCGACCAGCTCCTCCAGCCGCTGCTCCGCCTCGGCCCGCTTCAACAGCTCCAGCATCCGGTCCAGGCTCCGCTCGAACTCCTGCCGCGTCTGGTTGAACTGGGCCGCCAGCCGCTCGATTTCGGCCCGGTCCAGGTTCTCCACCGCCTGCTGGAGCGCGTCGAGCTGCGCCTTCAGCCGCTCGTCCAGGACCTTTTCCAGGAGCCCCTGCACCTCGGAGAGCTTGGCGAAGCTCTCGGGGGTGATGAGGTTCTTCTCGTAGAGGGTGTCCAGGGTGTCCTCGAGCCGGCGGACGACCTCCTCGGCCCGGGCCACCGCCTGCTCCTGCTCGTCGGCCAGCCGGCGGAGCTGCCTCTGTTCCTCGGGGCCCACCTGCTCATCGCCGCGGTGCTCGCGGGCCAGGTCATCCATCCGCTGCGCCAGCCGTTCCTCCCGCTGCCCCAGTTCCTCCAGGGAGTCCTGCGGTCCGGCGAAGCTCTCCCCCTCCACGATTTCCTCGATGCCGGGGTAGCGGACCACGAAGGCGGCCGACGGGACGGTCTTCGGACCGGCGAAGGCGTCGTTGTCGGTAACCTCCAGGCGGCACAGAAGCTCCTCGCCGGGGAGCAGGTCCACCCCGGTCAGCTCCCAGCGGTAATCCACCCGGGCCGCGAGGCCGAGGTTCCGGGCGATGACCAGGCGCTCCGGTTCCCCGACGCGGCCCCCGTCGTCCCGGCGGGCGTAGACCAGCGCGAGGGAGGAGACGCCGTAGTCGTCGGCCACCCGTGCCGCCAGCGGAACCGTCATGGTGATGTCCAGGTCCACGGCGCCCGTGGGCTCGTCGAGCGCGATTGTAGGCGGCTCGTCGGGGAGGGCCACCAGGCGGTAGCGCGGCGTGGCGGATTCGAGGCCGTTCACCGCGGTCAGGTGGAGGCCCCAGCCCTCACTCCGGCGGAGGGTGAAGGAGGTCGCCAGACGGGAACCGGCGGCCAGCGGGAGCGGCTCCACCGGGACGGCCGCAGATTCGTCAAAATCGAGGTCGGCGGCGGACAGCTCCGGCGTCGCCATCGCCTCTACGCCGATGCGGCTGCCCGCGGGGGCGATGACGTTCCCCTCGCCGACGGGCAGCTCACGCGGGGGCAGGCCGGTGTACGCCGGGGGCGTGATTTTCAGTCGAAGGCCGCTCAACCGGGGGGAGGGCAGGAGGGTGAGGGCGTACCGCTCGCCGGCGCCGTCGGCGTGGAGCACCTGGTACTCGACGGGCTCCTCCAGCGGCGGCAGCGCGGCGGTGAAGACGAGCGGGGCGGCACCCGACTCCAGCGCGGTCTCCAGCCAGGGGCCGCCGCTGAGCGGCCGATGCCGGAGGAGAGGCTCCCCGGGAGGGTGGTCGAAGAGGGCCCGCACGGTGATGCTGGAGCCGGGGGCCGTTTCCAAATTCCCCGGCTCGACCTCGACCAGGCGGGGGACCGGCGGCGTGATGTCCCCGCCCAGCATCCCCCGCCAGCCCAGGTCGTAGCCGCCCGGACCGATGAGCATCCCGAGGCCGAAAACGAGCAGCGCCCCCAGGGCCCCGGTCAGCGGGCGCCGAAGCGCGTTCCGCCAGACCCCGCCCAGGTCGGGCTCCGCCGCATCCAGCAGCCTCTCGGCGCGCCGCACCTGGAGCCGGGCGAAGGGATTCGGCGAGTCCAGGAGCTCGGCGGCCGAGGAGAGCTCGTCGCCCAGCAGGCGGTCGGAGCCTTCGAGGGTCCGCGCGGCCGACGGGAGACTGAAACACACTCGCGGCGCGAGAATGTTCCGGTGGAAAAGAAAAAAGGCCGCCAGCAGCCAGCCGAGCCAGCCCAGCAACCAGGGCAGTCCGGCGGCCACGGCGAAGAGGATTAACGGCAACGGCGCGACCACGGCGACCAGGGCGAGGAGCGCCCCCCGCGCCCACCGCACCGCCCGCAGCCGATTTCGGACCCGCGCCAGAACCTGTCCGAGCTCACGCATGGCACTATCCTGTACGCCCACCGGCGGCGACGGTTCCGGGCTCAGGGGGCGAAGCGGCCGGAGAGGTCCGTCCCATTCACCGCCAGGGCGTCCACGAGCCTCCGGCAGCTGGGGCACCGCCCGCACATCCGGCCCTGCCCGTCGGGTGGACGATAGCAGGAGTAGATGCGGTCCAGGGGGAGGCCGAGCTCGAGCAGGCGGGCCACGATTTCCCCCTTCGACCGGTGCACCGTGGGCGACACGGCCTGCACCCGACCGGCGGTGGCGAGGAACCCGAAGCGGTCGGCGGCGGCGAGGAAGGCGGGCGAGTTGTCGGGGAAATCCACCGCCTCGTCGGCGTTGAGCCCCATGGCGACGGCGGACAGCCCCAGGGATTCGGCCGCGGCGGCCCCCAGGCTGAACAGCACGGCGTTGCGCGCCGGAACCCACAGTCGCCCGACGTCCGCGTCGTCCTCCAGCCCGCCCTCGATGAGGGCGCCCGCGCGGGGCAGGCCGCGGTAGATGTCGGTCGTCGCCGTGTGCAGACGGACGCCGAGACTTTCCGCCTGCGACTCCGCCGCGGTGCGTTCACCCCCGGCGGCGAGCTGGCCGTAATCCACCCACAGCGCCGCGCCCAACCGGTCACCGGCCCACAGCTCGGCCGCCGCGCCGTAGGAATCCAACCCCCCCGACAGAAGCACGAGGACCTTGGCGCTCATTCCGCTTCCCCGTTCCGCCACGCGGCCGAGGACCCCTCGGACTCCCACACGCGGACCTCGCGCACCCGGACCGGCGGGTCGGCGTCCCGCAGCCGCGACTCCATTTCCCCCGCCAGATACCGCGCCAGGTTCTCGCTGGTGGGGTTGAGCTTGTCGAAGGGCTCCAGCTCGTTCAACAGCCGGTGGTCGAGCCGGTCGCAGATTTCCCCCAGGTGGTCCCGGAGGACGTGGAAATCGATGGCCAGCCCCCGGGCGTCGAGACCTTCAGCGGAAACGGTCACCTCGACCCGCCAGTTGTGGCCGTGGAGCCGCTCACAGGGACCGCCGTAATCCCGCAGCGCGTGGGCCGAGGAAAAGTTGCCGGTGACGGTCAAGAGGTACATGGGCCACCCTTCTCCAACAGGACCGAGGACGCCCCGGCGTCCAGGGCGGTGCGGACGCAGGCCAGGGCCGATTCCGGGTCCGGGGCGGCCCGAAGCTCCAGGGACACTCCGGCGGGCCAGGCCGGGGCGTAGGGCCCGCGGAAGAGGTGCGCCTCGTCCGGGGGGAGGGTGAAGAACGGCGGTTTCGGCGGCGGCGGAAGGCCGAGCACCGCCTGGTCCAGCATCCCGAAGAAACCCTCGAGGGCGGGGTCCACTCCGGCGCGGACGACGAGGGTCAGCCCCAGCTTCTCGGCCGAATCCCGGGTCGCCCGGAACAGCTTCTTCGCCAGGCGCCCGAGGAATTTGGCCGACTCCGGGCTCACGGAGGGCCAGTCGCCGGTCAGCTCGAAGACCGCCGCGTCCAGGCCGAAAAACTCGAGCTCGACCACACCCGCCGCCGCGCTCACCCAGTCGAGACCCAGGCCGTCCACCAGCCCCCCGAGCACCCCGGACGAGCGCCGCCCGGCCACCGTCCGCAGGAAGTCGGCCTTCACCCGGGCCGCCTCCAGGGCGTGGCCGATAACCTCGATTCCCAGCCCCTCCGCCTTGGCCGCGCCGGAGGTGGAGACGCGCCGGAGATTGACCGCCACCCGGCTAGCCACGGGGCCGTGGAGCACGTCCCCCGCACCGGTCAGCGTTTCGCGGGGACGGGTGAAGCGCAGGCACGCCCGCCCGGAGACCTCCACCAGCTTGGCGATAAAGCCTTCGTCGGTGGCATCCCCCACCTCGACCGCCAGCTCGACCCGCCGGTCCATGCGGTCCACCAGCCCGGCGACGGTCAGGGCGTACGGGCCCAGGTCGGACGAGGGGTCCAGCCCGGCGCCGAGACCGATGACCAGTCGCTCCGTGGCGGAAGGCCAGAAGCGCAGCCCCAGCATGGCGGCGACGTCGAAGCCCACCGTCACGAAACCGGCGCCCAGCCGCGCCATGAGGGCGTCGAACCGGGGAAGCTCAATCCGGGAAAAATAGGGCGCCAGTCGGTCCGGCAGCCCCATCAGCTCCAGCCATCTCTCCGAGGTGTAGTTCCCCAGGCCGATTTCCGGGCCCACCTCCGGGCTCCACCCGGCCGAGAGGAAGCGGTTGACCATCTGGGGGGAGCGAATCTGCAGGCTGCCGTGGTAATGGTCGTAGCGGACCGACTTGGGGTACACGTTGGAAACGGCGTATTGCCCGACGATGTAGCCGCCGGATGTTTCGACGGCCACCCGGGGCGCCCGGTCCCCGACGCCCCCCTGTACGAGCGCGCTCCGGACGAGCTGCGCCGGCACGGCCACCGGGTCGATGTCCGCGTAGGAGCCGGCCCCCAGCTCGATGAGCTTCAGGGCGTGGAGGGATAGGATGACGGGAAGCGGAACGGGGAACAGCTTGGCCTCCCGGAGCATCTTCTCGACCTCCAGGACGAGCTGCTCGGCGATGGGCGGGTCGAGACCGGAGTTGATGACGACGGCCGAGATGCGCCCCTGGCGCGACCAGGAGAAGAGCTCCCCGGAAAGGTCCCGCACCAGGACGGACCCCTCGTTGGTCTCCAGCAGGTCGAGCTGGTGGGTCGAAAGGAGATGGTCGAAGACCTGGGCCTCCTCCAGCCGCCGCTGGCTGCGGTAGAGGACGTAGGCCTTCGCCATGTCCACGTGGCCCGTGCGCAGCAGGATTTTCACCACGGCGTCCTCGAGCTGCTCCTCGGTGGGGACGCCGGTGGCGGTTTTACGCCGCAGGTAGAGCGTGACCGCCTCGGCCACCTCGGCGGGCCACAGGGGGTCCTCCAGGCCCACGGCCTGGGCCGCGGCCATCACCTGGGCCGAGACGCGCTCCTTGTCGTAGGGGACCAGGCGGCCGTCGCGCAGCTTCAGGAGTGTGAGAGGCAGCTTTTCCAGCAAGACTCCTTCGGCGGAGGCGGTCCAAGTCTATGCACCTAAAAGCGGTGTGTCAACCGCGACGGGCGGATGAAAAAAAGGGCGGTCCGCGGACCGCCCTCGAATCGAACACTCAGGCTATCGGACCCCGAACCGTCCCGACCGGAAGGGCCGGCGCTCGGGCTCGATGCCGAGAATCCCGAAGAGGCCGTCCATCGAAGTCTCCTTATCCTGCGTGGTGGGGAGCCCCGGGGACCCACGGTCGGCGGGGAGGTTCCCATACCCGCCGGTCAATGCAGTATAGACGGCCGAGTCGGATTTTTCATCTCGTAAACATCTCAATTAGCCCCGGTGAGCAGGAGCCATACAAGCCCCGCCGCCCGCGCGTCGTCCTCCGCCCGGTGCGCCCGCGGCAGCGGCACGCCCAGCTCGCGGCAGGCGACCTCCAGCGACGCCCGGCCGTAGGCAAGCCTGGCCCGCGCCGGCGGCAGGGGGTCCAGCCAGGCGGCCAGCGGCGGAACCGTCCTCCCCGCGCGGGCCATCTCGATTTGCAGAAAACCGAAATCGAAGGGGGCGTTGTAGGCCAGGAGCGGAAACCCGCCCATCCGGGCCGCGACCACCGGGGCGAGCTCGATGAAGGTCGGCGCCCCGGCCGCGTCGCGGTCGCTTATACCGTGAATCGCCGTCGCCTCCGGCGGGATGTTGCACCCCGGGTTGACCAGGCTGCTCCAGGCGTCCGTCTCGACGCCGGACTCGAAACGTACCAGGGCGATTTCCACCACCCGGTGCAGCCCCGCGTCGAGCCCCGTGGTCTCCACGTCCAGGGCGATGAAACTGTTGATTCTTTCCGGCATTTAATTTGTTCTGCGTTGCGCGGCATCCGCCGGTTGATTATAATACCCGATGGAATCTTCTGGGGGATTCGATGCGCGTCATCCTCTCCATCGTGCTCCTGGGGCTGCTGTTAACGGCCTGTGATATAAACACCGGAACGGAGGGCGGGCTCACCGGCTGGGACTGGGCCCTGGCGATTTCCCGCGAGGCCGTGGACCTGGCCTTCGGCGAGCACTGGTACGTAAGAAACTTCGGCGCCGAATACCTCGACATCACCGGCGAGCTGTACGGGGACATGTCCTTCCCGGAGTGGGACGTGTACTACTCCAACGGCTCGGACACCTACCTCTGGGTGCTCATCCACCCGGACGGCCGGTACACCATCTTCGAGCTGGACGGCTCCTATTACTCAAACAACCCCCTGACCTCCACTTACAGCTCCGACGCCGTCGCCTCGTGGCTGGGCACCGCCTCGGGCGCGTATCGGGAGCTCACCGGCCTGGCGGACGACGCCTGCTACGAGCTCGATTGCTTCTACAACTACTCGTACCCCTACGAGTGCGATTACGTATCGGTCGGCCTGTGCAACGCCGACCTGGAGGAGCTGGCCTCGGTGGACCTCCTGCCCCAGAGCGGCGAAATCGTGGAGCTGTCCTTTTGACCTTCCGCGCTGAAAAGCTGCTGCTCCCGGCAATCGTCTGCACCCTGTTCCTGGGCTGCAACACGGTCAGCGACGTCACCCCGACCGAGGGCGGCGACCTGGACTGGGCGCGCGCCATCGCCGACGGCGTCGTCGCGGACCTCTACGACCAGGGCCTCGTCCTGTACGCGGTCGAGGCCACCTGCCTCGACATCTTCGGCTCCTTCTACGACGGCGCCCAGCACCCCTTCTGGCGCTTCTCCTACATCAACTCCGACATCCTGGTGCGAATAGTCGTCCACCCCGACGGCAGCACCACGGTGACGGAGAACGTGAGCTACTACGAGAACCAGACGGAGTTCGCCTTCACCTCCGCCGACGTCGGGAACTGGCTCGACCTGGCCCGGTACTGCTACCGCTACATCACCGGGCGCGAGGACGACGTCTGCTACGGCCTGTGGTGCTTCTGCTCGGATTACGGCTCGAGCGCGACCGTAACGCTCTACGACGAATACTTCGACGGGCTGGCCTGGGTCTCCATCGACATGGAGACCGGGCTGCTCCAGCAATTCGAGCTCATGTGACCCGAAGACCGTTGCATAAAAAAAGCCGCCCGAGGGCGGCCTTTTTTTATATCCGAAAACAGCTACACCTTCAGCTCGGCGTAGAGCGGAAAGCCTTTGCACAGCTCCTTCACCTCGCCCTTGATTTTGGCGGCCAGGTCCTCGTTGGTGTGGTCGGCGGCCACTTGCCCGAACCACCCCGCAATCATCTTCATCTCCGCATCACCGAAGCCCCGCGTCGTAACCGCCGGCGTTCCCACCCGCACCCCCGACGTCACGAAGGGGCTCTCCGGGTCGAAGGGAATGGTGTTCTTGTTCACCGTGATGCCCGCCCGCTCCAGCGCCTCCTCGAAATCCTTCCCCGTCAGGCCCTTCGAGCGCATGTCCACGAGCATCAGGTGGTTGTCCGTCCCGCCGGTCACCAGCGTGAAGCCCTGCTCCATCAGGTACTTCGCCAGGGCCTGGGCGTTGGCCAGGATTTTCTGCTGGTACACCTTGAACTCCGGCTGGAGCGCCTCTTTCAAGGCCACGGCCTTGGCCGCGATGACGTGCATCAGCGGGCCGCCCTGGATTCCCGGGAAGACGTTCTTCTGCAGCGCGCTGTAGTTGTCCTTGTCGGTCAGAATCATCCCCCCGCGCGGGCCGCGCAGCGTCTTGTGCGTCGTCGTCGTCGTGTAGTGCGCGTAGGGAATCGAGTCCGGATGCAGCTTTACGGCCACCATCCCCGCGATGTGCGCGATGTCCGCCACCAGCATCGCCCCCACCTCGTCGGCGATACTGCGGAAGGCCGCGAAATCTATGAACCGCGGGTAGGCGCTGGCGCCGGACATTATCATCTTCGGCTTGCACTGCTTCGCCAGGTCCCGAATCATGTCGTAATCCAGCCGGTTGGTCTCCGGGTGGACCTCGTACTGGACCACGTGGTAGAAGCGGCCGGAGAAGTTCACCGGGTGGCCGTGCGACAGGTGCCCGCCGTGCGTGAGCGACATGCCCATCACCGTGTCGCCGGGGTCGCAGCAGGCGAAAAAGACCGCCATGTTGGCCTGGGTGCCCGAATGCGGCTGGACGTTGGCCCGCTCGGAACCGAAGAGCTCCTTGGCCCGGTTGCGCGCCAGGCGCTCCGCCTCGTCCACGAACTCGCAGCCGCCGTAGTACCGCTTGCCGGGGTAGCCCTCGGCGTACTTGTTGGTCATCACCGAGCCCATCGCTTCGAGGACGGGGAGGCTGACGAAGTTTTCGCTGGCGATGAGCTCGATGCCCTCGGCCTGGCGGCGAATCTCGCCGGCTATGGCGTCGGCAATCTCGGGGTCGAAGTTACGCAGGACGGACATATAATCTCCTGAACATCAAAGTGACCGTTTATCTAGCTCTTCAAGATAATCAAATAGTTCGTTAACAT
>CAYTCV010000018.1:0-18431 GCA_964436465.1 uncultured bacterium
CCCACGGGCGGGGACAGAGCCCCGCCCCTACGCCTTCGCAACGGGACACGGGCCGGTGTTGCAGCGTCCCCTCCCCCCTTTGGGGGGAGGGCTAGGGAGGGGGGTTCATGTCCCCTCCCCCCTTTGGGGGGAGGGCTAGGGTGAGGGGTAAACTGCGGCGACCCGCAGGGTATGCGCCTCGTGGAGCCGTTCCTATATCTTCGTAAATCGAGGCGCGACCGGATTGCGGGTTGCTCTTAAAAAAAGAGGGGCCTTCGCCCCCCTTTGTCGTCGTCACGCCCATCTACTTCCCGGCCGCGTCCGCCCCGTACAGCTCCCGGGTCATGGCCACTTTGGCGTCCAGGAGCTTCCAACGGCGGTCGCGCCACCGCGTGATGTGTTCCACGTCCTCCGGTTTCAGGTGCCGGAAGCGCCCCTGGAGCTTCAGGTACTCCTCCACCGGCTTGAACTCCTTGGGTCGGTAGTTGATTTTATACACGCCGTTCTCCACCTCGTACAGGGCGACGATGCCGGTCTGCACGCCCAGGCGCAGGGCCTTGATGGAGTCCTCGGATTTCATCTTCCAGCCCGGCGGGCAACTGGCGAAGACCTGGAGGTACTTCGTCCCCCGGATGTCCTTGGCCTTCTTCATCTTCTTGACGAAGTCCTCGGCGTGGCTCACGCAGGCGGTGGCGGTGTAGCGGATGCCGTGGGCCACCATGATTTCCACCATGTCCTTCTTCTCTTCCTTCTTGAAGTGGCGGACGGGGGTGGTGGTGGTCCAGGCGCCCCAGGGGGTGGAGCCGGAGCGCTGGATGCCGGTGTTCATGTACGCCTCGTTGTCGTAGCAGACGTAGATGATGTCCTCGTCGCGCTCGACGGCGCCGGAGAGGGCCTGGATGCCGATGTCCACGGTGCCGCCGTCGCCGGCCCAGGCCATCACGGTGGTGTGGTCGTTGCCCCGGATGGCGAATCCGTTGCGGATGCCCGAGGCGGCCGACGCCGCGGTCTCGAAGGCCGTGTGGAACAGCGGCACCAGCGTGGACGAGTACGGGAACGGACCGTCGATGACGCTCCAGCAGCAGGCCGGGACGGAGAGGACCGTGTCCGGGCCCAGGGCCTTGAGGGCGTAGCGCATGGCCAGCACCGCCCCGCAACCCTGGCACGCCACGGTTCCGCTGGTAACGTACTCCTCGGTGGGAATCGAGTATTTCATCGCAGTTCCTTTCGCCCCCGGTACCGACCCGCCGGTCCGGGGCCGGTGACGGCTAGGCCAGCTTGGCCCCCTGCCAGTTGATGTCGGTTTTGGGGCTCTGGTCGGCCGTTATCTTTATCATCTCGTACACCGTGTCCACGGTGACGTCGCGGCCGCCGAGGCCCGCGATGAACCCGTGGATTTCCGGCCGCTCCGGCTCGGAATAGAGGCAGCTCTTGATTTCGGTGAAGAAGACGCCCTCGGAGCCGTAGCTGATGTTGCGGTCGATGACGCCCAGCCGCTTCTTGCCCTTGGCGATTTGTTTTATCTGGGGCTTGGGGAAGGGCCGCAGGAGTCGCACCTTGACCGAGCCGGCCTTGATGCCCTCGGACCGGGCCCGGTCCACCGCGTCCTTGGCCGTGGAGGCGACGGTCGAGGAGACGAAGACGAGGTACTCGGCGTCGTCGGCGCGGTAGCCCTCGACGACGGGGTAACTCCGGCCGAACATTTCGCCGAAGAGCGCGTCTTCTTTGACGATGACGTCCAGCGCCTTCTCCATCGCCCGCTGCATCTTAATTTGCAGCTCGTAGTACCACTCGTCGTTGCAGAGCGCCCCGTAGGCCGGGTGGCCTTTGGCCGGGTCGAGGTCCTGCTTGGCCTGGTACTTGGGCAGGTATTTATCCACCAGGGCGATGTCCGGCAGGTCCACCGGCTCCGAGGTGTGGGAGAGATAGAAGCTGTCCAGGACCAGCATCGCCGGCATCTCCACCTGCTCGGCCACCTTGAAGGCCTGGATGACCGAGTCGGTGACCTCCTGGTTGGATTCGCAGTAGAACTGAATCCAGCCGGTGTCGCGGCGGGAGATGGTGTCGTTCTGGTCGGTCCAGATGGTCCAGGGCGGCCCCATGGCGCGGTTGATGTTGGCCAGGACGATGGGCAGCCGGGCGTGGGACGCCCAGTGGAGCATCTCGTCCATGAGGGCCAGGCCCTGGGCGCTGGTGGCGGTGAAGGCGCGCGCCCCGGCCGCCGACGCGCCGATGCAGGCCGCCATCGCCGAGTGCTCGCTCTCCACCTTGATGAACTTGGCGTCCATCACCCCGTCGGCGCACAGCTCGGAGATTTTCTCCACGATTTGGGTCTGGGGGGTGATGGGGTAGGCGGCGACGACTTCGGCCCGCGCCAGCATGGAGCCGTAGGACACCGCGTGGTTCCCGGTGAGGACCTTCTTCATCGTACCTCCTCCACCATCTCGATGCAGTCCTTGGGGCACTCCATGGCGCACACCCCGCAGCCCTTGCAGTAGGTGAGGTTCACCACGGGGAATCCCTCGGCATCCTCGGTGATGCTCATGTCGGGGCAGTACTTCCAGCAGATGCCGCACTGGATGCAGTCCTCGTTTTTGATGACCGGCCGGACGTTGCGCCAGGAGCCGGTCTCGTTGACCAGCATGGTGCCCAGCGTCTTGGCCATGGTGGGGAGGTCGTCGATGTTTTTCAGCGGGACGTAATGCTTGTTGGGCATTTGACCCTCGCTTGTGGAGGTTAACGGGCCGGGGGTTATCCCCTCGACTCCGACGGCGCGGCGTAAAAAAGGGGAACGCGGCGGTTCCCCCTCGAGAGTTACACGGTAATGGCTTCGAAGGTGTCTTTGGCGGCGGCGGCGTTCTCGTCGGGCTTCGAGGGGGCCGCCTCCCGGATGCACTGCATGAGGAGCTCGATGTCGGCCTGGCCGGTTACCTTGGCGGCGGCGCCGAGCATGGCCGTGTTCACGATGGGGGAGGTGATGGAGCCCAGGCCGTGCTCGGTGGATATCCGGGTGGCGTCGACGGTGTAGAGCTTGAAGTCGCCCTTGAGGCCGAGCTCCGCCGGGCTCTTGGCCGTGTTGACGGTGATGGTCCCGCCGGGCTTGAGGCCGTGGGTGCAGTCCACGGTGTCCATGAGCGTCTCGGACAGGACGATGACGTGGTCCGGGTGGTAGATGTTGTGGCGGGCGCGGATGTCGGTGTCCGAGATGCGGACGAAGCTGGCCACCGGCGCACCCCGGCGCTCGACCCCGAACATGGGGAAGGCCTGGACCTTCTTCCCCCCGCGGAAGGCCGCGTCGGCGAAGATGGTGCAACCGCTGGCCGCACCCTGCCCCCCGCGGCCGTGGAAGCGGATTTCAATCATCGTTGGACACTCCCCTGGTGGCTGGATTTTTAAGAGCGGTTCGAGGCGGTTCGCGGTTTTTTCTTTAGACGGGGACCGGGTAAAAACCCCCCGCTTACATCCATCCGGCCCACGACTATAACACTATGCCCCGGTGCCCTCAACCCCCAAAAAGATAGTGGGGGTTAGTTGAGATGTATGCTCAAAAAAAGGGCCCCGGTGCGAACCGGCGTCCACGGGAAGCGCGCTTTTCCGGTCCCCCCGGGCCCGTGCCTCCCATCCGACGGGCGGCCGCATAGATTGTCCCCCGCGCGTGGGGGTGGACTGCGGCGGGGTTGGGAAACCCCGCCCTACATTTTCATTGGTCCCCGCGCGTGTGGGTGGGCTTCCCTGGCCCGTCGGGTTGGGGTCTGTTTAATCCATTGGTCCCCGCGCGTGTGGGTGGGCTTCGGCCGCCGGAACCCTACTTGGTCTTGACCTTGGTGTAGCCCTCCTCGCCCGGTTTCGGCTTGGGCAGGAACTTCCCCCAGTCGCGGTCCTGTTTCGGCGGGATGGGCTTCTCCGGGTCGGCGGCCACCAGGGAATAGGTGGGGTCGTCATCTACGGCCAGGGCGAGGGCCGCCCCGCAGCGAGGGCAGTAAACCCCATCGACGTCGCCCTTCCCCCCGGAGCGGAGGCTGACCTTCTTGAACTCGCGGCGCAGCGTCTTGTCCCAGTCCGTCTTGTTGCCGCACTTCTCGCACTGCACCTCGTAGTCGGTTTCCCGTTTCGGCTTGGGCTTCGGCTTGGCCTTGGCCTCCGGGGCGGGGACGGTCTTGACCACCTTGCCCTTGCCCTGCGGCTCCGGCTCGATATCGCCCTTGGCCCGGTCCACCCTGCGCAGCCAGTACTGCTGCCCCATGGTCAGGAGGGTGTTGGTTATCCAGTACAGGACCAGACCCGAGGGCATGTTGTAGAACATGACGCCGAAGATGAGGGGGAGGTACTTGGTGAAGCCCTTCTGCTTGATGCCCGAGCCGGTGGTCATCTTGCCCTGATACCACATGGCGGCGGTCATCAGGATGGGCAGCAGGTTGAAGGTGGCCCAGCCCAGGAGGGGGATGGTAAAGCCGAAGCTGAACAGGGAATCGGGCAGGGTGAGGTCGGCTATCCACAGGAAGCTCGCGCCGCGAAGCTCCACGGCGCTGCGGAGCGCACCGAAAAGCGCGATGAAGATGGGCATCTGCAGAAGAAGCGGAAGGCAGCCGCCCAGCGGCGACACCTTGTGCTTCTTGTACAGCTCCATGATTTCCTGGTTCGCCCGCTGCTGGTCGTTGGCGTACTTCTCCTTGATGGCCTCGATTTTCGGCTGGAGCCGCTGCATGGCCATGCTCGAGCGGAAGCTCTTGTTCGTCAGCGGCACCGTCACCAGTTTCAGTACGAAGGACAGCAGAAGGATGGCCAGGCCGTAGTTGCCCAGGAAGCCCTCGAAGAAGTTCAACAGCTTGAGGGCGCCGATGGCGATGGGGGCGAGGAAGTCCCAGCCGAAGTCGGCCACGTCCCCCATCCCGAGGGCCTGGAGGGTGTCGTACTGCTTCGGCCCGATGTAGAGCTTAAATCGGTCCGAGAAGCGGCCGCTCGCGTCGGTGCGCATCTCGATGACGGTGTTGGCGATTTTCGGCGCGTCCAGGAGCGGCTCGAGGGCCACCCGGCCGCCGGTGAGCGCCTCGGTGGGCTTCAGGGCCAGGGCGAAATACTGGTCCGCGATGGCCATGTAGTCTATGGGGCCGGAGGCCTCCTCGAGGTCGTTATCGCCGGGGCTCTCCTCGAACTCCTCCCCGTTCACCTGGCCGGTGGTAACCAGCAGTTTGCGGACCAGCTCCCGCATGTCCCCCTGCCGGTCCAGGCCGGTGCCCAGGTTGAGGTTGAAGGAGCGGTGGTCCCGGACGGGGTAGTCCACGGCGAGGTCGAAGAGGCCGAGGTAGGAATCGCCGCGGAAGGTGTAGCTCTTCACGACCTTGATTCCCTTCACCGTGGCCGAGTAGGTGACGGTGAACTGTTCCGCGCCCTGGATGGTGTAGTCGCCGGCGGCGTGATTGGCCGTGTGGATGGTGAAGGCGTCGAACTCCGAGGTTGAGACCATGCCGGGGTAGTACTCGCCCAGGGCCTTGTTGAACAGGACGAGCTGCGAGCCGTCGTAGTCCTTGTGCTCCTTGAGGGTGACCGATTTGAGGGCGCCGCCGATGTTGGAGAAGCGCAGGACCATGAGGTCCGTCTCCACGGTGATGAGCCTTTCCTGTTCGGGAGTCAGGCGCGGCTCGGCGGTCGTCGCGGGGGCGGGAGTCTCGACGACCTCCGCGGGCGCGGTCTCCGCGGGAGCGGTTTCCGCGGGGGCGGTCTCGGCGGGCGTGGTCTCCACGGGGGTGGTCTCGGCGGGGGAGGTTTCCGCGGGCGCGATTTCTTTCCCGGTGGGATTCTCCGTCTGGGCGGTGCCCTCACCCTGCCCCTCATCGTCCGAGCCGAGCCCGATGAGGAAGTTGATGCCGACCATCGCCACGATGGAGATTACCACGGCCAGGACCAGCCGGAGGGTCATTCCACGGTCCTTCTCTTCGGGCACGGCGCTCCCTTGGAAAGCGGGTATGAGCCACGGCATTGTACCGGCGGGCGGCGGGGGGTGTCAAGCGGGGCGGTTTCCGGCGCCATATTGTACCCGGCGGCCGACTCTGCTACCATCGGCGGAGAAAGGAGCCGCGATGAACGAGCCGCTGGTCGTGGTGGTCGGTGTGCTGGAGATGAACTGCTACGTCTGGCCCGTGGGCGACGGAGGGGCCCTGGTGGTGGACCCCGGGGCCGAGGCGGACCGCATAGAGGACGTGATGCTGAAGAACGGCCTGGAGCCTCTGGCCATCGCCCTGACCCACGGCCACCCCGACCATCTGGGCGGCGCCGGGGAGATGGCCAAGCGCCACGACATCCCCTGCTACCTCCACCCCGACGACCTGATATGGGTGGCGGCGTTGAAGGAGGAGTGGCTCGAGGTCTACGGCCCGCGCCCCACCGAGTGGCCCCACTTCACCCCGTATCCAACCCTTTTGACCTACCCCGCCGTCCAGCTCGAGGTGCTCCCCCTCCCGGGGCATTCGCCGGGTGGGGTGGTGCTCTACGACGCCAAGTACGGCATCGCCGCGGTGGGCGATTCCATCTTCGCCGGCAGCGTGGGGCGCACCGACCTCCCCGGCGGCGACCCCGACGCGCTCTTCCACAACCTCGAGCGGGTCATCATGTCCCTGCCCGACTCGACGCTGCTCCTGCCGGGCCACGGCCCCGCGACCACGGTGGGCGTGGAGAAGCGGTCCAACCCCTACCTGAATTGAGACGGCTCGCCCCTCTGGCGGGTATGCTGGTCCTGCTCGGCTGCGCCAATGAGCCCGAACCTCCGCCGGGTTGCGCCTTTGCCAAGGCGTTGCCCTCGGAGGATTTTTACGCCCTGGCGTTCCGGACGCTGGGCGACCCGGAGCGGGGCCCGGAGCTGGCCGCGCTCAACCGGGTGGACGAAGGCGCGCGTCCCTCGGAGCTCGCGGGGTTGGTCGTGCCCGCCGGTTCGAATACCGACCAGCCGCCGTCCTACGATACGCTGGAGGAGGGAGGCGGGGAGGAGGCGTGGCTCGCGGCGTCCCGCTTCGTAGACCGCGGGGATATCGAGGGCGCGGCGGCGTTCCTGGAATCGGCCCTGCGGGAGAACCCCTACCGGGCGCGTCTGCGCTTTCTGCTGGGTCTGCTGCGTTTCCGTCTCGGGGAGGCCTGGCGCGCCGAGGTTCAGCTCCGGGCGGCGGCGTACCTGACCCCGACCGACGCCCGGCCGCATCTGGCGCTGGCGCTCCTCCTCGTCGCGCTGGACCGGGGGGAGGAGGCCGGGCGGGAGCTGTCGGTGGCGCTGGCGCTGGACCCGACGGACGACCGCGCCTGGGCGGCGGCCGCACTCCTGGCCGAGGCGCGGGGCGACATGAAGGAGGCGGCCTTCCTCTTGGATGAGTTCCTGCGTCTCGGTCCCGGCTTCGGTCCCGAACGGGAGGTTTTCGGGGACATGGCCGGGCTCATCGAAGGCGGGCTGGACCCGCTGGACCCCGCCTGGCGGTCGGGGCGCCTCCCCGTTCCCGACCCCCGTGACCCGGTCCTCGACCCGCCGTAGGGGTTTAAATAGAGGTTGAAGCACATCACCTTGATGTAGGGCGGGGACTTTGGCCCCCGCCGTTTTACCCCTCATCCTATCCCTCTCCCACGGGGAGAGGGATAAACGCGGGCCGACCTAAAGGTCGGCCCCTACGTCATGCGTCTACCAACCGCATTTCACTCCCCACCGGCCCCCGGTTCCCCCGGGACCCTACACGGCCTCGATGATGGAGCCGCAGGTGGAGCAGCGGGTTTTCTTCCCCGTCAGCTTGGTGATATTGCCGCAGTTCACGCAGAGGGTGTAGCCGGGCGGCAGGTCGGTCTCGGCGCCCGTCTGCAACTGCCGGTTCCGCTCGCGGATGGACTGGGCGATTTCGGAGAGCTTGCTCTTCGATTTGTCCCGGCTCTCCTGACGCCGGGTCGTTTTCTCCTCTTCCGTGTATTCCACGCCTTCTTCCGAATACAGCGCGCCTTCCCGCGGCTCGCTTTCTTTCTCGACGGGCACGATTTCGGACTTTATCTTCCGCATGCGCCGGGCCATGATTTTACTGACCGCCCGGCGGTGCTCTTCCTCGTCCATCGTAGGCGCCTGGTTGGTCTCGAAGGTCGTCTCCGAATCGGCGTTTGCCTCGCCGGTTTCGAGGTTGTAGCGGTACGGCCGGTGGGACGACGAGGAGACGGGGGAGGACGCGGGCCGGGAGCCCGAGGATGAGCCGCCGCCCTGCGCGGCCTTCCTGGCGTTCTTCGCCGCTCGGGTGATGATGGGGACGACGACGAAGATGAGGATGAGCGGGATGAGGAAGCCGGGAAGGAAATCGCCGTCCCCGCCGGCGACGAGGAAGGACACCACGCCGCCGACCGCGACGAGCACGAGGACGCCGGTGACTATTCCGATGTTGCAGCCGGTGTTCTGGGTGTTGGGGGTCAGGGGCATGGTTCAAGGGTATGAAGAGGTTCGGGTGGATTATAGGCCGTTCGCCGATGCATGGCAAGCCCCCATAAAAAAGAGGGGCCGGCTCCTCGACGCGAGAGCTTCGGCATGCGGGCGGCGTCGGGGATGCCCGGAAAAAAGAGGAGCCCCGGAGGGCTCCTCACGGTTGGCAGTTCGGAATTTACCGGGCGACGACCAGCCTGGTGGTCAGGGTCCCGTCGGCGGTGACCAGCCGGGCGATGTACACCCCGGCCGGCGTTCCGGTCGCGTCCCAGGCCACCGTGTGGCGGCCGGCGGCCAGCTCACCCGACGCGGGCGTAGCCACCCGGCGGCCGGCGATGTCGTAGACCGAAAGCTCGACCGCGCCGGTCTGTGCCAGGGCGACGTCGAAGTGGACGACGGCCGAGGCCGGGTTGGGGTAGGCCGCGGAGAGGGTCGTCCGGGAAATCTCCCCGAGGGCGGAGACGCTCACCGGGCCGAAACGCACCGCGGTGCCGTCGCCCGCGACCAGCTCGAGGTAGTAGTCGTTGGACCCGCGGGCCTCGCGGTCCAGATAGCGGCCGCGCGCCTGCGGGACCAGGGTGTCCGGGTTGAGCCGGTCCGAGCCGCGGTAGAGATTGACGCCGACCAGGTCGCCGGTATCCTCCAGGCGCCAGGACAGGAGCACGCCGTCCTCCCCGGCCGCGCCGGTGAATTCTGTCACGTCGGCGTTCACGTCGTCGTCCACCGTCGTGGCGCCCTCGAAGGGCCATCCGTTCTGGGCGGTGACGGTGACGTGCATCTGGCCGGGCTCGGAGGCGTCGGGGTAGAGGATGACCTGGCCGCCGGGACCGGTCCTGTCGGCCACGTGGCAGTCGTCTTCTTTGTAGAGGCAGACGAGGGCGCCCTCGACCGGCGAGCCGTCGGCGGTGACGTTCACGGTGAAGCCGCCGTGGCTCCAATGGCTGGGGTACTGCACATCGAGGTCCGACATCTCATCGGTCCAGCCCACGGCCTCGTTGGGACCCAGGACGGTGTTCTCGTAGATACCCCAGCGGTAGTACACGTTGCCGCCCTTGGCGGCGGGGATGAAGTAGTTCTTCATATCGGCCAGGGCGTAGCCGAAGTTGGTCTTGCCCTCGTTGAACATACTGCAGAAGTACTGCTGGTCGATGTTGTCGCTGGGGCCGAATCCGGCCCCGCCGGGGGAGTACCAGCCGTAGCGCGAGTTCATGACGGTGGCGACCATCCCGCCCGCCGGAGCCAGGACCAGCTGCTCGGCGAAGCACTGGTAGCGGTCGAAGCCGCCGCACATGCAGCCGATGGAGTTCATCCAGCCGAGCTTATCGCCGTTGGTCAGGGCGTAGGCGTCCGAGCCGGACATGTTGTCGGGGCCGGTGCCGATGATGGAGTAGTTGGCGTGGGCGCAGTGGTTGACGACGGCGCAGTTGCCGGCGTTCATCTGGGCGATGACGGCGGCGCGGCTGATGGTGCCGAATTTCTCGTAGAGCTTGGTGACGGGGTCGAACTGCGTCGGCAGGTAGAGCAGGTCCACGCGGTCCTTGGCGTCGCCGCCCGGAGTGTAGGAGTCCAGGTAGGCCCCCAGGAAGAGGGCGTCGGTGGTGTGGCCCGCCGGAATCTCCTTTTCGTAGGTCAGGGTCTTGGACACCACGGTGTCCACGAAGTCCGGCGTCATCACGGGATAGCGGGAGACGTAGACGTCGGGGAACATGTCGGGGTTGTCGGCGGGCCACTCGCCCCAGTATCCGTCCCCGTCGAGGTTCCACGTTCCGTCCAGGTCGGAGAAGTAGAGGTCGCAGGGGATGAGCTGGTCGTCCTCGGAGCAGCCGCTGATGACCACGTACCCCCGGCGCTCCTTGAGAAAGCTGCAGTCCCCGCCCAGGACCACCCACTGGGTGGACCAGTTTTCGTAGGCGTCGATGATGAAGTTGCGGATGCGCTCGGCGTTGTCCACACCCGAGTAGTTGGCGGTGATGTACTCCGTGGTGACGATGGCCGTGGTGTAACCCTTCAAGAGTTTCCAGTCCCTCAGGGGCTCGAAGCTTTCTACGAAGGCCTCCGGGGTGATGAGCACCCACTCGGCGGTGTCGCCGAAGTCGGGCTGGTTCACGGTCGGCTCGGGATGGGGGGCCCCGGTGAAGGTCGGCTCGACCACCGGCACGCTCACGTGAACGTCCCAGGGATTGAGGACCATGCTCTGGATTTTTGCCAGGCCCTGCTCCGCCACCTGCCGCGTCACCCGGTTGGGGACGCGCACCTCGTAGGACAGCGGCTCGGTCGTGATTTCAAACTCGATGCGGGTGATGACCGAGAGCTTGCCCGAGGCCGGCTCGTAGATGAAGGGGCTGAACTGGGCCGCGGCCACGCCGAAGCCCGAGATGTTACCGCCCCCGGCGGCCGTCAGCGGGACGGCGGGATAGGGGTCGGAGGAGGAATAAATTTCGTCGTCGAAAACCGCCCGGAACTCGACGGGCTTACTCACCGGCTGCGGGGTGTTGGCCGGCATGACCACGTAGACCCCCGGCAACTCCTGGACGGTGTAGTCCGTCACCGTTACCTCGGCGGCGCCCAGGCCCGCCGGCACGCTGATGAACAGCGGGATGGTGGGCAGCATCGGCACGCCCTCATCGGTCGGGTACAGGCCCTCGCCCACCGAGGGGATGATGTAACCCTCGCTCTCGACGAGCTGGATGAGGTCGGGGTTGACCTGGTAGCTGTAGGCCAGCGCGAGGGCGGGGAGGAGCAAAGTCAATATAGCCAGCTTACGCAAGATTCCTCCTGCGGATTGGTGGGATGTTCGATTTTCGCGGAGAAGATATGCGAACAAAGAACCGATAGCAGAAAAAAACCCCGTAGTCAAGTGGAGATTACCCCGGCGGGCTGACGACGGCCGCGGGGGCCGTCAGAAAGGCGTTCCCGGGAAGGAACCGGAGTATGGCTTCCGGCACCCCGTCCGGCGTCCCCCCGAACCGCCGGTAGCCCTGCACGGCGCTGGCGACGAACGTCTCGCTCGGCGGCCGGCCCAGCTCGATGAGTCGGGCGATGAGCTGGAGCTCGCAGCGGTAGACCAGGAGGTTCTCGTAGTCCGAGTATGTCACCTCCACGGTAGAGTAGGCGTGGGGCAGGGTGTGCAGCGTCTCGTGGTAGGCCAGGCAGTAGAGGTCGGAGGGATTGGAAACGGCCGCGGAGCCGATGGGCCGCAGGTAAATCTGGCAGACGAGCTCGCCGGTGGCGGGGTCCTCCTTGAAGGGGCTGCAACTCCCCAGGTTCACCCAGTGGCTGAATCCGGGATTGTTCTCCAGGGCGGAATCGTCCCCCACGGTGATTCTGACCTGCCGCTTGCCGGCGGCGGCGACCAGCCGGAGGGGCGGCAGTTTCAGGATGGAACGGGCCAGGCCCTCGTACTTTTCGGGCTCGGGGAGATTCTCGGTGGCGTAGAGGTTGCCCGTGAGGACCACGTCGGTCTTGGATTCCGTGGTATGGGTGAGTTCCTTGGCGTAGAGGTGGCCCGCCATCCACAGCACGGCGACCAGCAGGGCGATGAAAACCCCCTGCCGCGCCCGGTGCCGGGCGAGGAGGCGGGTCAGCTTCCACAGGGGGTCCTTCCCGCGCTCTTTCTTCTTCACCGCCACCCCGGCCTCCTATTCCGATGCGCACCCATTATATCCCCGTCGGGCGGTTATTTCAAAGCTCCGCCGCCACCCGGGCGCAACCCTCCAGGACGGCGAAGGGGCGGACGGAAGCTTTCGGATAAGCCGCGGCGTACCTCGGCGCGTCTCCGCCGTGGAAGAGCAGCGGCAGCCGATTCAACGGTCGGCCGAGGTAATCGGCGAAGGCCGCGAGGAGTTGCGCCACGGCCGCCTCGACCTGGACTCGGGCGCCCAGGCGCATACACCTCTCGGTGGTGGAGCCGAAGGCCGCGTCCGGCGGCGCGTCGGCCGGTTCCAGTCGCGGCAGGGTTCCCAGTTTCCCCAATCCCGCCAGGATGAGCCCCTCGCCGGCCAGAATCGCGCCCCCGGCGAACACCGGTTCGCCGCCCCGGACCCGCACCAGGTCCACGGTCACCGCGGTCCCGCAGCCCACCGCGGCGACGGGCGCGCCGAGTATTCCCACCGCGGCGTGGGCCGCCAGCACCCGGTCGTCGCCGAGCCCCTCCCCGTACTCGATTGCCAGGGGGCACCTCTCCCGGGCGTTCACCGGTTCGATTCCCTGTTTGTCCAGCCGGGCCCGCAGCGCCTCGAACGCCGACGGATGGGTGGAGACGCCCAGGGCGCTTTCTATGCCCTCGAATCCGTCGAGCGCCGTAGCGGGGTCGGCGGCGAAAACCGCCGCGTCGAACACGCGGACCGGCCCCAGTACGCCCTCGGTGACGCGGGCGAGCTTGACCCGGGAGTTGCCAACATCGAAAACAAGATATACCATGGGCACAGCATAGCAACCGCGGGATTTTCCCACAAGGAGGAAAAAATGCCGAAGAAGGTAGCGGTAATCCTTTCCGGCTGCGGCGTCAAGGACGGGGCCGAAATCCACGAGGCCGCCTGCGCCCTGTTGGCGATAAAAAACGCCGGCGCCGACTACGTCTGCTTCGCCCCGAACAAGCCCCAGCACGACGTGGTGGACCACCTCAAATCCGCCCCCACCGGCGAGCGCCGCAACGTGCTCGTCGAGTCCGCTAGAATAGCCCGGGGCGACATCCGCGACCTGGCCTCGTTCAAGGCCGCCGAGTTCGACGCCCTGGTCATCCCCGGCGGATTCGGCAGCGCCAAGAACCTCTCCGACTACGCCTTCAAGGGCGCCGCCGCCGTGCCGGACCCCGGTTTCGCCGCCGCGGTCAAGGCCATGCACGCCGCGGGCAAGCCGGTGGGAGCCATCTGCATCACCCCCGCCGCGGTGGCCAGCGTCTTCCGGGGCACCGGCGTCTCGCCCACCCTCACCATCGGCACCGACCCCGGCACCGCCGCCGACATCGAGGCCATGGGCTCCCGGCACGTCAAATGCCCCCCCACGGACTGCGTGGTGGACGAGGCGAACAAAATCGTCAGCACCCCGGCCTACATGTCGGCCGCCCACATCGGCGAGGTGTATGCGGGGATTTCCAAGCTGGTCAACGAGGTCCTGCGCCTGGCGTGAGCCCGATGTGGCGCGAAACGGGGCGAGTCCCCCTTTCATCCGCGAGGAGCCGCGTGTACGTTTTCGGACCGGTGCCCAGCCGTCGCCTCGGGGTCTCCCTGGGGCTCGACGTCACGCCGCGCAAGACGTGCAGCCTGAACTGCGTCTACTGCCAGCTCGGCCCCACCGCCCGGCCCACGGTGGAGCGCCGCCGCTTCTTCGACCCGGAGGCGTTTTTCACCGAGTTGCGGGAAAGGGCGCCGGAACTGCCCCGGATTGACTTCGCCACCTTCTCCGGCTCCGGGGAGCCGACGCTCAACGCGGACTTGGGCAGCCTTATCGAGGGGACAAAGACGATTCTGAAGGCCCCGGTGGCCGTCATCACCAACGGCACCCTGACCCCCGACCCGGCGGTGCGGGCGGACCTTTGCCGGGCCGACCTGCTCCTGCCGAGCCTGGACGCCGCGACGCAGGCGGTTTTCGAGCGCGTCAACCGGCCGGCGCCGGGCCTGGACATCGGGCGGATAATCGAAGGACTGAAGGCGCTGAAGCGCGCGTTTTCCGGAATCTTCAATTTGGAAATCCTCCTGGTGGCCGGGCTGAACGACGCCGAGGAGGAGCTGGGGCGCCTGCGCGCGGCGGTGAAACGAATCGGCCCCGACGCGGTCCACCTGAACACGGTGGTCCGGCCGCCGGCGGAAAGCTCCGCCCGGGCCGTCTCCGCGGACCGCCTGCTGGAAATTGCCGCGAGCTTCGAGCCCCCGGCCGTGGTCATCGCCGATTACGCCGGCCCCGTCACCCGCGCCCGGGCCCTGGACCTGGAGACCGAGATTTCCACGTACCTCCTGCGCCGGCCGGCGAGGGCCGCGGACCTGGCCGCCATGCTGGGACAGGACGAGCGGGCGGTGCAGGGCGCCCTCAAGGAGCTGGCCTCCCGGGGGCGGGTCCGGCTGCGGAACATGGACGGGGAGGCGTACTACACCCACACGGAGGGCGAATCTTGAGCTACGAGGACCTCCTGGAAATAGTCCGGGAGCGGCGCAGCGTCCGGGCCTTCAAGTCCGACCCGGTACCCCCCGAAGACGTCGACCGGATGCTCGAGGCGGCGCTGTGGGCCCCCTCGGGGAGCAACACCCAGCCCTGGCTCTTCACCGCGGTCACCGACCGGAACGTAACCGCCCGGGCGGCGGAGTGCGTCCGGCGGGAAGTCGAGCGCGTGGCCCTCGAAGCGCCCGGGTTCGCCGGGACGGGGAGCGGCCTGGCGCGCTGGGGCACCTTCTTCGAGGCGGCGCCGCTGGTTTTCTTCGTCGCCGGAAGGCGGGAGCAGTCCGCCTGGCGAAAGAGGCTGGCCGAGGTTTTTCCGGGGCATCCCGCCGCGGGGGAGAGCCTCTCCTGGCTCGTCGGTTGCGCCGCGGCAATCCAGAATCTCCTCCTCGCGGTTCACGCCCTGGGCTACGGCGCCTGCTGGATGGGCGCCCCCCTGGTGGCGCGGGCGCCGCTGGAACAGTTGCTGGAACTGCCCGAGGGGTATGAGCTGCTGGCGGTGGTTCCGGCGGGCCGTCCCGCCGAGGAGCCGTCCGCTCCTCCCCGCCGCCCGAGGGGTGAGACGGTCCGGCGGGTGGACTGAGCGGACGTGAAATTTTTTTAAATAAACTGAATATCAATAGCTTTACCCCCCGATTTTTTCTTGACGGGGAAATCCAAACGGGATAGTATCCCCTACGGCTATTCGACACCCCCCCGGTAGGGAATAAGGCCATCGAAGGAGGAGTCCATGGCGTATGTGATTACCGACGAGTGCGTGGAGTGTGGGGCGTGTGTGCCCGAGTGCCCGGAAGAGGCCATCTCCGAGGGCGAGCCCTACGTAATCGACCCCGAGCTCTGCACCGACTGCGGCACCTGTGCCGAGGTCTGCCCCACGGAGGCGATTATCCCCGGCGAGTAGCCCGCACCGTTCCTGCCGAATAGCGAGTGGAATTCAAGGGGCCCGAGAGGGCCCCTTAATGTAAAAAAGTGGAGTTCAGGGGGCCCGAGAGGGCCCCTTAATGTAAAAAGTGGAATTCAGGGGGCCCGAGAGGGTCCCTTCGCCGTCCCCTGAATCCGGCTTTCTCGTTTTTGTGTGACGGGGTCTCTTGACAGACTGCAATATGGTGACTATTTTAGGCGCTCGGCCACTCTAGCCGGGGCGCTAGCGGTGCCCTCGCGGCTTCGGCCGTGCCAGCAATCCGCTATAGGCTGGGGCGAACGCCCGGCGAGGCGCAGGCGGACCGGTCACCGCGGTCGGGACTGCGGCGTTGATGGCCCGGAACCCCGCATCCGGCAAAGGGTCGGGAGCTATTCCGACCGTCCCCGAACCCCGTCAGGCCCGGGAGGGAGCAGCGGTAAGGGTGCGCGGGAGTGCCGGGGACTCTCCGGCCCGGAGCCGTGGGACCGTCGGCGGAGCCGGCGGCGCGCGTCGGACCGGCGCCGGGTGGCCGTTTTTTAATCGGTTCTCCGCGGAATTTTTTGCAAGTCGGTTTCGTACCCGTTTTAGATTTCGCGCCGTGCCGACCCCGCCCGAGCGAATCGAATCGGCGGGGCGGGAGATACAAAAGACCGAGGCCTTCTGGTTAAACGACGACCCATGCCGACGACCGGGGGCGGTACGAATCGACGACCGTTCACGAAACGGGTCCGCCGAGCCTTTTGCGTGAGGGCCTTTTTTGTTTATTATGGCTGAATTGTCACTTACTGCTCAGCGTGTTTAGCTAATCGGCCTGTACTCGATTTTCCACCTATGCATAAAGCACCATTTCCGCCAATGTGTCAATTTGATATGCTGAATAACAAACAAATCAGGTGTGCTATCCGGTAAACAGGCGTTATCACTGATAAAATACGATTTAATTGTCATGTTTCCCGATTCATGCTAAATTTTAATCAGTTTGAATACTTACACCCGAAGCCAGCCGAAAGACGAGCCATGCGTTTGCCCCTCGGAAAGACCCTTCAACCCAGCCTCCCGCCCCAGAACCAGACGCTGTTCCAGCTTCTGCGGGCCCTCACCGTGACCGGGTTCCGGGGCTACATTACGCAGCAGAACGACGGGACGAGTCACGCCGTTCTATGCCAGGCCGGAATCCCCGTCGCCACCGTATCCAAGACCGAATCCGGGGATAGGCTCTCGGGGCAGGAGGCGGCCCATCGGTTCTCCTCCGAACTCCTGTGGGACAGTTGCCGGTTCGTCGAGCTGAACCAGAAGTCCCTGGACACGGCCCGCGTCATTTGCCAGGCGGAATGCTACGCCTCCGGTCTGGAGCCAACCTCCGCCGAAATGAACCGCTTCTACTCCGACTGCATCTCCCAGGGTCACAACGGCCTGATTCAGCTCTACGACGATGTCCGGGAGTTCTACGTCCCCATCAGGCAGGGCCAAATCGTGGAGCGGCCCTCCGGCGCGGAGTACGATAACTTCCGCGCCCGGGGCGGCTACAAGGTGGACCTCTACTGCTACAGCAACGGCCAGGTGGCTGACCGGCCGCTGTCGCTGGATAACTTCGTCTCCCCCCTGTGGCTGCGCAACTTCCTCGTCCATCAGCTCAACGCGAACTTCAAGAAGTCCACCGAGCTGCTCCTCGAGGAGCTCGGGACCGCCGACATCGGCTTCGATAGCCTCGAGTACTGGCTCAAGCGCATCGGGGAATTCCTCGGGACGTTCGTCTGCTCGTCGAGGCAGTCGCGGGTTTTTCTCGAAAAGGTCCGGGCGCTGATGGAGGGCACCGAGGAGTACCAGTACATCAGCCGGATGAATCTTTAAGACCCATCTCGCGGAGGTGCCATGAACATCGTGCTCTACGTCATGAGCGGCCTGGGAATCCTCCTGATGGCCTACGCCGTCTTCTCGTGCATCCGGCTGTACCGAATCGCGCCCGGCGGCAAGGTCAAGAGTAACCTGGGCATTCTCCTCATCCTCGTCGTCGTCTTCCTCTTCGGCTACATCGCCGGCGCCGTGCTTCTGTTCAACATGGAGGCGAATTTCGTCAAGGACGCCATCGTGTTCGGCATCTTCGACCTGGGCGCGGTCTTCGTCATCGTGTCGCTCGGCCTCATCCGCCGCATCCTCAACTATTTCGAGGGGCGCAAGGCCTGACGGTTACGCTACAATGGGGGCCGAGAGGCCCCTTTTTTATGGCGATGCGTTCCATTATATTATTTGAGTCCACCGAGGCGGCGGAGGTGGTCAAGCGGCACAACCGCTTCGTCGCAGGCGTCCGCCGTCCCGACGGCGCCGTGGAGGACGTCCACCTCCCCAACTCGGGCCGCCTGCCGGAGCTGATGACGCCGGGGCTCCCCTGCCGCCTCGTGCGCCACGGCGGGAAGCGCAAATACCCCAAGAGCCTCGTCGCCGTGTTCTACAACGGTGTCTGGGTCCTGGTGGACACGCACGCCACCAACGTCGTTGCCGGAAAACTGCTCCGTTCCAATCGGCTCCCGGGGCTGGACGGCTACGCCGCGGTGCGGGGGGAGGCGGTTTTTCGGCCTCCGGGGCACATCGGCCCGGTGAAGGGGCTTCCCCGCTTCGATTTCCACCTCACCGGGCACCCGACGCGGCCGGAGATGTGGCTGGAGGTCAAGAGCGTCACCCTGGCCGTGGGCGGGACGGCGTTCTTCCCCGACGCGGTTACGACCCGCGGCGCCCGGCACGTGCGCGAATTGGGGAAGATTGCGGCCGGCGGCGGGCGGGCGGGGGTCCTGTTTCTGGTGCAGCGGGCCGACCCGGAAAAATTCGCCCCCAACGACGCCACCGACCCGGCCTTCGGAATGGAGCTCCGCCGAGCGGTAAAGACAGGCTTGGAGGTCCACGTCCGGCGACTCGCCGTCGAGGTGGCCGATAAACCGCCGCACGCCCTGTCCGTCCGGTTGACCGGGAAGCTCCCCG
>CAYTCV010000018.1:18531-29039 GCA_964436465.1 uncultured bacterium
ATTTATTGTCGACGTTCCGGGCGGCCTTAGCCCCCGAGGGCCTCTTTTCCCACGTAGCCCCGCAGCGGCTCGGGGATTGCAATGGACCCGTCGGCGCGCTGGTGCGTCTCGAAGATGGCGGGCAGCAAGCGGCTGGTGGCCACGGCGGAGCCGTTGAGCGTGTAGCAGAGCGCGCTTTTGCCCCCGGCGGGCCGGTAGCGGATGGCCCCGCGCCGCGCCTGGTAGTCCGTGCAGTTCGACACCGAGCTAACCTCCCACCACCGCTTCATCCCCGGGCACCAGACCTCCACGTCCACCGTCACCGACGCCTGCTGGGCCATATCGCCGGTCACCAGCATCACCGTGCGCCAGCGCAGCCCGAGCTTTTCGGGGACGCCCTCGGCGATGGCAATCATCTCCCCAAAAATACCCTCGGCCTGCTCCGGGGTGGCGAAGGCCACCAGCTCCACCTTGTTGAACTGGTGGGTGCGGACGAGGCCGCGGGTGTCGCGCCCGTAGGTGCCGGCCTCGCGGCGGAAGTTGGCCGTGACCGCCGTGCAGCGCCGCGGTAGCTCCTCCTCGGCGAAGGTCTCGTCCCGGCCCAGGTTCACCAGCGTCACCTCGCTGGTGGGGATTAAATACAGGTCGTCGTCGGCCAGCTTGTACACGTCGCCCATGAACTTGGGGAGCTGGGAGCTGGTGTAGAGCGACTGGGCGTTGACGAGGTACGGGGGGAGGACCGGCTCGTAGCCGTGCTCCACGGCGTTGGCGAACATCCAGGTCAAGAGGGCCCATTCCAACAGGGCGGCCTCTTTTTTATACACGGCGAATCCGGCGCCGGAGAGCTTCGACGCCGCCTGGAAATCCAGCAGCCCCAGGCGTTCGGTGAGCTCCACGTGGTCCCGGGGCTCGAAGCCGAAGTCGGGCGACTCGCCGCCCGTGCGCAGCTCCTTCGCGTCCCCGGCGTCACGGGAGACCGGCACCCGCGGGTCGGGCAGGTTGGGCAGCCCCAGCAGCTCGTCGTCCAGCTCGGCCTTGAACTCCTTCTCCTGGACCTCCAGCCCCGCGAGCTCTTCCTTCAAGATACCCATGCGCTCGACGGCCTCGGCGCACTTCTCGCCGGCTTTCTTGGCCCGGGCGATGGCCTCGCCGATTTCGTTGCGCTCGGCGCGGATTTCCTCGACGCGCTGCAGGACCTGGCGCCAGGCCGCGTCCAGCGCCAGGAGGCGTTCGAGGGAGATTTCCGGGTCGCGGGCCTTGAGGCGCTCCTCGGCCTCGTTGGGGCTGGTGCGCAGGTATTTGAGGTCCAGCATGGGGTCTCTCCGTCAGAAGAGGAGCGTCAAGCCGGTTTCGGGTATGGTAGCAGAACCGCCCCCGGAGGCCAAGGCCGCGCTTTATTTCAAGCGGGACAGGAACCTCCGGGCGTTCTCCGCCATCTCGCCCTCCCCTTCCGCCACCTCGCGGAGGAAGTCGTCGGCCTCGGCGCCGATGCGGCTGATTTCGACCACGAGGGTTCTCAACCGGTCCGCATACGCCGGGTCGGATTCCATCTCCCGGTAAGTGGCGATGAGAAGCTCCAGGGCCTCCGGCCCGCCGTAGTCTTCGGCCAGGGGGCGGTACAGGTTGTACGCGTCGTCGCTGGTTTCAGCCCGGGCGTGCAGCCCGCCGAAGAGCACCAGCGCCAGGGGGCTCTTCATCCGGCACAGGCTGGAGAAGGCGGCCGCGACCTCCCACGAATCCCCCGACTCCACCGCCCCGGCCAGGTACTCCTCGGCGCGGCGGTCGTGGCGCTCGCCGAGGGCCTGAAGGATGGAGAGGCGGCACTCGGGTTTTTCCACCAGCTCGAAGAGCAGCGCCTCCGCCCGCGGGTCGTCCACCCGGGCGATGTCGCTGAAGTGGTTATGAAAGCCGAAGGAACCGTGTTCTTCGAAGTAGGCGAGGTAATACTCCAACCCCCTCACATCCCCCCACTTGCACAGCATGGAGGCCGCGTTCCAGGGCAGGTCGCCCGCCTCGCTTTCCAGCAACGGCGCCACGTCGTCCGCCGCCCCGGCGCCGATGAGCTTGTCCAGCGCCCCCATCGCCGAGAGCTGGACCCCGACCAGCGGCGACTCCCGGAGTAAGCTCTTCAGGTACGCGACGCAGTCCGGATGGTCGTAATCCGCCAGCAGCCGGACCATCCCGGACTTCACGTCGGGGTACATCTCGGTGTCCATGTAGTCGCAAATCAGCGAAAAGGCCGTCTCCGGGTGGTGCGGCATCAGCGCGCCCAGCAGCCCGACGACGGCGCGTTCGTACTCGTACGCCTCCGACGAGTACTCCGTTATCCAACTCGGCGGCTCGGCGAGCAGCCGGTGGTATTTGTCCAGCACGGCCTCTTCCAACTCGGCACTCCAGCCCGCGTGGTTTTCGAGCATCCCGGACAGCGATTCCAGGGCCTTCCACGAATTCTCGTTGTTCAGCGCGGCGACGAGGCTCTCCGTCGGGACGTCGAGGTGTTTGCGGGCCATGCCGGAGGCGATGGTCTCCCGCACCGAGGCGTCGGGGTCGCGGGCCAGCCGGTCGGCGAGGAGGTCCGCGTCCGGGGCCTCCGCGGAGTCGATGTAGATGAGGAAGCCCAGGCGGCGGACCTCCGGGTCGGGGCTGTTCAGGCAGCGCTCGCGGATTATCCCGAGGTCTTCGGGGGACGGGTCGTAAATAATCGAGCGGAGCCAGTCGGCTCCCCCCGAGCCCGCCGTGTCCATGTCGGCCAGGGCGGCGTCGGCCTCGGGGGTGTACATGTAGCGCAGGATGTAGAGCATCCCCCCGCGGGTGTGCTCGTCGGCGGGGTCGGCGTCCTCGTAGATTCCCACCAGGACGGGGACGGCCCGGGGGTCTTTCGTGGCGCCCAGGGCCAGGGTGAGCACCTCGTACACGCTCGGGTTATCCTCCCGCTCCAGGGCCGCCAGGATGGCCTCGAAGGCGCCGGGCGTCTGGGCGGGATTCCGGCCGCTTTGGATGTTGCCCTTGAGGATGTCTGCCGCTTCCCACCGCACACCGGGGGAGGGGTCGTTCAGGGCCTCCAGGAAATAGGGCGGGGCCCACTCCTCGGGCCGGTAGGCCATGCACCGGAGCGCGGCCGCCCGGACCGACGGCTCCTCGGAGCGGAACGCCCCGGTCAGGAGGTCCCGGGCGCTTTCGTCGTTCGTCAACAGCGCGAACGAGATGTATTTGACGACCCAGGACCTGTCCTCCGGGATATCGTGCTCCAGGCTGACCTCGGCGAGGAACAGGGCGAGCTCCGAGTGGTGGAGCATGATTTCTTCGAACAAGTCCTGGGAAATCCGGTCGGGGTTTTGAGAAATCTGTTCCTTCAGCACCCTTTCGCACTCGTCGCGCTCCTCGTCGGACGCCCTCTGGAAGAGCAGCCAGGCCGCCCGAATCCGCAGCCCCGGGTCGGGGTCGCCCGCGATTACAGTGCCTAGGAGGTTCAGGTACTCGTCCCACAGCTCCGGCGGAAGGCCGCTTCCGTTCTCCGATTTTCGGGGATAGGCGACGGCGAGGAGCTCGTCGCGCCGCGGCGTCTCGGGATTTTCCGCGAGAGCCAGGTACTCCCGCCCGGCCACGTCCGTGCCGCGCCGGACCAGCACCCGGCCCCGTTCTACGATGTCGCCGCCCAGGCACCGCTCCACGTACTCATCCATCAACCGCAGCGACTCGGCGTCGTCCCGCCCGTCGAGGACCCGGTAAATCCCCTTCAACTGCATCCGGTTCCCCGGCCGCCGGATGAGCTCCTCGAAGGCCGCGTAGGCGAGCGTCTCGTCGAGGGTCACGAGCGCGTCCGCCAGGGCCCGCGCCGCGCCCTCAACTCCGTTCCGCCAGGAGGACAGGTACTCCTCCATCGCCGACGCCTCGTCCGTGGAGAGGAGCTCCCTGCTGTGCATCAGCTCACGGACCGTCTCCGGGTCGGGCTCAGGCGGCGGCGGCCGGTCCAGCGTCAGCAGCTTATCCCGGAGACCCGGAGCGGCGGATGCGTCGCCGATATGCTTCAGGACGTCCGCTGCCCGTTCGATGACGAAAGGGGTTTCGGTTTCCCGGAGCAGGGCGAGCACCGGGGACAGCGACGCCGCGGTGGCGTAGTTTCTCAAGTCGTAGAGGGCGCGCGAGACCAGCCCCTCGTCATCGGATTCGAGAAGGCCGACCAGGTACGCCTCGTCGGTGGAGAGGGGGTAGTAGGCGACGTCCGCGCGGACGGCGGAAGCGAACAGGGTGGCGATTGCCAGAAGAATTACGAAAGACGTGCGATTCATTTTATTACCTCCCCGCCTGGGATTTACGTCAACGGTACTTCGGCGGCGTGGCCGGGCCGCGGCACTTGAAGGCGCAACGCTCGACGATTGCGAGCAGATGGTCCACCACGGAGGGGTCGTGCCTCGCGGCGATTAAAGAATCCCGGTCCATCCCCCGCTCGGCGAAGTCGAACAGGACCTCGTCCGCCTGGCGGTAGCGCATCCCCAGCTCCCCCTCGTCGGTCTGCGCGGGCCAGAGGTCGGCCGACGGCGCCTTGGCGATGACCCGCTCCGGCAGGCCGAGGGTGTTCGCCAGCTCCCACACCTCGGTTTTATACAGTTCGGCCAGGGGGTTGAGGCCGCAGGCGTCGTCGCCGTGGAGGGTGGTGTAGCCGAGCAGCCCCTCGGTCCGGTTCCCGGTGCCCAGGACCAGGGCGGGGATGGCCGAGGAGCGGTCGAAGAGGACGACCATCCGCATGCGGGCCTTGACGTTGCCGCGGCGCACCCTGGCGTCGGGCGGAATTTTGGAAAGAATCGGCGCGCAGAAGGGGGTGATGTCCACCCGCTCGCAGGCCAGCCCGAGGTGGTCGCAGACGAGGAGGCCGTCGGCCTCGGAGTCCGGGTCGCTCTCGGCGTGGGGCAGGAGGAGCGCGTGGACGTTCCCCGCGCCGAGGGCCCGCACCGCCAGGGCGGCGCTGGTGGCGGAATCCACTCCGCCCGAAACGCCGAGGACCACCTTGGAAAATCCCGCCCCGCGGACGTAGCCCGCAATCCAGCCGGCCAGGTCCTCCGCCAGCTTGCCGTAATCGCGCTCGAAGCGTTTATCGATTGCCACCGCCCACCTCGCGTAAGTTTTCGTAAGCCCTCGCGAACTCCTCCAGGGAGAGCTCCTGGGCCCGGCGTCTCCGGTCGACGCCGGCCCGCTCCAGGACTTCCAGCCATTCGGGCCGGGTCGTGTCTAAATTCTCGAAAGCCATGTTGCCGAGCTGCTTGCGCCGATGGGCGAATGCGGCCCGGACGAACTCGAAAAAACCGTCCTCGTCGGCCACCTCCACCGGCGGGACCTCCCGCCTGCGGAAGACGACCACCGCCGAATCCACCCTCGGCCTGGGGGAGAATCCCGCCGCCTTTACCCTGAAGGCGGTCCTGGCCTCCCAGTGGTAGGCGACGTAGGCCGACAGCGAGCCGCGGGCCGAATCACCCGGCCGGGCGGTCAGGCGGGCGGCGAACTCGCGCTGGAACATGAGCACGGCGGCGGCGTACCGGCGCTCGACCGTCGCCCGCTGGACGATTTTGGACGAGACCGCGTAGGGGATGTTCCCCACGAGCCAGACCGGACCCGGTCCCGGCGGCTCGTAGTCGAGGAAATCCCCCTCCACCACCGTGCAGCCCGGCCGGTCGCCGAAGCGGTCCATCAGTTTCCGGGCCAGCTCGCCGTCGAGCTCGACCCCAACATAGGCGGTGGCCTTATTAGCCAGGAGCCCCGTCAGCGCCCCCCGGCCGGGCCCGATTTCGACCACGGGCACGCCCGGCGGAACGAGGGCGGCGATTCGGCGCGCCGCCCGGTCGTCTCGCAGGAAATGCTGGCCGAGCCTGGGTCGTCCGGCCATCGCGCTTTAACCGCCCCCGCAGCGGCGCCGTACGAGAGGCAGGGCGACCAGCCGGTCCACGAGGACGAGCCCGACCATTATGGCCAGGGCGATGACTATGCGCAGGGAGAAGGCGGCGGTGAGTAAACGGTAGACGCCGCCGACCAGCGGGTATGCGACCAGCCCGACCAGCGCGACGACCAGGAGCCAGCCCCGCGCGCCGTGGTCCGGCCGCGGGTCGCGGAAGAGCCACACGCCGAGCCGGCCCCAGCTCGTGTAACGCCCGTCCGCCGCACCCGTCAGGACCCAGCGCAGGGTCAGCGGCAGGGTGAGGACGGCCCACGCGCCGTAAATCCAGGCCCACACGGGATTGGACATCTGGTCGGCCCGCAGGTACGCCAGGGTGAAGTAGCCGACGAAGACCAGGAGCAGAAATTCCGCCGCGCGCAGAATGCCGGGCGACACCGGCCCCACCGGAACCTCCACCGCTTCGCGGACTTTTTTCGCCACACCGCCTCCCGGGTTGATTCCTGGATGATTATAGCACTCCGCCCGCGCGGGGGAAACCGTCACTCGCCCGGGCCCTCGACGCAGGCGCCGAAGGTGAAGGCGTACAGGCCGAAGTCATCGTCCGTGGCGAAGAGGGCCAGCTCGCGGTCGGCGTACACCGGGGCGTCGAGGAGGCGGTACATCCGCCCGGTGTCCACCTCCACGTAACTGCGGCCCCCCTCGTCCCACTGCACGTCGGGCCCGGCGTCGGTCTCCGTGATGGGCTTGCCGTCCACCAGGGCGTACACCCGGAACGGCCGGTCGCCCTCGGGGTGGAGCACGGCGTTGACCTCGGTGGCCCGGCAGCGGATGACGACGCGGTCGCCGGGCGGCTCGGTCTCGGAGACGTGGAGCAGTCGGCCGTCCTCCACGCGCCAGTCGCCCTCCAGGTAGGCCCGGTGCACCTCGTGGGCGGCGACCGGCTCGTAGCGGGCCTGCGTGTCCATCTCCACCGCGTGGCCGTAGCGGCCGCGCTCGTAACCGGCGTAGAGCTCCGGCGTGGCCGGGAAGCAGACGGCGCCGGGCTTATCGTGGGGATTCACCGGCTCCATAATGGGTGGCAACTCGACGCCGGGGTGCAGCCTGGCGATTTCCTCCTGGATGATTTCCTCGGTTTTCCCGTACCCGCCCTCACCGATGTGGTCGTGGATGATGACGCCCTCGGGGTTGACGAGAATTTTTCGCGGCCACCAGTTGTTGGCGTAGCGGCGCCAGAGTTCGTAATCGTTGTCCAACAGGACCGGCCAGTCGATTCCCAGCTCCTCCACCGCGCGCTCAACGTTCTCGCGCTCGCGGCCGAAGTCGAACTCCGGGTCGTGGACCCCGATGATAACCAGACCCAAATCTCCGTAACGGCGGTTCCACTCCCGCAGGTAGGGCAGGGTGCGCAGGCAGTTGACGCAGGTGTACTCCCAGAAATCCACCAGGACGAGCCGCCCGCGCAGCGCCTCCATGGTCAGGGGCTCGGAGTTGAGCCAGCGGTCCTGGCCGTAGGCCGGTATTTCCGGTGCCGTGGTGCCGGACATGGGTTCTCCTTCGGTCTCGGCCGCGCCGCAGGTAACGGTCGCGGCGAGGGTCAGCGCGAGGGGCAGGGCGGTTTTCAACTTCATGGCGCGCCTCGTTTTCGCGTTTGTTCATTATTACGCTCGGATTATAGTGTTAATAATTCCCCTTCGTCAAAATTAATGCCGGCACGGATTCCTTGACGCAAACCGCCGCCCTGCAATATGATAACTTCGGGGTCCGACCGAGACCGGCGTCCCCGGAGCGACGACATGGCCGATTTCATCCGCGCGGAGTGCGACGTGTTGGTCCTCGGCGGAGGGGCCGCGGGCTGCCTGGCCGCGCTCCGCCTGAAGGAGCTCGAGCCCGGCCTGCGCGTCGCCGTCATGGAGCAGGCCGCCATAGAGCGCTCCGGGCGGCTCGCCCCCGGTCTGGCCGTCCTCTCCCCCTATCTCCACCCCGGCGAATCCGTCGAGTCCTACCTCGCCCACCTGGGAAAAATCGGGCGCGGTCCGGTGGACGGGGCGATGGTGCGGCCCCTGCTGGAGCTGGGCGCCGAGGTGTTCGAGCGCCTGACCGGGTTGGGGCTGCCCAGGGCGATGAAGGGTTCCCAGCCGGCGCGGGCCGGGCGGTGGGGCGTGCCCTGCCGCGGCGGGGACCTCAAGCCGCTCCTCGCCCGGGGGCTGGCCGGCTCCGGGGTGGACGCCCTCGAGCACGTAGCCGCCACCGGCCTGGGCGTGACCGACGGGCGCGTCTCGGGCGCCACCGGTTATCACGTGCGCAGCGGCGTCTTCCACGTCGTTTCCGCGCGGGCGGTACTCCTGGCGACCGGGGCGACGGCGGGTCTCTACCGCTCCCCCCTGGCGGAATCGAGTCCCCACCGCGGCCCGGCCTCGCCCTTCAACGACGGCTCGGGTCCGGCCCTGGCCCTGCGGGCCGGGGTGGAGCTCATCGGCCTGGAGCACCGCTCGCAGACTGCGGTCCTGGCCGGTTCCCGGGCGCCGGTGGAAATTCCGGTCGAGGAGTACGGCCTGCCGGTCCTCAACGCGCGGGGCGAGGCGCTGGCCTTCGAGGGGGCGGACGGTCTGGCCGCGGCCGTCCTCGAAGCGGAGACCGCGGGCCTCGGCCCGTGCCGCATCGAAACGACGGGCCTGTCGGACGGGGAGGCGAAACGGGTCGTCGCCCGCTATCTGGACAGCCACCCCGCCGCCGCGCTGCACTGGGCGGCCGAGGGGATTTCGCCCCGGGACGAGCCGCTGGAAATAGACCTGTCCGAGCCCGCCGTGGGGGGGCTGGACTCGCCGGGCGGCGTGGCCGTGGACCCGGAGCGGCGCACCGCCCTGACCGGCCTCTACGCCGCCGGGGAGACGGCGGGAGGGACGCCGGGGAAGGGCGTCGTCGGGGTTTTCGCCGAGGCGCTCCTCACCGCGCGGACCGTCGCGGGCGACCTGGGACGCCTGAAACGGGCCGAATTCGACGAGGAGTGGCTGGTCGCGGAGAGCCGTCGGGTCGAGGAGCCGCTCGTCCGCCTCTCCCGCGTGGGCGACGGGGTGGACCCCCGCAAGCTCGAGCTGCGGATGCGACGGGCGATGGACGCCCGGGCCGGGGGGCGGTCCACCGGTTTCCGGGTCGAGCCGGAATTTCTGGAACAATGCCGGGACGAGCTGGACCGGCTCGCGGGGCAGGTTCCCTTCCTCGTCGGTTGCTCGAACCACGACGCCGTGCTGTGCCTGCGCGCCCGGAACCGGCTCCTGGTGGCCCGGGCGCTGGTGGAGCATCTGCGGGGCGACCGGGGGCGCGGGAGGCTCATCCATTCCGTCCTGAACCCCGCGACCGGCGAGCCGGTGACGGGCTGACGACACGCCCTTCATCGCGGTAAGCCGCGCGAGGGCTTCCGGGAGGTCTCCCGGTGCCGGGGCCTTGACGCCTCCGGGGGACCTCGGTATCCTTATCTCTTCTTCCTGGGCATCAATCCGCAACCGGGGGTGTGAATGTGGCCAAGATGCGTATCGGCATCCTCACCGGCGGGGGCGACTGCCCCGGCCTGAACGCCGTCATCCGGGCCGCGGTCCGCCGCGGCGTAACCGTCCACGACTACGAGTTCCTGGGTATCATAAAAGGGTGGCTGGGGCTGGTCCACGGCGACACCGTCCCCCTCGGCCTGGCCGAGGTGGAGGAAATCCTGCCCGTCGGCGGGACGATTCTGGGCTCCAGCCGCACCAACCCCTTCGGCAGGAACGCCGATGAGGAGGTCCCGGTCTGCGAGCGGAATTTTGGCGAGCTGGGGTTGGACGCCCTGCTGGCCGTGGGCGGCGACGACACCCTGGGGGTGGCGCGCAAATTTTCCGACCGCGGGCTGCCCATGGTCGGCGCGCCCAAGACCATCGACAACGACCTCTCCGGCACCGACTTCACCTTCGGCTTCTGGACCGCCATCGAGCGCGTGATGTGCGCTCTGGACGACCTGCGGACCACGGCCAAAAGCCACGAGCGCATCTTCATCGTGGAGGCCATGGGGCGGCACGCGGGGTGGATTGCCGGCTACGGCGGCGTCGCCGGGGCGGCGGACTACATCCTCACCCCCGAGGGACCCTTCAGCCTGGATGAGATTCTGTGGAGCCTGCGGCGCCGGTGGGAGGCGGGATACCGCTACGCCGTGGTGGTGGTGGCCGAGGGGGCCGAGTGGCAGGGGCGCGAGGTGTACCAGCACGACCTGCCCAAGGACGAGTTCGGCCACGTCTACCTGGGCGGAATCGGGTTCGAGCTCTCGAAGGCGGTGGGTCAGGCGCTGGCGCCGGAGTTCGGCCGCAAGGCGGGGGACCTGACCCGCCACGTGGTCCTCTCGCACCTCCAGCGCGGCGGCACCCCCTGCGCCTACGACCGCATACTGGGCACCCGCTTAGGCGCGGCCGCGGTGGATTTAATCGCCGCCAAGAAGTTCGGCTACATGGTCGCCCTGGCCGGCAACGCCATCGTACCGGTGGAAATCACCGACGCGGTGAGCGTGACGAAGAAGCTGGACCAGGATTTCCTGGACCTGGCTCGGAATTTCTACTACTAGCCGCCGCATGTCCCCTCTCCCTGTGGGAGAGGGTTAGGGTGAGGGGTAAAACCGGCGGGG
>CAYTCV010000019.1:0-14640 GCA_964436465.1 uncultured bacterium
TACGACCTCGCCAACACGATTTTCAGCATGTCCATCATCACCTTCTTCCTGCCCCAGTGGCTCATCAGCGACCAGGGCCTGCCCGACCTCGCCTTTCAGATTCCTTTCTCGCTCTCGATGCTTTTGGTGGGCCTGACCACGCCGTACCTGGGCGCGGTGGCCGACGAGCGGGGGGACCACCTGCGGCCCCTGCGCTGGCTGACGATTCTGTCGGTGTCGGCCACGGCGCTGATGGGGGTGGCGGCGAACCTGGGACTGGCGCTCTGGGCGCGGGTGGGGCTGGTGATGCTGCTTCTGGTCCCGGCCAACTACGGCTTCCAGGCGGCCCAGGTTTTTTACAACAGCCTCCTGCCGTCGCTGGCGCCCCGGGAGCTCCAGGGGAAAATCTCCGGCTTCGGGGTGGCGCTGGGCTATCTGGGCTCCATCGTCGCGTTTCTGTCCATCTTCCCGCTGACGCAGAGCGAGGTCATTCCGGGGTTCACCGGGCGCACCGCCGCCTTCATCCCCACGGCGGTGCTCTTCGGGCTGCTGGCGATTCCGTGTCTAATCTGGGTCAAGGACCGGAGCAAGCCCAAGCCGCGGCCGCGGGAGGGCGTCTGGAAGCGGTACGTCCAGGTCTTCAAAGATACGGCGGCCTACCCCGGCCTCCGGCGGTATCTGCTGGCGGCGTTTCTGTTCCTCGAGGCGGTTCATACGGTCATCAGCATGATGATGGTGTACATCCAGATGGTGCTGGGGCTGCCGGACGAGGAGAAGAAGCCGATTCTGGTGGCGGGGATTCTGGCGGCCATCGCGGGGGGGCTGGTGTGGGGCTGGCTGACCGACAAGCTCGGTCCGCGGCGGGTAATCATCTTCACGCTGGTGGGCTGGATTGCAGCCATCGGCATCGGGGCCTTCTCGGCGAACCTGACGCTCTTTTACGGGGTGGGGGCGCTGACCGGGTTCCTGATGGCGGGGGTGTGGACGGCGATTCGGCCGATGCTCCTGCGGCTGGTGCCGGAGGAAAAAGCCGGGGAGTTCTTCGGCCTTATGGCTCTGGCGGGGAAGGCGGCGGCCGTCGTCGGTCCTTTAATCTGGGGCGCAATCACCCTGCTGGGACGTGGAATCGAGCCGCTGAACTACCGGCTGGCCCTGGCGGCCATGGGGCTCCTCGTGACCGCGGGGCTGGTCGTCTTCCTCGGCGTGGAGCGGGCGAGAAAAAAGGGGTGACCGTTCCGGCCACCCCCCTAGACGAATTCGGCAATGGAATTAGCGCAGGTCGTGCTTCGCCCCGCAGAAGGGGCACTCGACGGTGGTCCATTCGGAGTCGATGACGAACTCGCCCATGCAGGCGTCGCACATGTACCACTGGAGGTGGTGCCCGCAGTTGGGGCAGGTAATCTCCACGTCGTCGGCCGACGCGGGGATGTTCGCGCCGCAGTTGGGGCACTCCCAGATTTCCTCGGCGGCGTTGAGCACGTCGGCGGCGAAGGCCAGGGCGAAGAGCAGGGCCAGCAGGACGAGGCGTTTCATGGGTGCTCCTTTGGCGAACGTATTACGGCAGTATAGCAGGGTTTAAGGTCTATTCCAAGCGGTATGGAAAAGCTGGAACCGGAATAATGCGGGTCGCGCCGGGCAGAGTATCCGTAAATGTCGCGGAAATATTATTATCGATTGGCAAAAAGGGCGGCAACAACCGCCCTTTCTTCGGTCAATGCGGGTATTATTCCTTTTTCAGGAGGAGAAACACCACCGCGACGAGGAGCGTCGCCAGGGTGAGGACCAGGAGAATCGGCACGACCTCGTACACGGTCCCGGTGACCCGCTCCAGCTCCGCCGCCGCCTCGGGGCCGAAAACCCGCTGCTCCCCGGAGAAGGGGGCGTAGAGGAACGTGGGAACCAGGAATACGGCGGTCAACAGCAGGGCGGTCAGGGCCAGGAACAGGCGGGCCGTGCCGCGGTGCCGGGCCCACGCGGCGACGCCCACTCCCGCGGCGGCCACGGAAAGCGTCACCAGCACCCAGTTGAACATTCCGCTGGAGACCATCGTGCCCGGGGCTACTTTTCCTTCATCGTCAGGATGAAGCCTATGATGTAAAGAAGCGGCGCGCCTATCATGGTGATGTAGTAGAGGACGTCGACGTTGACCTCGAAGATGGGCAGGATGAAATAGACCGACAAGAGCAGCGTCGCAATGCCCAGCAGGGCGATGTTGAGCTTGCCCGTCGAGAGCCAGGCGATGAGACCGAAGATGCCGGCACCGCCGATAAGAATCGCTATCACCCACTGCAGAACGACTGCCAAGTTAATGATTAGCATCTACGCCTCCCCGTCAGGTTTATGTTTGTCCAGGGGTTCGTTTTTTAAAAAAACCCGTTACCTGCCGAAAGTATAGCAAATTGCTATAATGGGGACAAGCAACGCGTCAGCCGTCGGAGGCCCCGTGCTCATCCAGTACCTGCCGAAAATCCTCACCTTCCTCATCGCCGTGGCCGCGGCGCTGGTCTGGTCCAAACGGCGCGGACTGCCGTTCCTGGTCCTGGCCGCCGGTTGCGCGGCCTGGTTCCTCTCGGAGCTGTTGCCCCTGTTCGACCTTACCAGTCCCATCCTGTACGCCGTCTCGGTTTACGTGGGGTGGGCCGGACTGCTGGCCATCCTGGCCGCTCTACTGCTGATGACGCGCGACGGCGGGTGAGTCGGGAAAATCGGCCGAGCGCCAGTCGCCGTCGGTCACCGGAACGGCGTCGGGCGGAACGGGGCGGTCCGAGGGGAAGTGGTAGACCCAGACTGAAAGGGTATCTTTTCCGCAGGCGACCTCGGCCACGGAGCGGCTGAAAAGGCCGGGACAGCCTTCGAGCCGGTCCATCTCGCCCAGGGCCGCGCGCGCGTCGGCGAAGCGCAGGAGCTCGCCTTTGACCGGCCCCGGTCCGTCCAGGTACAGGACGGGGTATCCCGCCGGCGCCGGCAGGTGAAACAGGCTTCCCGTGAATAACACGGCCGGCCCGCGGAAGACCGGCGTGATTGAAGCGGCGTTGCGCTCGCCGCTTTTCAACGTGCCGTAGACGAAGACGCCATCGGGGTCGGTCATCGAGGCTTACCTGCCGCCGCCGGCGCAGGCGCAGGCGCACCCGGCGCAGGCGCACGCGCAGGCGCATCCGCCGCCGCCGCCGCCGCCCCCGGACCAGTGCCCCGACGAGCTGCTCACCGGGACGGGGTTGGTCACCGTGGTCACGCCGCCGGTGAAGGAGCCCACGTCGCCCATGATGGACCCGGCGAAACCGGTCGCCCCCTTGGTCATCTCGTTGGCGAACTGGGAGCCGGGGAGGGTCGGGAGCCGGTCCGGGGCGCCGCCCGGCATTCCGCCATGTGCGCCGCCCGAGGACGGCGTCCCCGAGTACCCCCCGTAATAACCCCACCAGTACGGAGTGTGCACGATGACCACGTCGTCGAACACGCGCCGGGTCCGCCCGTCGAAGTCCTCGTCCATCATAACCCACTCCAGGTTCCGGTCCCAGTTCTCCACCTTGAGGTTGTCGTCGCCGGCCTCCTCCACCTGCTTCCAGGCCTTGACGATTATCGCTTTGTAGTAGTCCCGGGTCTCGCGCAGCGAGAAGCCCTTCATTTTCTTGTTCACGCCGTTGATGAGGTTGATGAAGACCTTGCGGACCTCGGACTGTTTCAGGGTGCCGATGTCGTCGATGCCGGCGAGGAACTCCACCTCGTAAGGGCGGAGCTTCTCCGGCTCCGCGTCGGCGCCCAGGGATTGGGCCGCGGGGAGGGCCTTGAGCCGCAGGGGGTCACGGCTGGTGACCTCCAGCCGACCCTTCTTCAACAGGCCGAAGATGATGAGGTTCAGGATGCGGTCCAGCCGGAGCTCCATAACGACCCCGGCCTCGACGGCGGTCAGGCCGCGCTTGATTCCCACGCCCTCCACCGAGGCCGAGGGTGGCAGGTACTTGAGCCGCCGACGGCGCCGCCCGGCGAAGGAGAGAATCGCGGAGAGGACGAAGAAGGCGATGGGCACCATGCACCAGCCCAGGGTGCTGAAGATGCCGACGATGAAGCCCCACAACCCTTTAAAGAACTCTTCGAGTCCGCTGGGCTCGTACACCGCGTCCGGGTCGAGGTATTTGCGCGGGAAGCTGACGCCCACGTTTGCGAGCTGCGACCCGGTCGGCGCCGCCGGGTCGTGCCATACGAAGACTAGCTGCCGGCTGTCCCCCTCGCCCAGGACGCCGGTGTAGTCGAACTTACGCTCGTGATAAACCGTCTCCTCGGGGGTGACCCCCGGCGGGAAAACGATTTTCAGCGTCAGGTCCTGGGTGCCCTGGACGAAGTCGGCCCCGTACCACGTCGGGGAGAACTCCACCGAGGCGTAGTCCTCTTTATCCGAATCGGGGTACACGATGTGGTAGATTTTAATCTGGAAGATGAGCGTCGCCAGCTCACCCTCTTCGATGTACGGGGCCAGATGGACCTCCACCCCGGGGTCCACGTACTCGCTGGTGAAGATGCCCGAAACGGGGATGAGCGACCCGGCGTCGGTGCAGGACTGGGTGTAGGCGTTGACGGCGTCGGGGTCCCGGTAGTCGAGGGAATCGGCGGCGACGGGCGGCGTCATCCAGGCCGCGGCCGTCTCCAGGTCGTAGGTGTCCCGGGGCATCCCGATGTCCACTATGTCTATGGGCTGCACCCAGGAGCGGTCGACGAAGGTGATGGCGTAGTAGAGGTCGCAGGTGCCGTCGGGGTTGACGGCGACGGTGGCCTCCATCCGGGGCAGCTCGAAGGAGTACTGGGCGGCCGCCGGTACGGTGAACAGGACAAGAATGAAAAGTAACGGGCGGCGCACGTCGGAACTCCCGCGTGGATGGGGAAGCTGATTTTATCCCAAAGGCCCGCTCCGGGGCAAGGGGCGTTGACAAGGGGCGTCGGGGCGCGTAAGGTTGCCTGCGGACGATAAGGAGGCGGAATGAAGAAGACCCTTGCGATTGCCGCTCTCGGCGCCCTGGCCGTCCTCGCGGGGTGCGGCGGAACCACCGGCGACGGACCCGAGAATTACCCCGAGTTGAGTTTAGGCTGGGCGCGGCTTCTGGCCGAGGAGGCCCGGGACGCGGAGCTGCCCGGCGGAGAGCAGACCTTTGTCTACGCCGGCTTCGTGGATTCCGACGGGCTCCTGGACGAGGTGGAGGGGGTGGAATCTCGCTACATCATCTTCTTCGCCGAGCCCGGCTCCCTCGCCGCCGGGGACGGCCTGTTGGTCATCGTTTACCCCTCCGGCGAGACCGAGTACGGTTCGTGGGACTGGGGTTTCGATACGCCGCTGCCGAAATTCTCCGACGCGGGCCCCTGGATTGAGGCGGCGGACGGCGCCCTCGAGACCATCGGCGGCGTCGACTTCGAGGAGCGCACCTACGAGGTCCGCGAGGGGTGCTACGCGTACGAGCCGCAGGACAGGTTCATCGTCGTGGTGGATTACTGGATGGGCTTCGACCTGCACAAGGCCAAGGTCATCCTCGACGCCGAGACGAACGAGGTCATCCACGTGGAGGATTTCCGCTAGAGACGGGGGGAGCGCGAGATGAGCTACTACTTCGCGAAACGGGTGAGCCTGGGTTACGCAGAGGCTGTCGCGCGGGTGAGGGAGGAACTGAAGAAGGAGGGCTTCGGCGTTCTGACCGAAATAGACGTTAGGGCGACTCTCAAGGCTAAGCTGAACGAGGATTTCCGCCCCTACGTCATCCTCGGTGCCTGCAACCCGCCTTTCGCCTTGGCGGCCCTTTCGGCCGAGGACCGCATCGGCCTCATGCTGCCGTGCAACGTCGTCGTGCAGGAAAAAGAGGACGGCGTGGAGGTTGCGGCAGTTGACCCGGTGGCCTCCATGCGGGCGGTCGTCAACCCGGACCTCGCGTGCATCGCCGGCGAGGTGCGGGACAAGCTCCGGCGGGTCATCGAAAACCTCTAGTAGTCGAACAAAACAAAAAAGGGCGACCCGCGGGCCGCCCTTCGTTTTACGAGATAGAGACATCGCTTTGCTAATCAGACGATGATCACCTCTAGAACCTCGTCGGTATCGGCGTCCACCAGCACGAAAGCCACCGGATGGTAATTCTCGTCCGCGTACATGAAGTAGGCCATGTTCACCGTGCCCGGGTAATCCTCGAAGTCGTTGGTGAAGACCTCCAGGATGCGGTGCACCCATTCCGTGCCGCCCGCGGCGTCGAGGGCGTCCTGGGCGGCCGTCACCCACGGTTCAGCGTCCCGATATCCGGGAACTTCTTGCGAATAGTCCCACATTTCGGGATCGTAGCCATAATCCTCCATGTCCGTCTCATCGTAGACGACCGTCGAGCCGTCGTAAAAGACGTTGACGACGAGGAACTCCTCCGCCGCGCTCACGTCCAACATGGCGTAGAACAGGAACCAGACGCCGTTCTCGTCAATCTCTCCCGTGTCGGTGATGTCCCCGTTGGCGATGCCGACGAGGGAGCCTCCCGCGAGCTGGGCGTCCCGGATGGGGTCGGCGATGTCCATGGCCCAGCCGAGGCCGTGACCGCCACCGTCCCCGTCTCCGTCTCCATCACCGTCGCCGTCGGTGGTGCTGGTGCAACTCAGCAGCCCCACCCCGAGAACGAGCGTCAGCGCCAAAATCAGCCTCGAAACCAACCTCATCTTGCCACCTCCATGGCTGAAAGGGTATTTATACAATCTAGCGTAAGTGGGGTGGATTTTCAACCGGCGAGCACCGCGAAAGTTATATAACCCGCGTAGACTGCGAGGAAGACCGCCCCCTCCCAGCGCGCGATAATTTTTCCGCTCCGGGCGAAGGGAAGGAGGAGAAGCGCCAGCAGAAGCCCCACTCCCGCGTCCACCCAGATGCCGTAACCCATCCCGGCCAGGGAAATCGGCGCCAGGCTCACCGCCCCGCCCAGGGCGAACAGCAGATTGAAGATGTTGGAGCCGATTACGTTCCCCACGGCGATGTCCGAGTGGCCCCGAATCATCGCCACCACGCTGGTGGCCAGCTCGGGCAGGGAGGTCCCCACGGCCACGACGGTGAGCCCGATGACCCGCTCGCTCATCCCCAGGATGCCCGCCAGCTCCTTCGCGCCGGAGACGAGCCAGTCGGCGCCGTAGAGGAGCCCGGCGATTCCGGCCCCGCAGAAGACGACGGACAGGAACCAGGCGCCGGGCTTGAGCTTGATTTTTTCCGGGGCGTTTTCGCGCCGCCGGGCCGTCTTCAAGCTCCAGACGGTGAAGGCGATTCCGCCGGCGAAGGCCAGCAGGCCCTCCCACCGGGCCAGGACGCCGTCCAGGAAGAAGAGGGGGAAGAGGAGGGCGACGCCGATGAGGAGCGGGGCCTCGCGCTTCGCCACGGTGCCCTCGACCTCGATGGGCCGGATGAGCGCCGACAGGCCGAGCACGAGACCGATGTTGGCCACGTTGGAGCCGAGGGCGTTGCCGAGGGAGATGGCGCCCACGCCCCGGATGGCGGCGGTGGCGCTGACGGCGAACTCCGGCGCCGAGGTCCCGTAGGCCACCAGGGTCAGCCCGATGACTATGGGCGGGACCCCGAAGCCCGCGGCGATTTTCGACGCGCCCCGCACCAAAAAATCGGCCCCGACAACGAGAGCGGCGAAGCCGACGAGGATTTCCAACCAATAAGGCATCCCGATTATTTTACCCGTTTAGAAGGGTAAAGGCAACAAAGGCGGCGTACAGCGCCAGGAGCACACCGCCCTCCCAGCGTTCCAGCCGGCTTTTCGACCGGGCGAAGGGCCAGAGAATTACGGCGAAGACGAGGGCGACGAGAAAATCGGGCCAGACGCCGGGCCAGCGGACCTCGGCGGTGATGGGCGCCAGGCTCGCCGCCCCGCCCAGCACGAACAGCAGGTTGAAGATGTTGGAGCCCACGATGTTGCCCACGGCGATGTCCGACTCCCCCTTCACCGCCGCCACCAGGGAGGTGGCCAGCTCCGGCAGCGAGGTCCCCACGGCGACGATGGTCAGGCCGATGACGCGCTCGCCGACGCCCAGGCGCCCGGCCAGCTCCACCGCCCCGGAGACCAGCCACCGCCCGCCGAAAAAGAGCCCCGCCAACCCGGCCCCTGCGAGGACAAGATTCAAGAGCCGGCCCCGCGGGCCGAGACTCTCCCGGACCGGCCGGTCGGCGCCCGAGCGGGTGGAGGCCAGGCTCCACCAGGTGAACCCGATTCCGCCGGCGAAGAGCAGTATGCCCGCCCACCGCTCCAGGACTCCCCCGAGGAAGAGGAGGGGGACCAGGAGCGACAGGAGAATCAACAGCGGCGCCTCGCGCTTGACGAGGGTGCTCTCCACCTCCAGGGGACGCACCAGGGACGCCAGGCCCAGAATCAAACCGATGTTGGCGATATTGGAGCCGGTGACGTTGCCCAGGGCGATGGCGCCCGCGCCGTCGAGGGAGGCCGTAGCGCTGACGGCGAACTCCGGCGCCGAGGTGCCGTAGGCCACCAGGGTCAGCCCGATGACCACGGGCGGCACACCGAAACCGGCGGCGATTTTCGACGCGCCGCGGACCAGGAGCTCCGCCCCCGCCACCAGGGAGGCGAAACCGACGAGGATGTTCAGCCAGTAGGGCACGACCCCGCCCGAAGTCGGTCAGGTGACGCGAATCACACCGTATCGTATCACAGTCCGCAAACCGAGCGAACCGAGCGAAGTGAGCTATGCGAAGCAAAAAGGCGGGACCGGTCCCGCCCTGGTAAAATTGCGGGCCGGCCTACGCCGGCTCTTCCAGCGCCAGCTTAATCGCCTCCTCGGCGCGACGGACGTAGTTTAACTCCAGACCCTCCAGGGTCTCGGTCGGCTCGTCCCGGAAGGCGTCCTGGACCATGGTCCGGTTCCTCTCGGGGAGAACGACGGTCCGGATTCCGGCCCGCCGCGCGGCCAGCAGCTTCTCCTTCAGCCCGCCCACGGGGAGCACGTCGCCCCGCAGGGAAAGCTCCCCGGTCATCGCCAGGTCGTTTTTGACCGGCCGTCCGGAGAGGAGGCTCACCAGCGCGGTGGCCATGGTCACCCCGGCCGAGGGACCGTCCTTGGGCACGGCACCCGCCGGCACGTGGATGTGGATGTCTGAGTCGGCGTTGAAGTCGGGGCGAATCCTGAACCGCTTCGCCCGGCTGCGGACGAAGCTTACCGCGATTCGGGCGCTCTCCTGCATCACCTCGCCGAGCTGGCCGGTGAGCACCAGCCCGCCCTTGCCCTCCATCCGGGCCGCCTCGATGAAGACGATGTCGCCGCCGAAGGGCGTCCAGACGAGCCCCGTGGCCACCCCCACCATATCGGTCCGCTTCCGCCGCTCACGCTCGAAAACGTTGGAGCCGAGGTAATCCACCAGGTCCCCGACCTTGACGGCGACCTTCCCGGACACCTCTCCGGTAGCCACCTTCCGGGCCACCTTGCGGCAGACGCCTCCGATGGCGCGCTCCAGGTTGCGCACGCCGGCCTCGCGGGTGTAGCGGTCGGCGATGGCGCGCAGGGTCCCCACCGGGATGGAGAGCTTTTTCCGCGTCAGGCCGTTAGCCTCGAGTTGGCGCGGCAGAAGGTAGCGCCGGGCGATTTGCACCTTCTGTTCGAGGGTATACCCCGCGAGGTCGAGGGTCTCCATCCGGTCCAGAAGCGGCCGCGGGATGGTGGTGGAGGTGTTGGCCGTGGTGATGAAGAACACCTTGGACAGGTCGTAGGCCTCCTCGAGGTAGTTGTCCCGGAAGCTCCAGTTCTGCTCGGGGTCGAGGACCTCCAGGAGCGCCGAGCTGGGGTCGCCGCGGAAGTCGCTGGCCAGCTTGTCGATTTCGTCGAGCATGAAGACGGGATTGGATGTTCCGGCGGTCTTGATTCCCTGGATGATGCGGCCCGGAAGGGCGCCGACGTACGTCCGGCGGTGGCCCCGAATCTCGGCCTCGTCATGGACGCCGCCCAGGGAAACGCGCACGAACTCCCGCCCCAGCGCCCGGGCGACGCTGCGGCCCAGGGAGGTCTTCCCCGTCCCCGGAGGGCCGACCAGGCAGAGAATCGGCCCCTTCCCGTCCGGGACCAGGCTCCGCACCGCCAGGAACTCCAGGATGCGGTCCTTCACCTGGACCAGGCCGTAGTGGTCCTCGTCGAGTATGCGGGCGGCCCGCTTGATGTCCAGCTTGTCCTGGGAGTAGTGGCCCCAGGGCAGGTCCAGAAGCCAGGTCAGGTAGGTGTGGGCGACGACGTACTCCGCCGAGCCGGCGCTCATCTGGCGCAGCCGCTCGAGCTCGCGCTCGGCCTTCGTCCGGATTTCCTCGGGCCAGGTCTTGGTGGAAATCCGCTCGGCGAGCTCGTCCAGCTCGACGGACGACTCCTCCCCCTCGCCCAGCTCGCGCTGGATGGCCTGTAGTTGCTGGCGCAGGTAAAACTCGCGCTGCGCCTGGGTCATCTCCTCGGAGATTTCCTGCTGGATGGACTGGCCTATGCGCAAGACCTCCAGCTCCCGACCCGCCAACTTCAGGACGGAGTCCAGGCGCTTCTCCACGTTGGGGGTGGCCAGGATGGCCTGCCGTTCCGGGACCTCGAGGTTGAGGTTGGTGGCGACGAAATCGGCCAGGCGGGAGTTTTCCTCGAGGTTGAGGGCGGCCACCTGCAGCTCCTCCGAGCGCCCCGAGAGCTTCACCAGGTTGCCGAAAACATCCAGGATGCTCGCCCGCAGCGCCTTGAGCCGGACCGTGTCCGGCTCGCGCTCCTCCAGGGGCGAGACCGGAGCCCGCAGATACTCCCCGTCGGTCAAAAGCCCGCCCCGCTTGACCCGCTGCAGCCCCTGGACCATCAGCCGCATGGAATCGTCGGGCATGCGGAGCATCTTCAGGATGATGGCCAGCACGCCGACGTCGTAGAGCACCTCCGTTTTGCCGGAGGCATAGCTCGGTTCGCTCGGTTTGGGATTCTTGACGGTGAAGAGGGCGACGAGGCGGTCGCCCAGCATCACCCGGTCCACCAGTTTTGTATCCCGGGCGCCCTCCACCCCCATAGGCAGGAGCAGGTAGGGGAAGCAGACCAGGTTCGTTAGTGGAAGAACCGGAAAGACCTTCTCCTCACCCGGTCCGAGCTGCACGTCCCCCTCTGTATTCACGAGCTTTCCGCCGGGGCGTAACTCGCTTCGCTTCGTTTCTCGCGCCATCACCCAGTCCTTTTAAAGAATGAAAGACGTCGGTCCCCCGAACCGGTCGGGCGGCCGGGTCAATCCTCCACCTCTATATCTATGTTGTAGCTCTCGGTCTGCCGCGGAACCGTAATCGAGAGCATCCCCTTGGACCACTGGGCGGTTATCCGGGTGGGGTCCGCGTCGAATGGCATCAACAGCTCGCGGTGGAATCGGCCGTAAACGAGCTCCATGCGCAGGACCTTCTGCGCCCCCGGCGGGTAACCGGGGGCCCTCGCGCCCTCGATGACCAGGGCGTCGCCCACCACCCTCACGCTGACCGCCGCGGGGTCCACCCCGGCAAGCTCGACCTGGACCAGGTAGCCATCGGCCAGTTGGAGCACGTCGAGGTAGGGGAAGGGGTGGTACTCGGACCAGCGCCCCTCGGTGTAGAATGATATCCGCGGCCTCATGCTTACCCGCCTTTGGTTGGACCGGGAAAACGCCCTCATGCCTCGGGTGAATTATAGCGCATACACGGTCAGGCCTCCAGCGCCCGGTGTGCTATACTCCGCTCATGCGCCTAGTCGGCTTGGAACTTGACCACTTCCGTCTCTACGAGCGCCTCCGCTTCGGGACCGAGGCCCGCGAGCTGGCCCTGGTCGGTCCCAACGCCAGCGGTAAAACCAGCCTCCTGGAGGCTGTTTATTATCTTGGAACGGCGCGGAGCTTCCGTTTCGCCGACGACCGGGACCTGGTCCGCCACGGGGCCGGGCATTTCTCCATCCGCGCCCGGCTGGAGCGGGAGGGGGAGAAGGACGAAGCGGAGCGGGCCGCGCCCTGGCACAGTGAACTGGCCCTCCTGTACGAGCCCGCGGGGAAGAGCGCGGCCGTGGACGGCGAGCGGTGCAAACGACTGTCGGAGCTGTTGGGCCGGCTGGTCGTCTGCTGCTTCACCGTGGAGGACCTGGACACCGTCCGGGGCAGCGCCGGCCGCCGGAGACGCTTCCTGGACCTCCTCCTGGGCCAGGTCTCCCCGTCGTACACCTCCGCCTCGGGCGAGTATCTGCAGGCCCTGCGCCAGCGGAACGCCGCCCTGCGGGCCGAGCCGTTCGACCCCGCCGAGGTCCGGGCCTGGGAGACGCCCCTGGCCGCCTCGGCCGCCCGGATTACGGCCCTCCGGCAGAGCGCCGCCGACGAGCTGACCGAGTTCCTCCGGCCCGTCTTCGCCGAGCTCACCGAGCGGGAGCACGACCTGCGCCTGGGCTACGAATCCGGCCTGGCCGAGACCCGTCTGGAGGCCGAGCGCCTCGTCGAGCCTTTTCTGGCGATTTTCGACCGGCACCGGGAGCGGGACCGGCGGCGGGGCCACACCACGGCCGGTCCCCACCGGGACGACCTCCGGCTGAGCCTGGACGGCGTGGACCTCCGGCGGTTCGCCAGCCGGGGGCAGTTGCGCCTTTCCACACTGGCCCTGCGCCTGGCCGAGGCGGAGTTCCTCGCCCGCCACACCGCCACCCGGCCCATCTTCCTTTTAGACGACGCGGCCTCGGAGTTGGACGAGCTGACGAACCGCCGCCTGCTTCCGGTCCTGCGAAAACGCGTGGGACAGCTCATCGTAACGGCCCTGCCGGGGGACGCGGAGCACCTGGGGGTCGAGGGGGAGGTGTACGAGCTGGAGGGCGGCGGGATTCGTCCCGCCGACGGAGTGGCTAGGGGGTGATGCTCGTGCCGATGCGGGGGTCGTCCACCGCTGCGGCCAGATGCGCCGGGTCGGTGATGACGGCCCGCTTCCCGCCGTTTTTCAGGAACTCGAGGGCCGCTTCCACCTTGGGACCCATGCTGCCGGGGGGGAAGTGGCCTTCGCTCAGGTAGCCGGCCATCTCCGCCGCGGTGACCTGGCCGATGTCGCGTTGCTCGGTCCGCCCGTAGTGGAGGACCGCATGGCTGACATCGGTGGAGAGGGCCATCATTTCGGCGTCCAGGAGGCGGGCCGCCAGGGCGCTGGCCAGGTCCTTGTCGATGACGGCCTCTATTCCGTGGAAGGTGCCGTCGGCCCGGCGAATGACCGGTATTCCGCCGCCTCCGACCCCGATGACCACGTAGCCCCGCTCCAGGAGGTCGCGGATGGCGCCGATTTCCACGATGTCCACCGGCCACGGGCTCGGCACCCGACGCCGCCAGCCTCGTCCCGAATCCTCGGCCACGCACCAGTCCCTCTGGCTTGCGTATCCGAGCGCCTCTTTTTTCGAAAAGAACGGTCCCACCGGCTTGGTGGGGTTCTGGAACGCCGGGTCTTCGAGGTCCACCACCACCATCGTGGCCAGGGTGATGACGCGGCCGGCGATGTCCCGGCGGCGGAGTTCGTTGGTCACCGAGCTCTGCAAAAGATAGCCGATGCCGCCCTGGGTGTTGGCCCCCCAATAATCCAGGCGGAGCTCGGGCAGGACGGCCTTCGTGTTCTCGGCCATCAGGAGCAGGTTACCGACCTGGGGCCCGTTCCCGTGGGTGATTAAAATCCGGTGACCGGCCCGTACCAGGTCGGAGATGGCCACCGCGGTGGACAGCACGTTCTTCCACTGCTCGGCCATCGTGCCGCGCTGCCCGGCGCGGATGAGAGAATTGCCCCCCACGGCGACGACGATGCGCATCGGGCGACCGACCTTCCTTTTCGAGTGAAAATCACCGGCCGGGGCCGGTTTCTTTACAGGGTGGATTATACTAAAATGACCTCGAGTCCGCAAAGCCGCACGGCCCGGAGCGTATGTCGAGTATAACGACCCAACCCGAAAAGCCACCCCGGTTCTGGCTGGACTTCCTCGCCTGGCAGGCGGACCAGACCAAAAGGACGAGGCGGTACCTGGCCCGCCGCGCCGCGCTGCGCGAGGGGCCGGTCGTCGAGGTCGCCTGCGGCACCGGCCTGGTCCTCTCGGAACTCAAATCCACCCGACCGGGGCTGAAGGCCGTCGGGCTGGATGTCGACCCGATGATTCTGAGCGAGGCCGCCTCCGAAATACACCGGGTGGCCGGACGGGCGGAGGCTTTACCCTTCCCCGACGGGTGCGCCGCGGCGGTCATCTTCCATCTGGGCCTCATGTGGGTCAGGCCCCCCCAGGCGCTCACCGAGGCCGGACGGGTCTTGAAAACGGGGGGGCATCTGATTCTGGCCGCCGAGCCGGATTACGCCGGGATGCTCGCCCACCCCGAGCCCGGCGGTCGGACGCCCATGACCGAGAAGCTGGCCGGGAGTATCCAGCGCGCCGGCGGCGACCCGTACATCGGGAGGCGGCTTCCCGCCCTGGTGGACTCCGCGCGGCTGAAAACCCTCGAGTACGGTCTCGCCTCGCGGCCCTGGAGGTACGGCCCCGAAGACATGGATGAGCTGGACCGGGTGTTCGGATTCCGCCGGGAGATTCACCCCCGCTCGGGCGGCATCTGGTGGACGAACGCCCGCCGGGCGGCCAGGCACGGTTCCTACATCGAGTTCCTCCCCGTGTTCTACCTCCTGGCGGTCAAGCGCTGAC
>CAYTCV010000019.1:14740-28683 GCA_964436465.1 uncultured bacterium
GGTTCCTACATCGAGTTCCTCCCCGTGTTCTACCTCCTGGCGGTCAAGCGCTGACTCCCCTAAACGGGCGGGATGACGAAAGCGGGCCGGAGCCCGCCTTTTTAAACCTCAGGTCGCATCCGCTTCGTCAGGTACACCACCCCGGGGTACGGCTCGTAGCCGAAAGCGGTGAATGTATCCAGGGACCCCCTGTTCCACCCCTCGACGAGACAGGTGAAAATCTCCAGCCCCTGAGAAACGAGCCACTCCTCGGCCGCGGCGATGAGCCTGCGCGCCAACCCCCGGCGCCTCTCGGCCGGGGCCACGGCCAGCCGGTTTATCCAGCCCTTCCGCCCGTCGTGGCTGGCCAGGACGCTCCCCACGAGCTCTCCGTCCCGGAACAACCCGAGGTAGGCCACCATGCCCAGCCCGAGCTGCCTCTCGAAGGCGGGGCGCGAGTCCCGTCCGCGGGGCTTGTGTTCGAGACCGGCCGCGGTCCACAGGGAGATGAGGCGGTCGTAATCGGCCGCCTCGAGTTTCTTGAGTGTCACTCTATCTGTCGAGGTAGGCATCGGAAACCGGCCTCGCGACTCCCGGTCCTGACTTCGCCGTCGCGGACCTCAGGAAGATGTAGCGCTTGTCGTCGTCCACGGTGAGACAGCCGGAATTCTTGAGTTCCTTGACGTACCGGCAGACGGTCTCCCGGCTGCACCCGGCCATGTCCGCCAGCTCCTGGTGGGTCAGCGACACGGCGAGACGGATGCCGCGGTGGTCGGCGACCCCGTGGGAATCGCGCAGCTTGATGAACATGGACTCGATTTTCTCCCGACTGGATTTGAACGTGAGGTCTTCGATTTGAGAATCGGCCGCCCGCAGGCGCCGGGAGAGGACGCGGATAATTTTGACCGCAATCGGCGGGAGCTCCTCCAACAGGCGCAGGAAGTCGTTCTTGTGCAGGGTGAGGATGGAGACGTCGCCCATCGTCTCCACGGTGGCGCTGCGCGGCATCTCGTCCAGGACGCTGAGCTCGCCGAAAAAGGCCCCGTCGGATAGGATGTCGAGGATTTTCTCCCGGCCGTCCAGGCTCTGGCGCTTGACCTTGACCTGCCCCTTCTCGATGAGGTAGATGACGTCGCCTCGTTCCCCCTCCTTGATGACGGCGTGGCCCTTGGGATACCGGCGGCGCTTGAGGAGCGGGTAAATCCGCTCCAATTCAGGCTCCGACAGCTCGCTGAACAGGGGAATCCGCTTCAAATTGAACGAGGGCGTCATCTTCGACCTTCCGTCGTCGTTACTTACTATATTCTACCCGTAGTAACGCCTTTTTTCCAATCGGACGGTTTCGGACCGGCTTCCCATAAAAAAACCGGCGCCCGCGGGCGCCGGTCGTTTCAGCGGCGGGGATAGGAATCCCCGCCCTACGCTACTCTAAGTAGTCGAACTGGGCCAGGTTGGCGTCGTCGTCGTTGCCGGGGTCGAACAGGCGCTTGAGCTCGAGCGACCAGACGCCGGTGGTCTCGTCGAGGGTCCCCTTGGCCAGCACGTCGCCGGTGGAGCCCAGGGTACTGGCCAGGGAGGCGAACGCCGGAATCTCGTCACCCTGATGCCAGAACGCCTCCGGATGTGCGGGGTAGTAAAAGCCGAACTTATCCGGTTGCTGGGCACCCCAGTGGATGTAGTCCATGAAAATCCACTCGGGTGTCTGCGGGTAGTACATGTACATGGGCTGGTCCTGGTGCTTGAACAGCGGACGCTCATAGTACATCGACTGGCCAATATGCCAAACGGTCCAGTTGTACCGGTAGCAGGGGAAGCCGGTGTCGACGATGAGGCCGTGGTCGTTGTACAGGGGGTCGGAGGTCTGCCAGTAGTCGTCGGCATAGCCGTACTCCTGCACCTCGGTGGGCCACCAGTTGTTGGTCTGGGCGGATTTCCACCACCAGATGTCCAGTTGGGGCGCAAGGTCCTCGTTGCCCATATCGCTGGTGAGCTTGCAGGTCCAGTCGTTGCCGTCCTGGTGCCAGCAGACATCCCAGCCGTTCTCCCAGAAATCGGAAACGGAAGGGGTGGGCGGCAGCTCACCCGTGCCGGTGTCGGGGTTGTAGGGACCGTCGGGGTCCTGCCAGCAGTCCCAGGCCAGGAGCAGGGTGTCGGAGCTGAAACCGTGGTTGTAAAGCTCGTTACCCCAGAAGACCGGGTCCACGCCGCCTGCGACCAGCGGGTCCCAGCCGTTCTCCACCTGGCGCGCGAATTGGATGAAATCCCCATCGGCGTGGACGTCTCGGTAGAAGCGCCAGCGCTTGTAATAGTGGTCGTCGACGCCGTAGGGGTCGGTCCACTGGAAGGCCATGTAGAGCGTGCCGACGCCGGCGGCCACGTTGAAGCACGCCGCTACGTTTATCTCGTCCACCACGCCCGAGGACGGCGCGTTCACGTTGTAGACGTCGCCATCCGGGTCGGTCTCGGTGTCGTCACCGTAACCCGAGGCGAAGGGCTTGTGCTCCAGGGCGAAGGTGTGCCACGTCACCGTGCCCAGGTCGGGGTTCCAGACCTCTTCGGGCGACAGCACACCGTCGATGGTCGGCAGGTCGGTTATATACTCGGGAATGATGGCGTTGTCAGCGTCCTCGCCGCCGTTGAAATCGAGGATAAGATGGGTGCCGCACCAGTTGTCGTACGAGTCGTCGGTGACGAACACGCTGAAGGCCTGGTCCAGGTATTCGGCGATGGGGAAGGTGGTCTCCTGTTCCTCGGGGGCGCAGGAAACGAGACACAAGAGCGCCCCTAGAGTCGCGCATAAGAATAAGTTACGCACTTTCAACCCCTCCTTCTAAAGAGTGGGGGAGTAAGAGCTTCAGGGAAACGAAGTAAAGCCCGTGGCGAATCGAGGTGGTGCCTCTGACATATCCGAAGTGACTACATTATTCGGCTAGAGGCTAACACTAAGAACTCGGACGTGTCAAGGCTCAAATTTTTCCCATTCGCACCTGTATAACGGGGGGAATCCATATTTACACTGTCCGCACGCGGAACATTCGTTTATAATGACTTGGAGATATTACGGAATCGAATCTACGCCTCCGGCGTATCCGCAACGACACCCCCCCGCCGGTCAATACGGTGCCGCGAACCGAGCGGAGCGAGCTATGCCCTCGGTAAAAAAAGAGGTCGGTAATGACGACGAACAACGAGGCAAAACAGGCTACACCCCGGCGTAAGGTCCACACCGCCTGGCTCATCACCATCGCCGCCGTCGTCGTCCTGGCGGCGCTGGTCTGGATTCTGGGCTACACCGAGGTCGGCTCCGACCCGGCGCTTATCTACGTCGCCCGGCGGGGCCTCGGCGAGGCGCAGACGCCCATGCCGGGCTCGACGGTCTGGCTCTGCCCCCTGCTGGACTCGCTGGTCGAAGTCCCCGCGGGGCTGCACGAGTTATCCGGTTACGCGCCGATTGCGACCTCCGACGGCGGGCTGGAGGTGGAGGTCCGCCTCGAGCTGGACCTCGACCCCGCCGGGGCGGTGCAGGTCGTGGACGCCTGGGGCGCCGACTGGAGCGGGGGGCTCGTCCGGGAGCTCCTGGACTCGGTCGTCGGGGAGCGGACCGACGGCGAGGTGCGACCTACGCCGTTCGACGGAACGACCGAGGAGCTCTACACCGACCGCCGGGGGGAGCTGCTGGCCGCGCTCGAGCCCGGGGTCAGAGATTGGCTCGCCGAAAAGGCGCCGGCCCTGAAAGTGGGGCGCATCGCCCTCCCGACGGTGCGCTTCAGCGCCGACCGGACCGAGGACCCCGCCTTCTTCAAGCCGGTGAAGGTGGTCGTGCTGGGGATGGACGCCCTGGAAGACAGTCTGGTCAACGAGCTAATAGACATGGGCGAGCTGCCGCACTTCGCGCGGATGCGCGACGAGGGCTACCTGGGCACGCTCGATTCCGAGGCGCCCTACTTTTCGCCGGAAATCTGGACCACATTCGCCACCGGCAAGCCGAAGGAAGAGCACGGTATAACCGCCTTCGCCAAAACGAATCCCGAGACCGGTCAGCTCGAGCCCATGTCGTCGCTGGACCGCAAGGTCTCGACGTTCTGGGAATTCCTGGGCGGGAGCGGACTTTCCAGCATCGTCGTCAACTGGTACTACTCCTGGCCCACGGGGGAAATCAAGGGCTTCAACCTGACCAACTACGCCTGGAAGCCCAAGTTCGGCAAGGGCTTTATCGGCATTCCCCACTACGACGAGCTCCCGGGCAAGGACTGGCCCGAGGGCATCACCAAAACGGTGAACGAGGCCATCGCCGACCGCCCCTACATCTCCGAGGACGACTATCCGCTGGCCTGGGTCCTGCCGGACATCCCGGCGGCCACCACCGACGGGACGCCGCTGAAAGGCGGGCCGCCCCTGCCCCACTACCTGGAGCGGGACGTCCTGGCCGCCAACTCCTGCTTCTGGCTCATGGACCACGAGGACTGGAACATCGCGGCGGTGTACCAGGAGTTCCCCGACGTACTCTGCCATCTCATCTGGCCGGCCCACGCCTACCGGTGGGAGAAGCTGACCGGCGAGCCGGCCAACCTGCCGCCCATCCCCCCCTCCCGCCGGGAGCTGGCCGAGAATGCCGGCGACACCATCATCGAGGCGTACCGATTCGAGGACAAGCTCCTGGGAATAGCCATGGATAACTGGGGCGACGAGGCGGTCATCGTGGTGGTGAGCGACCACGGCTTCAACACCATCTACCCGCCGAAGGTCATCCTCATCGGCGACGACCAGCTTCAGGAGATGATGTACTGGCACGACCCCACCGGCGTCTTCGGGCTTTGGGGCCGCCACATTCAGCAGGGGGTGTCGGGCGAAATCACCATCTACGACTTCCTCCCCACCGTTCTGGCCCTCCTCGGCGTTCCGGCGGCTCAGGACATGCCGGGGCGGGTGGTGGAGGAGGCCCTCGAGCCGGAGTTCCTGGACCGGATGAAGGCCGGCCCGCTGGCCGAACGACCGGCGACCTACGACCCCCATGAGCGAGAGGTGGACCACGACATCGTCAACGTAGTGGGTGAGGCGGAGCTGGAGCGCCTGCGCGCGCTGGGATACCTCCAATGACGATGACAAACAGCGTTAAAATTACGCTGTTCGCGGTCGGCGGCGTCGTCGCAATCGCCCTGGCCGTCTGGCTCACCGGCTACACTGAAGCGCCATCGGAGCCCGGATGCGGCTACCTCGTCCGTGACGTCTCCGGAGAGTATCGGGCGGTGGGCGCCGGGGAGACGGTCTGGGTTTTCCCCCTTTTCGGAGGACTCGAGACTTATCGGCTGGGGAAAAACGTCATCTGCAGCCCGGTGGCGCTCGAGGCCGCCGACGGACCGCTCACCCTGGAGCTGGAGACGGAGCTGGACCTGGACCCGGCCGTCGCGCCCGGATTCTACCGATTCACGGGCGGGGACCCGGAGGCGGGGCTGGGTGAGCTGGCCGGACGGCTCCTGGCCGACGCGGCGGGTGGATTCACCACCGATGAGCTCTGGTGGGGCCGGCGCGGCGAGCTCCGGGACATCGCCGAGGACCTTCTCCGGGAGGCCCTGACGGACGCGGTGCCGGGACTGGCGGTTCAGCGGGTATCCCTCCCCGCGGTCCCGGCCGGAGGCCCCGAGCCCCCCGCCGAGCGCCGGCTGGTCATCCTGGGCATCGACGCCCTGGACGACAAGCTGCTGACCGAATTCGCCGCCCGCGGCTGGCTGCCCAACTTCTCCCGCCTCCTCGACGACGGGTGCTTCTCGGTCCTGCGCTCGGAGGCGCCCTACTTCTCCCCCGTCATCTGGACCACCATCGCCACGGGCCTGCCGCCCGCGGAGCACGGGCTGACGGACTTCACTCTCCCGACGGCCGGAGGCGACCGCCGCCCCATCACCGCCGGCGACCGACGGGCGCCGACGTTCTGGGAAATCGCCGCCGACCGGGGGCTGCCACCGATTACGGTCAACTGGTTCGCCACCTGGCCGGCCCGGGAGATTCCGGTCGGGGTGACGCTGACCAGCTACGCCTGGGAGCCCCGTTTCACGCGGGTATACACGCCGAGCGCCGATTTCACGCGACTCCCCCGACGGACCTGGCCCGAGGGCATCATGGATGAGGTGGACCCGGCCATCGCCTCCCGGCCGTACATCGGCGAGGACGACTACCCCGACGCCCGGCGCCTGGAGACGGTGGAGCGCGGCAACGGCGCGCCCCTGGTCCACTACCTCACGCGGGACGCCGCTCACCGCCGACTCCCTGGAGTACCTGATGGACACCCGCGACTGGAAGGTCGCGGCCTGCTACGTCGAGGCGGGCGACGTGTCCTGCCACCTCACGTGGCCGGCCCACGCCCTGTGGTGGGAGCGGCTGACGGGCGAACCGGCCCTCGTGCCGCCCCGAACCCCGGAGTACCTGAAAGAGGCGGAGGCGAACGGCTGGGGCACCATCATCCGGGATTTCTACGTCTGGGCGGATAAGTTTGTCGGGACGGTCCTGGACCGGCTGGAGCCGGGCGACATCCTGATGGTGCTCTCCGACCACGGCTTCGCCAGCGTATATCCTCCGGCGGACACCCCCGTCGGCGGCGGCGCGGTACAGCGCATGTCCTACTGGCACGACCCGACCGGGGTGCTCCTCCTCTACGGGATGGGCGTCAGGCAGGGCGAAAGGGGTCCCGAGGCCAGCGTGTACGACATCTGCCCCACCGTCCTGGCCCTTCTGGGGATTCCGCCCGCGGGGGACATGCCCGGTCGGGTGCTCACCGGGAACCTGGAGCCGGTCCTGGCGGAGTCGCTGGAGAAGGGTCCCCTGTCGCAGACCGTGCCGACCTACGGCCGCGAGAAGCCGGGGGGTGAAGAGCTCACGCCCGAGCTCTCCGAGACCGAGCTGGAGAGGCTGCGCGCCATCGGCTACCTGCAGTGACCGAGCGAGCGGAACCCGGAGGACCGGCGCGCGTCCGGTCCTTTTTTTAATTTCAAATATTCGCCGGCGTTATATTCCGGAGAGGCTTAGGTCCGCAAAGCCTGTCCATTCCCGGTCACGCAGCAGGGGGAGGCGATTCCGACCCGCCGACTCTTTACCGTGGCGTGTGCAGGATACCTTTTGGTATAATAAAGAGGTTAATCAATTACATTCCGGCCAATCCCCCGCCCCGTCCACGCGGCGCGCAACCGGGGAGGCCGCTGAACCGTACCGGAAGGTAGACACGGGCCATGTCAGACACAACCGAACCTCACACCACAGCGGGAGCGACCTTGAACGACACCCTGGCGAGATTCCGAGAGGAACGGCAAAAATTCCCCGTCACCCGGCGGTACGCCTACCTGAACCACGCCGGACGCGGGCCTCTGTCGCCCCCGGCGCGCGCGGCCCTGGAGCGCATCACCGACGAGATGTGCTACGTCCACCCGGGCCAGCTCGCCGGAATGATTGAGGACTTCCGCCGTTCCCGGAGCGCCATCGCGGGGCTCATCGGCGCGCAGGCGACATCCATCGGCTTCGTTCCCAACACCTCCTCGGGAATCGCCATGGCCGCCGGCTCGCTGCCCATCGAAGCGGGCGACAACGTCATCTGCGCCAGGGGTGAGTTCCCGGCCAACGTGTATCCCTGGCTGAACCTCAACCGGCGCGGGGTGGAGGTCCGCTTTCTGGAAAGCCTTCCCGGCGGGGTCACCGTGGACCAGGTTCGGAAGGCGATGGACGGGCGGACCCGCGTCGTGGCCCTCTCCTGGGTCGGCTTCTCCGATGGTGCGCGAATCGACACCGCGGCCGTGGGCGCCCTGTGCGCCGAGCGGGGGGCCTACTTTGTCGTGGACGCCATCCAGGGGGTCGGCGCCCTGCAGGTAGACCTGGAGGGAATTGATATCCTGGTATCGGGCGCCGGGAAATGGACCCTCTCCCCCCAGGGGGCGGGATTCGCCTACGTCCGTCCCGCCCTGGTGGAGGAGCTGCAACCCGACCGGGTGGGCTGGCTCTCAATGGCCTCGACGGCGGACCTCGGCGACCTGAACGCCCTGACGGATTACCAGTTCGAGCTCGTCCGCGACGCCCGGCGCGTCGAGACCGGCAGCAACTCTCTCCTCACCCAGACCGCCCTGGGCGAGAGCTGCCGCTATCTGACGGAGATGGGGCCGGCGGCCGTCGAGGAGCGAATCATCACCCTGTGCGACTACCTCGTCGAGGGGCTCCGGAAAAAGGGTTACCCCATCGTGACCCCGCTGGTGGAGGGACGCCGCTCCGGAATCGTCTGCTTCGGCGCCGAGGACACGGTGAATCTGGCCGAGAGGCTCATCGAGAGGGACGTCATCGTCTCGGCCCGCGAGGGGAATGTCCGGACGGGCATCCACTTCTACAACGACGAGGACGACGTGGACCGCCTGCTGGCGGAGCTGTAGCGTCTTGTACCGCATCCGGCCCATCACCCCCGCCCGTCCCGGCGAGCGGGAGCTCCGGGCCCACCTCGCCCGGACCGGGCAGGAGAGAAATTTCCCGGACCTGCAACAGGACGGCGTCTTCTCCTTCGGCGCCTTCGACGGGTCCGGGCTGGTCGGCGACATCTCGGTCAAGGTGCAGCCCGTCGAGGTCCCGCCGGGCGTCCCGGTGCCACTCCTGGAGCTGACCGTAAAGACCTTCCGCGAGGCGGCGGGGGGCGACCTGTCCGAGGGCTTCGTCCAGAGCTTCGCGGTGGAGGAGGCCCACCGGCGCCGGGGGCTGGGCCGTCGCCTGCAACAGGCGGCGCTGGCGGAATGCCGCCGTCGCGGTCTGTTCCAAATGCGGTCCTGGTCCTCCCTCGACAAGCCCGCCAACTACGCCCTCAAGCTCGCCCTCGGCTTCGCCGTCCATCCGGGACTCGACTACGTGGCCCGGCTCGGGAAATGGGTCCCGGGCGCATTCTTCATCAAGAGACTGTAACGATGCCCATCTCCGCCGCGGATTACGACTACGACCTGCCGCGCGAGCAAATCGCCCAACGCCCCGCCGAGCGCCGCGACGCCTCCCGCCTGATGGTCCTGGTGGGCAACCGGCCGCCGGAGCACCGTCCCTTCACCGACCTGCCGAAGCTGCTGCGGGAGGGCGACGTGCTGGTGGCCAACGACAGCCGGGTCATCCCGGCGCGCATCCGCGGGGTGAAGCGGGAGGGTGGGGCCGAGGTCGAGGCGCTCCTGCTGCGCGACCTGGGCGACGGTCGCTGGACCGCGCTGGCCAAGCCGGGCAAGCGGCTGAAGTTGGGGACGAGGGTCGACTTCCGCGGTGAGCTGGCCGGGGAGGTGCTGGCCAAGCTGGAGGGCGGGGTCGTGGTCCTGGGGCTGGCGGCGGCGCGGCCCATCGGTGAAATACTGGACGAGTTCGGCGAGGCGCCCCTGCCGCCGTACATCGAACGGCCGACCGGGGCGGATTCCCGCGACGCGCGGCGTTACCAGACGGTCTACTCGCGCCACCCCGGCTCCATCGCGGCGCCCACCGCCGGTCTGCACTTCACCCCCAACCTGCTGGAGCGGCTCCGGGCGCGGGGGGTCGAGTGGCTCACCCTGACCCTTCACGTGGGCTACGGCACCTTCGCCCCGCTCCCCGAGGGGGATTTGGCCGGGTATAAGCTGCACACCGAGGGTTTCACGTTGGGCAAATCCACGGCGCGCGCCGTGAACCGGGCCCGGCTCGAGGGGCGCCGGGTAATCGCCGTCGGCACCACCACCGCCCGGGTCCTGGAGGCGGCGGCCGACGAGACCGGACTCGTCACGGCGACCTCCGGCGAAACCGACCTCTTCATCCACCCACCGTACCGATTCCGGGCCGTGGACGGCCTGTTGACCAACTTCCACCTCCCCCGCTCGAGCCTGTTGATGCTGGTCGCGGCCCTCGTCGGTCGGGAGCGGATTCTCGACGCCTACCGCGAGGCGATGGCGGAGGGCTACCGCTTCTACTCCTACGGCGACGCCAACCTTCTCCTGCCCACGGGATAAATATCACCCTCCCCCCTTTTGGGGGAGGGCCGGGGAGGGGGGTGCGACGGTCCCCTCTCCCTTTTAGGGAGATGTTCACCTACGGGTTGGGGTGGGGTTTGGGTTTGGAACGTGAAAACGGCGGGGTTAGGAAACCCCGCCCTACGTCATCGCATTTTACCGGGCACGACCCGGGGTGAGGGGTGCAGCGACCCCCTCCCCCCTCTGGGGGAGGCGCGCCTACGGTCTAGGGTGAGGGGCAAAACGGCGGGGGCTAAAGTCCCCGCCCTACATTGAATTGCTCAGAGCTGATTAACACGACGGCTGGCTTGAGAAACCCACCGCCATGGTTCAATCCTTACCGACTCCCTCTTCCACGCACGGCGCCTCCGACCGCCAGGGCAGGACGTCCCGGTAGATGACCAGCCTCCGGCTCGCCAGATTGGCCACCAGCCCGGCGAAGGTGACCGGGATGAGTACCTCGGGCCCGAAAATTTCCAGCATCATCACGATGGTCCCGACGGGCGAGTTGGTCAGGGTGACCAGGACCACGGTGATGCCGGTGGCCATGAGAATGGTCTGCTGAACCGGAATCAGGTCGGCCGCCCCGGACCCGACCAGGCTGCCCAGCATGAGCGCCGGGGCCAGGAGACCGACGCTGGCGCCGCTCCCCACGGCGAGGGCCACCAGGGCCGCCTTGAGCGCCGTCAGGGCCAGGGCGTCGGTCCAGGGAACCGGCGCCGATACGCTCACGGTTTGAATCGTCGTCACCCCCACCGAGAGCACCTTGCCCGCCGCCTCCGGGGCGACCAGGATGACCAGGAGGGCGCTCGCCAGGGCGCCCAGGGCCGGCGAGAGCCACCGTGGCAGCCCGGAGCGCTCGTGGAAACGCTCGAGCAGGCGGTAGAGGTAGAAGAATCCCGCGGCCACGGCCAGCCCCACGGCCACGACAAGCAGGACCGACCCGACCAGCTCCAGGCTGTCCGTGGGCACACCCGCAGGATTGAAGGAGAAGAGCGGCTTGTAGAAGCCGGTGAGGCGGGTCAACAGGTGCGCCGTCAGGGCGGCCAGGAGAACCGGAAAGAAACGGCGGTACTCGAAATGCTCGTGGTAGAGCACCTCGGAGGTGAAGATGGCCACCCCCAGTGGAGCCCCGAGGATGGCCGCCAGGGTGGCCGCCATGCCGCACAGGCCGGCCGTCTTCACGCCGTCGGCGTCGAAACGGAAGGCGCGGCCGAGCCAGCCGCCCACCCCCATCCCGACGTAGGTCATGGGGCCCATCAGCCCCCCGGAGATGCCGCACCCCAGCCCCAGGAGGCTCGCGGTGAGCTTGGCCGGCGTATCGAGCGGCCTCTGGCGGGCTCCGTGTTGGTGGTAGCACTGGAGCGTGTCATCCAGCCCGGCGCCGGAGATTAGCTCCCAGTCGTACTTCCCGATGAGACCGACGGCGAGGCCGCCCAGCACGAGGGGGACGAGAATCCGCCACCAGGCGAGGGTCCCCCAGTCCACCGGCGGCACGCCGCCGTGCATAACCGCGCCGAACCAGACGATGAACTCCCGGGCGCCGATGGCGGCGGCCCCGGCCAGGGCGCCCACCAGCAGCCAGACGGTGAGGTTTTTAATCCGTCGCATGGGTCCTCAAGCACGACTGCGGTTCAGGCGGGCATCATACATAAACGGGACGGAAAAACCCAGGCGGGTGTTCACGCAAGCTTCCCAATTCCAGTAAAATAAGGCGTGGAGGGAATTCCGGCTTGCAAAGGCCCCCCGGTTGGTGTACCCTGTTCATGGTCGGCGCCCACTGCGGGGCCCGTAAGCGGAGCGTAAAAAAGAACCAACAATTGTATGAACGGGACCCTGGCTGGAACGAACACGGCCCGGGCCTTCGCGGCCTACGGCCGGCGACGTTCCCAAGGCACCCACCTGGTGCAAAGGTTCTGTTAAAGCGAAACTTACGACCCAGCGGTACGCCGGCCGTTTATAAACAGACGGGGACCCCTCGGGGTCCTTTTTATACCGCGCTGCGGACCTAGAAGTAGTGAATTTTCAGGTACCGCAGAAGCTCTTCGGCCAGCTTCAGGCTCATCCCCTTCACCTCGGCGATGCGCTCCGGCCTCACCGCCCGGATTTTTTTCAGCGAGCCGAAGGCGTCCAACAGCGCCTTCCGTCTTTTCGGCCCGATGCCGGGAATCCGCTCCAGGATGGATTGCAACCCCTCGGAGCGGCGCAGTTGCCGATGGTAGCGCAGGCCGAAGCGGTGGGCCTCGTCCCGGACCCGCTGAACCAGGTGCAGCGCCGGCGAGTCCGGGGGCAGGCGGACCGGCGTCGAGCGCCCCGGGAGGAATAAAAGCTCCTCCTTCTTCGCCAGACCCGCCACGGCGAAGCGCCCCGCGAGCCCGTCCTCCTTCAACTGGCCGACCACCGCGCCGAGTTGGCCCTTTCCCCCATCCACCAGGACCAGGTCCGGCAGCTCGTCGCCGGAGGCCAGCTTGGGATAGCGCCGGTGGGCGACCTCGGCCAGCATGGCGCAGTCGTCCGGGCCGGGGGTTTTCAGCTTGTAACGGCGGTAGAGATTTTTCGCGGGCCGTCCGCCACGGAAGCCGACCACTCCGGCCACCGGCTGCTCCGCCCCGAGGTTGGAGATGTCGAGCCCCTCGATGAGGGTGGGGATGACGGGCAACCGCAACTTTTCGGCCAGTTCCATGGCCGCCTCGGCCTGACCGTGCCGACCGAGCTCGGCCAGCAGCTCCTCCTCGAGGTTCTTCTCCGCGTTTTTGCGCGCCAGCTCCAGGAGCTCCCGCCGGGCCCCGCGGCGGGGAACGACGAGTCGGACCCGGGCGCGGCCGGGCTTCCGTTCCGGCTCCTCGGAGGGAGACGCGCGCAACAGGGCCCGGGCCACCACCATCGGGGAGCTCTCCGAGCGCAGCCGGGTCAGCAGTAGTTCCAAATCCTCGCCGCCGGTGGGCTCCCCGGGCAGCACTACCACCCGGGGCACCCAGTCGGCGCCGGTGTAGTACCGAACGATGAATGCACAGAGCAGGTCGGCGTCGCTCTCGCCCCGGGTGTGCTCCAGGGAGAAGTGCTCGTCGGCCAGCAGAAAGCCCTCCCGGATTTTCAGAAGCTCCACCACCGTCTCCCCGCGACGGCGGGCCAGGGCGAGCACGTCGAGGTCCTCCTTTCCGGGGCTGACCACGCGCTGTCTGGTCATCACCGATTCCAGGGCCCGCAGGGAATCGCGCAGCTTCGCCGCCCGCTCGTACTCGCGCTTTTGGCTGGCGTCCCGCATCTCGGAGTGAAGAGTCTCGACCACGTCGTCCCGGCGGCCCTGGAGGAAATCGCGGGCCGCCCGCACGTAACCCGCGTACTCCTCCCGACCGGCGTGACCGACGCAGGGCGCGCTGCAGCGGTCCATGTTGTAGTGGAGGCAGGGCCGCCAGTCGGGCATGGGCACCGTGCCGCCCTGCTCCCGCCAGACGTGGATTTCCCGCCGGCAAACGCGCAGCCGGAAGAGCCGCTGAATCGTCCGGATGGTCCGCCGGATGTCCCCGGCGTTGGAGAAGGGACCGAAGAAGAGGCTCCCCTTCGCCCGGGTGTCGCGGGTGACCACCAGCCGGGGGAACTCCTCCTCCGCGGTCACGCGCACGTAGGGGTAGCGCTTGTCGTCTTTGAGGTTGACGTTGTAGGGCGGCTTGTGGAGCTTGATGAGGGACGACTCTAACAGGAGCGCCTCGACGGGATTGGTGGTGAGGGTGACCTCGAAGTCCACCACCCGCTTCACGAGGGAGCGGGTGCGGGGGGGGTGGTCGGCCGACGGCTGAAAATATGAGCGGACGCGGTTGGCCAAATCGGCGGCCTTCCCCACGTAGAGCACCCGGCTCCCGCCGCCCAACAGGCGGTAGACCCCCGGCTCGTGGGTCAGGTTCTTCAGCTTGAGCTCGAGCCCCGTCGCGTTTTCTCCCATGCGCGGAATTATACCAGACCGGGGAGGTCCGTTCCGCGGGTTGGAGAACCCGCGCTCCA
>CAYTCV010000020.1:0-27482 GCA_964436465.1 uncultured bacterium
AGAAGCGCGCTTACGGGCCAGGGAAAGGGGTTCCTATGACCGGCAGGCTATTTGTTACGCTGACGATTCTGGCCTCGTTCACCGCGGCCGCGGCCGGCGTGGTCGCCTACGACCTGGGCGGCCTCCCGTACCTGATGAACGACGACGGCACGGAGGCCCGGCCGGTCACCGACGCCCTGGAGCCCAACGCGCTGGGCCTGGTGCTGGACCTCTCCCCCGACGGGCAGAGCCTCGTCATCGCCGCCACCACCGACGACGGCTGGAATATATACACCGTCGGCACCGACGGGAGCGGATTCACGCAGCTCACCGAAAACTCCGACTGGGACGGCCTCCCCTCGTGGAGCCCCGACGGAACGCGCATCGCCTGGAGCTCCATGGAAACCGACGACGGCCGACCCGACATCTTCCTGATGGACGCCGACGGGGCGAACCGCGAGCGCCTGACCGACCTGGAGGACTGGGCCCGGTGGCCCGTCTGGCGCCCGGACGGGGAGGCGATTTGCTTCGGCTACGGCCAGTCCTCCTACGACGGCTCCGCCGTCATCGAGCTGGTGCTCGCCGACGCGCGGACCGGTGAGCTGCGGCAGCTCACCGAACTGGGGGCCGAAATCACCGACCCCTGCTGGAGCCCCGACGGGTCGCAAATCGCCGTCAGCGCGAAATTTCCCGGCGCGGACTCTTTCGACATCTACCTCCTGGACACCGAGGGGGGGAACCCCACTCAGGTCACCTTCTCCGACTCGGACTGCGTGTACCCCTGCTTCACCGACGACGGCCGCCTGTATTACAACACCGTCGAGTCGCCGGACTTCTGGGACGACACGGGCCCGGAGACGGTCGAATCTTACCCGGCGGACATCTGCACCATTTTCGTGCTGGACCCGGCGACGGGGGAGTCGCGGGAGGTCTGCCCGGGCAACGACCCGGACTGGGGCCCGGGGCCGAATTGACGGCTCTCCGGTGGGGGCGCGCCGCCGGACCGGTGTGTGGGGTGCAGCTACCCCCTCCCCCCTTTGGGGGGCGGCTCGCCGACGGGCCGGGGTGAGGGGTAAAAAAATGACGCGCAAATTACCCCCGCAGCTTTTAGAACGCTGCCGCGAGTTACGCGAATCACAGACGGATGCAGAATCAAAACTTTGGAGGTGTCTACGAAATCGCCAGTTGTTCGGCGCCAAGTTCCGCCGCCAGCATCCGCTGAAAGGTTACATTCTCGACTTTTATTGCCCGGAGGCCGGCTTGGTCGTGGAACTAGACGGTAGTGAACATGCGGATGAAAAACGTATTATTCACGACCAGCAAAGAACTGAACTACTGGAAAAGATTAATCTCCGCGTAATCCGATTTTGGAATACGGATGTATATAGTAATCTAGAAGGGGTACTGCTGAAGATAGCCGAGTATCTTCCCGAAAGCCCCTCACCCTAACCCTCCCCCCAAAGGGGGGAGGGGACAGGAGGAACACCCCTCCCCAGCCCGTAAGCGCGCTTCCCCCCGGAGGGGGGAGGGGACATGAGTAACACCCCTTCCCAGCCCGTAAGCGCTGCCCCCCGGAGGGGCGAGAGGACATAAGGAAAACCCATGGAGCAGAAACGGTACATCGTGCGGGTGGACGGGGCGCCGGAACCGGCCCGCACCGCGCGCAAGATTTTAAAAATGCTCGACCTGCGCGAGCTGGCCCCCACCGACGAGGTCTACGACATGACCGCCTTCGACTGGCGGCAGTTGAAAGACGTCGAGCCGTTCAAGAGCCACCTCGAACGCGAGGCGGAGCTTTCCTCCCTCGGCCCCGAGGAGTTCGCCAAAAAGAAGCGCATCCGCCAGCCGGGGCGCTACGTCCTCATCGGCGTCGGCATCCTGGTCGGGGTGGCGGTCATCGCCTTCGCCATGGCCGAGCTCTTCGGCGTCTTCGTCCGGGGAATAGGCGGGATTCCCGAGGTGCCCACCGGGCGGGCGGAGCTGGCGTGGAAGTTCCAGGAGGGCGACTCGCTGACCAGCTCGCCGTTCTACTACGAGGGGAAGGTCTACTTCGGGTCCGAGGACGGCTACGTGTACTGCGTGGACGCCGCCACGGGCCACGGGCTGTGGAAGCATAAAACCGGCGGGCCGGTCATCGGCGAGGTGCTGGCGGCCGACGGCCGCGTGTACGTGGGGAGCTGCGACAACGCCCTGTGGTGCTTCGACGCGCAAACGGGGAAAAGGCTGTGGCGCTTCGGCACCGGGCACTACGTGGGCGGCGGGGTTACCTTCGCCGACGGGCGGGTGTACTTCGGCTCCTACGACCACTGCGTGTACTGCCTGGACGCCGCCACGGGCGAAAAGGTCTGGGGCTTCGAGACCGGCGGCTGGGTCTTCGGTACTCCTTTCGTGGCCGAGGGGCGGGTGTTCGTGGGGTCGCTGGACGGGTGGCTCTACTGCCTGGACGCCGCCACCGGCGCGGCGCGGTGGAAGTTCGAGACCCAGGGGGAGGTGTACAGCTCGCCCTACGTCTGGGAGGGGAAGGTCTACTTCGGCTCCGACGACACCTGGCTGCGGTGCCTGGACGTCGTGTCGGGGCGGGTGCTGTGGCGCTACCGCGACCCCGACTACTGGAACTGCATCCGGTCGCGGATTGTGGTGTTCGCCGGGCGGGTGTACTTCGGCTGCCTGAACCACATCGTGTACTGCGTGGACGCAACGACGGGGATGGAGCGCTGGCGGCACAAGACGACGAACACGGTGGAGGCCGGGGGCGTGGTGGCGGGGAAGCTGACCGACGGGAGGGCGTTCTGGGTCTCGCAACCGGCGCGCTGGCTCGAATCCGGCGACTGGCCGGAGAAGCCCGAGGCGGCCGAGGCCGTGCTCTACATCGGCAGCGCCAACGGGAGCCTGTACTGCCTGGACGCGGGTGCCGGGAAGGTGGTCTGGGCCTACGCCGCCAAGCGGCATATCCTGTCCGACCCGGCCTGCGGCGGGGGGATGGCTTATTTTGCGAGTGACGACGGGTACGTGTACGCCGTGCGGACCGTGGAGGATGCGGGGTAAAAAAAAAGATAACTCCAAACGGGGCGAAGCCCCTTCGCCGGTGACGACGGGTATCGGTACGGGGTCCGGACGGTGGTGGAGGGCGGGGATTAGGGGGGCGGTAGGCGGGGGCGATACATTTATACAAGGCGCAGGTTCAGATAATTGAATCTGTATTCAAAATAATTAACCTGTCGCTTGAAATATTTAATGAATTAAGCTAAAATAATCGGCGAAATCTCCCGGCGGGGGAACCGACCCCGGTCGGCCCCGACCGGAACGTAACACACGCGAGGTTCGCCATGGAAAATGAAGATACGGAAAAAAACGACGCGGCCGACATCGGCCGGGCCGTCGGGGCGGGCGTGAAGGCGATGCGCAAGGGTCTCGACGCGGGGATGCGCGGGATGCGCACCGGCCTGCGCGAGATGCACCGGGGGATGGACGAAGGCCGCAAGCACACCGACGACCCCGACGCCGGGCGGGAAAACCGGGCGCAGGAGGCGGGGCCGGACGACGGGCGCGCCCAAGGGAAACGTTGGAAATTCGGCGAGAAGGTGGACATCAGCCTGGACGCCTCGGGGCTCCTGTTCGGGTTTTTGAGCCTGGGGCTCGGCGTGGCCGCCTTCTTCCTGTACCTCATCCCCTTCGTCCTGGTCCTCTCCTGGCCCGTGGCCCTCGCCGGGCTCCTGGTGGGGTTGGCGGCGATTTTCAATTTCCGGGCGGGCTGGTTCCGCGGGTTCCTGCCCGGACTGGTGGGGCTGGGCATATCCGGCCTGGTCCTCTGGTTCCACATCATGAACCTCATCTGGACCACCGGGACCCTGGACTACATGCTGGGCCTCTGGGGTCCGCCTCCGGGACTGTAACGGATGGACGCCGCCGCCGAGAGCACGGACAAGAGACGCGTAACCTGGGTCGGGGCCGGGGTCAACCTGTTCCTGACCGGGGCCAAGCTCGTGGCCGGCATTTTCGGCCGCTCGGCGGCCATGGTCTCCGACGCCGTGCACTCCTTCTCCGACCTCGTCTCCGACGCCGTCGTCCTGTTGGGAATACGCCTGTCGGACCGGCCCGCCGACGAGGGGCACCCCTACGGCCACGGCCGCTTCGAGACCCTGGCGGCCTTCATCCTGGGGCTCATCCTCATCGGCGCCGGCGTCATCCTGGGCCTGGAGGGGCTGGAGAAGCTCCGGCACCCCGAGTCCACCGTCCCCACCTGGCTCGCCGCGGGGGCGGCCCTGCTGTCCATCGTGGTGAAGGAGGCGCTCTTCCGCTGGACCCGCGCCGTGGCCCGCCGGACGGGCTCCAAGGCCGTCGAGGCCAACGCCTGGCACCACCGCTCCGACGCCCTCTCCAGCCTGGTGGCCCTCGCCGCCATCGTCGGGGCCATCCTCCTCCCCGAGTGGAACTTCCTCGACCCCGTGGGCTCCCTCATCGTGGCGCTGATGATTGGGTTGGTGGGCTTCAAGGTCATCCTGGACGCCGCCCGGGAGCTCACCGACGCCGGCGTGGAGCGGGAGCTCCGGGAACGGATGGGCGAGCTGACCGCCGGGGTGAAGGGCGTCCGGGACGTCCGCCGCATCTGCGCCCGACGCATGGGCAACCTGACCACGGTGGACCTGGTCGTCGCCGTGGACCCGGAGATGGACGTGTTCCAGGCGCACCAAATAACCGAGTTCATCGAGGCCAGCCTGCACAAGAACCTGCCGCGCCTGGGCCGCATCTTCGTCCACGTCGAGCCCCTGACCGAGCCGGAGCTGCTGGACGGTCGGCGCAACGCCGAAATCCGCCGCGCCGTGGAGGAGTCCTGCCGCTCCATCCCCGGCCTGGCCGGCTTCCACGACCTCCGCCTCCACCGCCGCGCAACTGGAGTGGCCCTCGACATCCACGTCGAGCTCGACGGCGGCCTCCCCCTCGCCGAGGCCCACCGGGTGGCCGACGCGGTGAAGCTCTGCCTCGAACGGCTCGACGGCGTGGACGCGGTCCTGGTCCACCTGGACTCCGAGCGCGACGCCGACTGACCCCGGCCACGCCACCGGGACGCCGCGGTCCGTCCGGACCGTTTTTTGCTATACTTCCCCCCCGTAGAAGGGGAGGTTCCCATGCGTTTCATCTGGACCATCGTATCCCTGGGAATAGCGCTCGCCGCGATTCTAATCATCCTGTGCAACGTGGACGAGTGGTCCAGGCAGGCGGCCGAGGAGGCGGACCGGGCCACGGCCGAGGCCTACGGCATAGACCCCGACACCCTGGACCTGCCCGGCCGGGTCACCGTCACCTCGCTCGAAATCTTGACCGAGGACGCCGCTCCCGAAATCCGCCTCCGCGTGGAGAACACCGGCGGGCGGAACCTCTACAACGTCCACGTCCGGGCGGAGCTCCTGGACGCGGGCGGCAATGTGCTCTGGGACGAGGCGGAGTTCGACCTCGAGCCTTTAAAAATCCCCACCGGCGACCCGGCCAAGGGCTCCTGCACGGTCGCCGGCGAGGGATTCGCCTCCGTGGGTAAAATCCGGGCCGACGACTTCGTGGGCGCCGTCGAGGTCCAACTCCCCAGGTAACACCCGCACCGGGAGCGGGCTATGGAACAAAAAGAAGAACAGGCGCTCCGGGAGGCCCTCGTCGGCCTCCGGGACTGGGCGGAGGACCTCCTGGCCCGGCTGGTGGCCGTGCCCACGGTGAACCCGCCGGGGCGGGAGTACCCCCGCCTGGTCGGGGAATTGGGCGCAGAGATGGAAAAGCTCGGGCTCTCCCTGCGGGTGCTCTTCCCCACCGAGGCCGAGGTGCGCCGGCTGTACCCGGAATCGGAGGGCCTCCCCCGGCCCAACCTCGTGGGTCACCTCGAACTGGGCCGCGAAAAAACCCTCCACCTCAACGGCCACTACGACGTGGTTCCGCCCGGCGAGGGCTGGACGCGGGACCCCTTCGTCCTCGCGCCCGACGGCGAGTGGCTGCGCGGCCGCGGCGCCGGGGACATGAAGGGGACCATCGTCGCCCACCTCACCGCCCTGGCGGCCCTCGCCCAAATAGGCCTCGAGCCGACCTGCAACCTCGAGCTCGGCTACGTCCCGGACGAGGAATCGGGCGGGGAATGCGGCCTCGGCTGGCTCACGGAACAGGACATCCTGAAGGCCGACGCGGGGCTCTTCGAGGGGCACTCCGGCCCGGCGCTCACCATCGCCAACAAGGGGGTCCTCTGGCTGGAGGTCGAGGTCCGGGGCCGCTCGGGACACGCCAGCCGCCCCTACGAGGGGGTCAACGCCTTCACCGCGGCCGCCGCCGTGGCCCGGGGGCTCCTGGACGCCGAGCCCGAGCTCTGCGCCGCCACGAGCGACCTGCCCGTCGCCCGGCCCGAGGACGCCCGAGGCGTGATGACCCTCGGCGGCGTCATCTCCAGCGCCACGGCCAAGGTCAACGTCATCCCGGAGAGGGTCTCCTTCAGCGTGGACCGCCGCCTGCTCCCCGATGAGGACCCGGCCCGCGTCCAGGCCGAAATCGAGGCCCAAGCCCGGAAAGCCCTCCCCCACGTCGAGGGGCTGACCCTCGCGGTGCGGCGGCTTCAGCTCGCCCCCGCCGTCGTCTGCCCCGACGACTCCGAAATCGTGCGCGCACTGGCCGCCTCCCTCGAGCGCGTCTACGGCGAAAAGCCCCCGCTGCGCATGAGCGCTTTCTTCACCGACATGCGCTTCATGGCAAAAATCCCCTGCTGCGGCCACTCGGTCCGCTCCCAAAACATCCACGGCCCCGACGAGGGGGTGCACCGGCAGGACATTCTGGACACCGCCCTCGCCGTGGCCCTACTCGCCACGGCCTTCGGCGCCTAGCACTTGCGCGCCGCCCCCTCGGGTGGTATATTTACACTGGAGCCAGGTCGGGCCGCCAAGTGGGGCACGTCCAGGTGATTCACCGACGATAGCGGGGGATGCATTTGGGGGCGGGCGTGGTCGGGGGGGCTTTAAGTAAGATTCTCGACCGGGCTCGGTGGAGGGGGCTTTAGAGGATTAACGACCGGGTTCGGTGGAGGGGGCTTTCGAGGATTAACGGGCGGGCGTGGTCGGGGGGGCTTCAAGTAAGATTCCCGACCGGGCTCGGTGGAGGGGGCTTTAGAGGATTAACGGGCGGGCGTGTAATGGGGGCGCATTCGGGGGATTCAAGGGGAGCACGCCGAGGCACCGGGTATCGTGCAACGCGCCGATTGGCGGGATTTTTTGGGAGACGGGAGCGGGATACGCGGGAGGGCGGACCGGGGAACGGACCGCGGCGGGGGGTTTTTTTCGGATAAAAGCGGTGATTTAAGTTAAAATTTGAGTGTACCGGGTTCCTTCATCGCGCCAGCCGTCGGCGGAACGCTCGCCGGCCGCGCAACGAACGGTGAAGTATGGCCGATACTTACATCTTCATCAACGGGGAAACCTACGGCCCACTCTCGGTCTCCGAGATTAAAAAGTGGGCCGAGGAGGGGCGCCTGGGGCCTGACGACCAGGTCTGGATCGCGGCCCGCAACGAGTGGGTCCTGGCCCGTAACGTCGCCCAGTTCAAGCGCATCTTCGACGAGAAGGGCGTCACCGCCGACGGCGCCGCCGCCTCCGAGGGCCTCCTGGTTAACATCGCCGGCGAGCAGTACGGACCCTACCCCGCCACCCAAATCATCGAGTTCATCCAGGACGGCCGCATCAGCCGCAAGGACTTCGTCTGGATTGAGCGCCAGAACCGCTGGTTCGAGCTGGAGAAAATCGTCCAGTTCCGCCAGGCCTTCGAACGCCAGGACGCCGAAACCGAGAAGGAAGGGGGGACCGAGCCGGTCGCCGAGGAGGAGCCGGAGGTCGCCGTGGAGGTCGCCCCCGAAGAGGAGGTCGAGGAGCCCGTCGAGGAGGAAATCCCCGAGGTCGCCGAGGAAGGGGCGGAGGTCCCCGTCCCCGACAGCGACTGGGCCGAATTCGAGACCGAGACCAAGGGCAAGGCCAAAAAGCCGGTCGTCTCCGACCGCGACATCGTGGCCCGGGTCTTCGCCGACGACCGGCCCCGCGGCGAGGGCGCCATCGGCACCATCGGCGACTTCGTCGAGGCCCCGGAGGAGACGCAGCTCCGCGCGCGCGTGGCCGAAATCGACCCCCGCGAGCTCCCCCTCATGAAGGCCAACGCCGCCAAGAGATTCGGCGGACTCATCTGGGATTTCGTCATCTGCTTCAGCTTCGTCGCCGTACTCGGAATCATCTTCCACATGCTCGACAAGGCCTTCGCCGACTTCTCGGTAAAGGTCTTCAACCCCTCCGACACCCTGGGGGTCCTGGAGGGGGCCGGGTTCCTGGCCAACCTCTCCAAGACCTTCGTCTTCATCTCCATCGGCGTAATCGGCTTCTACCTCCTGTTCCGCGACGCCCTCTTCGGCCGCCGGTCACTGGGCAAGCGCCTGGCGGGCCTGAGAATCGTGGACCGCGTCACCAAGCGGCCCGCGAGCTTCGGCAAGCTCGTCCTGCGCAACCTCACCGTCGTCACCCTGGTGCCGCTGGTCATCGAGTTCTTCCTGGTCCTGGGCGACCACAAGGGCCTGAGAATAGGCGACCGAATAGCCCGCACCCAGGTCGTGGACACCAACATCTGACCCGGGCCGGGGGGGGTGCCCCGGGGGTATGGTCGGCGGCGACCGCATCGCCCGTTTCCAGGTCGCGGACACCGACATCTGACCCGGGCCGGTAGGGGGGGGCAGCTATTCCCTCTCCCTCTCCCTTTCAGGGAGCGGCTCGCCGACGGGCCCGGGTGAGGGTCGGGGCCGGGAACGTATATAGCGCAGCGGCCCATGGTAGGGCCACCCTACATCATCGCAACGGGGCGGGCCGGAGGGCCGGCCCCTTAACTGCAACGGGCCACGAGTGGACGAAGCTGAATCCAGCCCTCTGCGCCCCTGGCTCACCGCCCTGGCGGCGGCGGTGATTGCGCTGGCCGCCTTCTGGCTCACCGCGGCGCCGGGGACGGTCCTGCTCGAAAGCAACTCCGAGCTGACCCTGGCGGCGGCGGACCTCGGCTGCGCCCACTCGCCGGGCTACCCGCTCCACTCCCTGGCCGCCCACCCGCTCGTCGCCCTGCTGGAGGACCCCGCCCGGGCGACGAATCTCTTCTCCGGGCTTTTCGGCGCGCTGACGGTGTTCTTCCTGGCGCTGGCCCTGGCCGAGCTGGGCCGCTGCGCCGACGGCAGGGAACGGCCGTGGCTGGCCGCCCTGGGCGCGCTGGCCTTCGGCCTCTCGGCGACGCTCTGGACCCAGGCCTCCCTCACCGACGTCTACACCCAGCACACCGCCTTTCTGGCGGCGGCGTTTTGGGTGAGCCTGCGGGCCCGGCGCCTCGCATTGAACGATGAGCCCTCGGGGAGGGAGACGGTCACGGCGGGCCTTTTAATCGGGCTGATGCTGGTCAGCCACAACGCCGGATACGCGTACCTCCCGGCGCTGGCGCTGGTGATGTGGCCGGCGTTGAGGCGGCTGAACGCCGCGGGCCGGGGGCTGGTCGTCGCCGCGCTGGGCCTCGGCCTCTCGGCCTACCTCTACCTGCCCATCCGCGCCTCCACCGGGCCGCTGGTCAACTGGTCCACCCCGGACAATTTCAACGACTTCACCCGGAGCCTGAGCCAGGCGGTTTACGCCGACACGCCGCTGGCGCGGAGCGCGGACGTTCTCGGCGGCCAGCTCGCCTGGATGGGGCGCACCTGGTGGGCGGACCTCGCGCCGGGGGCGCTATTAGCGGGCGTGGCCGGGCTGGTGGTATTGCTCAGAAAAGGGCGGCGCCAGCTCTTCGCCGGCCTGCTCCTTTTATGGCTGTTACCGGCGGCGCTCCTGTTGGCGATTCGCAACTACCCCGTGCCGCAGCTCGAGGGCTCCGGGGAGACGTTCCTTTTGACCGGGGCCTTCGTCCTCGCGGCGGGGCTGTACCTCGGGGCCTCGTGGCTGGCCCGGAAATTGAAGCGGTGGGGCGGGGCGGTCGCCGTCGGCGCGCTGGCGCTCATCCTCGCCGCCGGGGTATTGCTGAACCTCCCCCGGGCCGACCTGTCTAAAATGACCGGGATGGAGGAGCTGGGGGCCGACCTCTTCGCCTCCTCGCCGCCGAAGGCCATCCTGGCCGTGTCCATCGTCCAGGGCGACAGCTGCTACTTCGACGCCCTGGTCCGGCGCTATACCCGCGACCGCCGTCCGGACCTCGAGGTCTCCTCGGCGTACCAGGTGGGCGAGCCGTGGTACCAGCGGGAGCTGGCCGACCGCGCGGGGCTGCCGCCGCCGAATGAGGACCTGCAGATGCGGCTGTGGCGTTACGCCGGAGAGAAGGCCCCCGACGTCCGCACGGCCCGGAGCTTCGTGGACACGAGCCTGTTGGAGTACTACTCCCGCGCCGTCCGTCGACCGCTGGCCCTGGCGGTGGACGTGGATTATTTCTACGCCTTCTCCCTGGCCCTGAAACAGGACCGGGACGGGTTCGTCCCCCTGGGCCTGGTCGAGGTCTGGCGGCCCTTCGAGGCGTACACGGCTACGGGGAATCCCGACCTGGGAAGCCAGACCCTGACCCGGACGCGCTGGGACACCCTGCGTTTCCGGCCCCGGCCCGCGAGCCCGCACAAGTACGAGCGCGCCGCCACCGATTTCGTCCTCGACCGGCTGAACGTGTTCGCCGAGTCGGCCTCGGCGGCGGGTTTCGCCCCCCGGGCGGCCGCGGCGGCCGTCCGCGCCGGGTGGTTCTCCCCCCTCGCCCCCCGGCGCTGGAGCGCGGCCCGGGACACCGCCGCCGTGTGGACCGTCCTCGCCGGCGACTCCACGCCCTCCGACGTCCTGGTCGGGCGCTGCCTGTTCTACGGCCTCTACGGTCGCGCGGCCCTCTACGCCCGCCGACACCTGGAGGAGGGGACGGCCGGCCTCCCGGACATCTACGCCCTCTACGCGGAAAGCCTCATCCTGGGTGATAAAGAGGGGGCGGCCAGGTTCGAGGCCCTCCTGGGGGCCATGACCGCCCCGGCACCTTGACGCGGGGAGCGCCCTTCTGCTAAACTTCGCCCGCCTCGCAAACAGGGTAGAGGAGGTAGGCCCTTTTGATTATCGTTCTCATAATCCACGTTCTCCTGTGCATCGGCCTGGCGATTACCGTCCTGTTGCAGGCCGGCAAGGGCGGCGGGCTTTCCGGCGCCTTCGGCGGCGCGGGGACCCAGACCGTCCTGGGTCAGCGCGGAGCGGCGACCTTCCTCTCCAAGCTCACCCGCTGGTTGGCGATAAGCTACATGGTCGTCTCCATGGCGCTGGCCTTCCTCTACTCCACACCCAAACGGGAGCAGGCCGGACAGCCGGGCGCCGGAACCGAACAGACCGAGAAGCCCCCCGAGGCGAAGCCCATGGCCACCGAGGAGCCCGCGGCGGAAACGGGCGGTGGGGAGCAACCGGCCGCCGATACACAATAAAAAAAGAGGGGCCCCGGGCCCCTTTTTTTTCGACTTGACCGGAACGCGTCCGGTCCGGTTATAATGGATGCGCCCACTCAAGGAGGCGTGAAAGATGCGGCTGCTTTTACTCCTGTCTCTTCTGCCCGTCGCCCTGGCGGCCCAGGATGTTAAACCCCCGGACCCGGAGGCCGCGCTGGCGGAACAGGCGGCGCAAATCGCGGTCTGGCTCAACGAGGAGGGATTCGACCCCCTCACCTACGACGACGAGCCCAACACCTGGTACATAAGCACCACCGGGGACAACATGGGTGCCATCCCCTGCACCCTGTACCTGTGCGACGGGTTCCTCTGCTTCCAGTCCGTCCTGGTCTCCATCCCCGAGCACAGCCACGGAGACCTGGGCGACCTGGCCGGGGTACTCCTGCGCGTCGGCCTGGAGAACTATATGGTCAAGGCGGTCATCAACGACTACAACAACGTGGAGCTGGAGGCGGAGTTCCCCGCCACGTCCCTCACCCGTGACGACTTCGTTACTGCGCTGTGGCTGATGCTCGGCACCGCCGACTCCGAGTACCCGCGGATTATCGAGAACGTTTACCGGTAAAGGGGGGGCGGATGCGCGCCACCGTTTGGTTGCTGATTCTTCTCCACACTGGGGCCTGGGCGACGCCGGGCCTCTTTTATTCACCCGCCAGGCCCGAGTCCTCCGTCTTCGCCGTTCCCGCGGCCGACGGCTGGCTCTACCTCGGCGAGGCGACTCCGGGCGCCCGCAGGCTGGCCGACCAGGAGCCCGGCTCGTACTACTACCTCTTCTACGGCCAGGTCCCGCCCGCGGGGGTCCAAACCGTCGCCTCCTTCCCCGGCGTACACCTGCTCTCCTCCGACGGGCTCCTGCCGGGATTCCCCGGCGGCGAGCTTCTGCTCCTTTTCCCCCTGCCCGGCGTCTCCCGGCCGGCCGGGTTGCTCCAGGACACGCCCCCCGAGCCCTTCGGCGGGGGGTGGATTGACCCGGCTGTAATCGCCCGAATCGACACGGAGCACTACCTGGACCACCTCGAGGAGCTCACCTCCATCCCCACCCGTTACTCTTTCTGTCCGGGGTGCGCCGAGGCCGCCGAGCTGCTGATGGCCACCCTGGGGGGTTGGGGCTACGAGCCCTACTACGACACCTATGACCTGGACGGCGTGGGGACGGTGGACGTGTGGGACATCTCGGCCGTGGATGATAATACGGCCTACGCCGTGGGACTGATGGTGGTCAAGACCGAGGACGGGGGGGAGACCTGGCACGCCCAGGAGGGTAGCGGCGGCTACTACACCCACTCGCTGCTCTTCCTCGACGCGGACCGGGGGTTCGTCGGGGGGTGGCAGACCATCCTGGCCACCGACGACGGCGGGGAGACGTGGGAGGTCGTGGACCACCAGTTCCCGTCGAGCGTCCGGGACATCGCCTTCGCCGACGACGAGCACGGATGCGCCTCCGGCCCGGACTTCGTTTCCTGGACCGACGACGGGGGGGTGACCTGGAGCGAGGCCGACGCGCCCGACGCCACCGATATGCGAGGGGTGGACCTGACCGGGTCACTGGGGCTGGCCGTGGGGACGAAGGGGACGATTCTGCGCAGCGTGGACGGGGGTAAAACGTGGACGGAGGTGGATTCGGGGACCGACCGCAGCCTCTACACCGCGAGCCAATATCCCGGCACCGGCGACGCGTGGGTGGTGGGCGCGGCCGGCACCATCCTCCACTCCGGAGACGGCGGGCTCACCTGGGAGGAACAGGAGAGCGGATTCACCCAGTTCATCTACCAGGTCGAATTCGTGGACGCGCTGCACGGCTTCTGCGCGGGGGATAACCGCTACCTGTTCGAGACCACCGACGGCGGCGCGACCTGGAACATCATCCAGAGCTCGGACCGGGACCGTTTTCTCGCCCTGGACGTAGTGGACGACGAAACCCTGTGGGTCGGCGGCGGGGAGCCGCCCTTCGCTTACGTCTCCACCGACGGCGGCGGGACGCTCATCGGGGGCCCCATTGAAACCGAGGAGAGTCTGACCTGGCGGAACGTGGTCTGCGAGTTTCCGAGCTCGAACGACGGCCCGGCCCTGCTCATCACGGCGCACTACGACAGCATCTCCAATGACCCGTTCAATCTGGCGCCGGGGGCGGACGACAACGGCAGCGGCGTGTCCGCCTGCCTCGAAATCGCGCGCGCGTGCCGGGGGCTCACCTTCGAAACGCCCGTGCGCATCGTTCTGTTCTCCGGGGAGGAACAGGGACTCATCGGGTCGTCCTACTACGTGGCCGACCTGGAGGAGGGCGACGTCGGCGCAGACCTGAACCTGGACATGTACGCCTACCGCGACGACGAGAACTACGACCTGCAGGTCTACACCCGGGACGACTCCCTCTGGCTCTCCGGGGCCTACGACGACGGCTGCGGCTACACGCCGGCCTACGAGGTGGAGACGAACAACCCCGGGTGGTACCGCTCGGACCACGCCAGCTTCTGGCGGGTGGGCATCCCCGCGATTCACGTCGCCGAGTACGCCGGCACGCAAATCTACCCCTACTACCACACCACCGAGGACACCATCGACAAAATGGACATGGTGCAGGGGGTGAGCGGCGCCCGGGCGGCGGCCGCAGCGGTTCTGCAACTGGTGCCCCGCGCGGGGCAGGCCGAGGGGCTGGACGCGGCCTACGCCTTCCCGAACCCCTTCCGCCCCGACCGGGGACACACGACGGTCACCTTCCGCGACCTGCCGGCGGGCACTGAGTTGAAAGTCTTCGACGCGGCGGGGAGCCTGGTCTTCGAGGCGGGGAACCTGGAGGGCGAGTACGATTGGTCGGTGGAGAATTCGGGCGGGCGGCGGCTGGCCTCGGGCGTGTACCTCTACCGGCTGGCGGCTCACGGCGAGGAGAAGGTCGGGAAGCTCGCCGTCATCCGGTGAGGGGCCGATGGCGCGCTGGCGGTTGAAAGCCCTGGACATCCCGCTGGCCGTCGTGCTGTCGGCGGCGGCGGTCATCCCCTGGATGCTCCCCGGCGAGCCGGGCGCCACGGCGGTCGTCACCTACCCCGGCGGGGAGGTCCGCGTCGGCCTCGACGAGACGCGGACCCTGGTGCTCCGGGGGCCCGTCGGTAAAACGGTCGTCCGGGTAGAGGGCGGCCGGGCCTGGGTGGAGAGCTCGGACTGCCCCCAAAAGCTCTGCGTGAAGATGGGGGAAATCGACCGGGCGGGCGAGGCGGTCTGGTGCGTCCCCAACTGCGTCGGAGTCCGCATCGAGGGGGGAACAGGTGTCGACGCCGTCACCCGTTAGGCGGGTCGTGGAGAGGTACAGAGGTGTCGGCCTGCTCGCGCTGGCCCTGGCCCTCTACGTCCTGGAGGGGCTCCTGCCGCGTCCGGTCCCCTGGTTCCGCCTCGGGCTCTCGAACATCGTCGTCCTCCTGGTCCTGGTGAGGCAGGGCCCCCTGCCGGCCCTGAGGCTCAGCCTCGTGCGGACCGTCCTGGGCTCCCTCTTCCTGGGTAACCTCCTGACGCCGGTGATTCTTTTAAACCTCGCCGGCTCCGTGGCGAGCTGGGGCGCGATGAGCGCCCTCCTGCCGCTCTACCCCCGACGGGTCAGCCTCGTCGGCATCTCCCTCACCGGGGCCGCGTTCCACGCCACCGCCCAGTGGGCGACGGCGATTGGAGTGCTGCTGCCGGGCCTCGCCTGGGGCCTCCTGCCGCTCATCCTCCTCCCCTCCCTCGCCGCCGGGGTGGTCGTCGGGCTAATCACCGCGGCCGTCCTCCCGCAGGAACCCGACCTCCGCGTCCAGCCGGGCTAGGCGTCCGTCCTGCTCCCGATTGACCAGCCGCTGGGATTTCAGCTCGTCGTGTACCTCGCCCCGCATCTCCCGCACCTCGTCCTTCAAATCGGTCAACTGGGCCGAGAGGCTCACCCATTGCAGGGTCCACAGGGCCGCGATGAGTCCGGGCAGGACCAGGCGGACAATCCACGTCAGCCATTTTTTCTCACCGTTGCCGTTGGTCATCAGAGAAACAGACCTCCCACGGACCACCAGTCGAGGGCCCAGCCGATGAGGAAGAGCACCACAACCACGGCGATGACGAAGATGGTCCAGAAAATCCAGCGCCACTTGCCTGCCCCGTTATCCATGTAATCCCCTTAATGGGTGCGAATCGCGGTCGAGCCCGGGCGGAGGCCGTCCCACCAGTGCGGCGGCGTCTCCCGGTAGGCGTGTCGTTGCGTCCAGGGGTTCAGCTCCACGGCGATGTGCCAGTATTCGTGGAGCTTGTAGTACCCCTCGACCCAGGAGCGGTAGTAGTACCAGGGGTGGAAGAGCCCCGCGGCGACCAGCGAATCGCGGATGTCGTCCCGGCGCCACTTGGGGGCGTTCGGCCAGAAGCTCTCGGCGGTCAGCCGGGCGGAGTAATCCACCGCGCAGCCGGTCCAGTGGCCGTTGGCGTCGGTGAGGTCAATCGCCCCGCCGATGTCGTTCTCGCAGGTCGTCCCCTTCGGGCGGTAGCCGGAGTTGGCCATGAGGTAGCCGGAGGGGTCGCCGCCGTACTCATCCACAACGACGGACTTCCACCGGTCGAGACTTGCGATTAAAAGTTCCGTACCCCGCAGGAGAACGCCCGGGCTTCGGGGCCGGGCCAGCGTCCGGGGGATGTCGAAGAGGTCAGGCATCGTCCTCCAGTTTGAATCCGATGGCGTCCTTGGCCTCGCCGATTTCGACGGTGGCGTTGGCCTTCTCCCGGGCGGCTTTCTGAATCGAGCGCCCGACCGCCAGCGCCGCCGCCACGGTCCCCGCTGTGCCTATCGCCCATTTGAACGCCTCAACATCTATCACCCCGCAGGCATGGAGAACCAGGGAGGCGACGGCCAGGGCCGCGATGACGCAGAACCCGAAGAGCCGCTGGCCGAACTCGATGCCGCCACCGAAGTCGAAGAGCGGCCTCTTTTCGCTGTCCCCCATCTCGGCCTCCTACGGCAGGGCCAGCGTGTAGCCGGTCAGGAGCACGCTGGCGGTGCTCGGGTTGGCCGAGGTGGTCGTGTTCGTCACGTAGATGCGGAGGTAGTTCAGCTCGGCGATTACGTCGGTCTCGGCGGCGGAGGGGAGCTGCGTCGCCGACCCGCCCACGCCGTCCGCATCCGGGGCGAGCTCGGCGTTCACCCGGACGTAGAAGCCGGTCGAGGCCGGGGCCGCGCCCCGGGCGGCGGTGTAGAGAGTGGCGTCGGTGTATCCCGACGCCCCGACACGCGCGGGGCCGGTCAGCCAGTACACGTCCAGCCGCGTCGGGTAGAACCGCTCCGGCACCGGCCACGCCTCGTTCAGGTACGTCCCGTTCGTCACCGACCCGCTCGTGAAGAACCCGTACCGCACGGGCGACCAGACGGAGGGCATGTTTCCGGCCCAGGGCATCGGCCGCGAGCCGATGTTGAGGCAGGCCGAGTCCACCAGCAGCCCCGCCACGACCGCCGCCTGGTTCGCGGACACCGACACGGTAAGCAGCGTCGCCGCGGCGTCCACCTCGTGGGCCACCCACAGCCGCGTCCAGTCGGCGTAGTCGTCCTGGTCGAAGGAGATGCCGGTCGAGCCCACGCCATCCTCGACGGTCAGGGCGAACTCCCGCGAGGTCCCCGGCGTCAGCTCCTTCACGTACACGCTGAAGCAGACGGTCTTGCCCTTCAGGAAGTCGAGCACGTCGGAGAACGCCCCGATGCGCTGGCACGCGCCCTGGCCGATGGCCGCGGCGGAGTCGATTTCGAGGCTCCGGTCGCCGAAGTGCGCGTCGGAGTTGGGCGCGGACACGGCGGCGGCGGTGTAGTTCTCCCACTGGTCCGCCATCCCGACAACGTCCGCCCACCGCTCGAAGTCGGCGTTGAGAAGGAGGTTGACTCCAACCACGTCGTGCTCGGCGATGGACCCCTCGGGGCTCCGGGAGTACGCCTTGAGCATCGTCCCCTCGTAGGCCGAGAACTCGTCCACGTAGAAGGCCGGCGAGCCCCCCACCGAGGCGATGATGACCTCCAGCTTCGTCGCGGCGTTGGCGATGGTGTGGCGGCAGAACGCCTGCTGGAAGTTCCCGTTCAGGACCACGGAGAGGCCGGTCGTGGTCCCCACCCCGTCGTCGATGGTGACGGCCACGGTCCCCGCCGCGGACTGCTTCACCCAGCACGAGGCGGTGAACACCTTGCCCAGATAGTCGCGGAAGTTGGGGACGGCGTACTTGATGCCTCGGTTCGCCCCGCCGGTGGTGATTTTCACCGAGTAGTCGCCGACGCGGACGTTTCCCGCGCCGGATTCCCGCTCCACCGAGGTCGGGGCGCCGTAGAGCTCCCAGCCCTCCGGCGGCGCGTCGATACCCGCCGGCCAGAACTCGAACTTCCCGTACCGGATGACGTTCTGCCACGCCTCCGCCTGGAGGCAGGTGTTCTGGTTCACCATCTCCGGTTCGAGGAAGCCCGTATCGTGGACCCCCGTCGCCGGGTCGTGCTCGGTGTCGAAGGCCGTCTCGATGTTGGTCAGCGAGGTATCCACGTCCTCGGAGTTCGCGGGGGAGCGGGCGAGGTCGTCGGCGGTGAGCGCGTTCGGTGCGTCGTAGGTCAGCACCATCTCGGTGTTGTCCACCACCGCGGAGACGGTGTCGGAGCCGGTGGACCAGACGACGAGGGAGTCGATGAAGGCGGCGGAGGAGTAGTCGGCCGGTCCCGCCGCGCCGTTCACGATGTCCCCGTCGTCGAAGCGCAGGTCGTCGTCGGCGTGCATCGCCGTTTTCCACAGGCGCGTCCCGTCGCCGATGGTCACGTTGTGCTCGGCGTCGAAGAGCCCCGAGGGGGTGGTCACCCGGCACTCGCCGGCGGCGGAGCCGTTGTCAACGAAGTCCACGCCGAAGCCCTGGCGGACGGCCAGGGCGTTGTTGGTGTCGGTGTTGTTGGCGTCGAAGTACACGCCGTCGATGCGCTTGGCGGCGTTGTCCCCCTCGCCGGGGGTGAGGTTCTTCGCTTCGAGGTCGGGGTAGGTGACCAGGTCGCGCGGCTTGTCGAGGGCCATGGGTTACCTCCGCGGCATGAAAAAACCGCCCCCGAGGGCGGTTTGTTATAATCAAAGGCTCAGGTTTCCCTGAGCCTAATAGCAATGTGGGGCACTCCTGGCAGTGTGTTGGACTAGCGTCGGCCCCACTCGAGGCTTCGTCCCCCCCTGCCAGGCATTAGTTTGTACTACAAGAGTAGCCGGTTTTTACTGACATGTCAAGCTGATTATGTCATCGCTGTTTAATGCAATTGATGAACTGAGCTTGTTACCCAACCTTATTACAAGGAAGGATGCTCTTTTATTCTTTCGTAACAATGTAGCCGGGAAGGTAAAAGATATAATGGGTAATAATATCCTAATACCCCCGGGGGGATTTCATTTTTTATTTGATAATCATAATGTTAGAAGTGGAAGATTTAAAACATTTAAAGCGCGTAGGCTTTCTTGGATTAGACCAACATTAACGAGGTCAGATAGAATTAAACTACAACTAAAAGAAAAGAGCATTCGACATATATATCTTGCATATATTGGTGTTCCAAATTATATACTAGGAGTTTCCTCCTTCACTCCCGAATATTTTTGCGTAATCGTTAACGTATATAATGATAAACGCACATTTGTCACTGCATATCCTCTTCAATGGAAACAATTTAAAGAATTTAGGGATAATTTACCCGATATTAGCTAACCCTCACTCCGCCTTGTTGAACCACCCGATTTTGTCGTCGGGGTCGTAGGACGCCGTCGTGGCGGTGAAGCAGCAGATTTCATCCGCCGGGTCGTACGCCTCGTCCTTGTCGGAGAAGTGCGACCGCTCGCTCTCGCAGGGCACCGACGAGTGGAGCCTCACCGTCTCGAAGGTGATGGCCAGCGGCCCGTAGCCGATGGCCTTCCCGTCGAGCTGCTGCATTATCCCTGAGGTGGCGGCCACCCGGCAGAGGTAGTTTTCGCTCACGTCGGAGTGCGGGTAGAAGTACACCCGGCCGCCGACGTTGAGTATTTGGGCGATGTAACGCCGGCCCTCGGCGGTGAGGTAGGCGTAGTGGACGGTGAAGACGCCGCGGTAGCCGACGACGGCCTCCGAGACGGTCCGGGATGAGTCCGCCGCCGCGTTGACGATTTTCTCCGGGACCCAGTCCTCGTCGAGCCGGGTGAAGCCGGTGGCGGGGAAGGTGAGGTCGGGAAGGCCGACGGCGCCGCCGGAAAAGCTGACCTTGGGCCGCAGCTTGCCGCCGGAGTCGGTCTCGCCCCATTCGCCTGCTGCCATTACCCCTCCAGTTCAAGGATGAAGCGGGTCCGGGCCTCGCCGAGGCTCAACTGCGGCTCGATTCCCACCACGACACCGACGCCGTCGTCCGGGGAGACCGCCCCACTCAAAGGAACGTGCAACCCGTCGCCGGTCTCGATGTCCAGCCGCAGGCCGGCCAGGGTCACCTCGGCCCGGCCCCCGCGGTTACTTTTGGCCGCGTAGAGCAGGTTCGCCAGCAGATTCGCCCAGCCCGCCGAGGTCACCAGCGGCGCACTGAAGGACTCGTTATCGGTAATCCGCGTGGCCGAGAGCACCCCCGCCGTCTGGGCGCCGCCCGGCCACGAGACGGTCACCGCCGGCGCCGCCCGCTGCCAGGCCCCCGGCTCCTGGTAATCCAGCACGTCCGCGGGGAGCACGTCGGATTCACCGCCGCGCCGGCCCCGCGGGACGAAGTGGATGACCCCGCTAGAGTCCACCCAGAAGATGCAGCCCAGGGCCAGCGCGACCTCGGCCAGGCAGGACGCCAGGCCTTTTCCGGACCAGCCGGAACGGTCGCCGACGTGGAGCGAGTGGTTCACCGAGAGCTGGAAGGGGTAGTTGCCGCCGCCCTCGGCCACGCCGTAGACCGTAACGGGAACAGCCGCCGAGGGGATGACCAGCGGCGAGGCCGTTCCCGAGGCTTTGTAGTGGACCTCGCCGTGCTCGGTGACGGAGCCGGACCAGGACCGCAGCCCCTTCCCCCGGGTGTAGTAGACGGTGGAGCCGGAAGCGGCCGCCTCGGTGAACCGCCGCGACACATCCCAGTGCGAATAGGCGACGGTCAGCTCCAGGCCGGCGTACCTTCTCGGCAGCGCCAGGATGCAGTCCCCCGTCTCGTAGAGCCCGTCGGCGTCCACGGTGAAGGAAACCGGGGAATCGCCCAGGGTCACCTCGATGGTGGAGGCGTCGGGGAAGGTATGCGAGAGGGAAAGCGTCGCCCTTTGGTTCTCCGGGTCGTCCTCGGCGGTCAGGTCCTCGGTTAGGTCCTCGCGGCCGAAGTCGAGGGGGGCGTCCCAGGTTTGCGTCGAAAGGTTGAAGGCCCTGAAGTAGGTGCGGACCTCGCGGGCCTTGGCCTCGCGCTGAAGCGTCGGCGGCCCCCAGTCGAAATCCTCGGGGTAGCTCCCGTGGTACTCCTCGAGCCCCAGCGAGCGGGGGTCGTTCCAGGGGATTCTCCGGTCGTCGGGAATGAGCGCCCCGTCGGAGCAGTCCAGCTCCGGGGCCACGAAGAGCTGAGTCCACCGCTCGTTGACCCATTCCACCCGCTGGATGGTCCTCGGCAGGGGGGCGTAGGGGAACCGTCCGATGGCGTCGGGCCACAGGCGGATGCGGTCCCCCGCCTTGAATTCGTCCGCGTAGTACCCGGAGAGGTCCACGATGGAGAAGTCCAGGACGTTCCCGTCGGTGGTGTCCCACACATTCTGGACGGCGTGAACCCTCACGTCCCCGACCTCGACGAACCGCTGGCAGGTGCTGTAATAACCGACGTAGAGCCGGTTGCCGAGATGGGTAACGCACGTTGGGTAGTAGTGGTAGACGGTCTTACCGATGTCGGAGAAGGTGGCCGGCCGGCCGCCGAGGGAGCCGAGCTCCCTGTAGCGCCAGGTTCCGCCGTCGGAATAGACCCGCCCGACCTCCAGCTTCACCAGGGGGTCCTGCCGCCCGTAGGCCCCCGGGAGCCCCACCTCGCGGGCGAAAACGGCGTAGCCCTCCGTGGCGCTCACCCGCGTCAGGTGGACCAGGTACGCCCCCGAGGGGAAACCGGCCACCTCGACCCGCGTCCCGGCGGCGAGGTCCCGATGGTACAGCCGCTCGAACTCGTCACCGGAAAGGGACAGAAGCGGCCCCAGCGGGTTCTCCAGGGTGGAGATGTCCACGTCGTCCTCGGCGGTGATGACGCGCTCCCCGTCCGAGGTGTGGAAGGCGGAGGGCCTCCGCTCCAGCCGCGAGAACCCGACCTCGAAACCGGAGACCTGCTCGAGGGTGTACTGTTTGTCAACGTCCAGGTTCGAGGTGTCCAGGGTCGAGCCGGAATTGACGAAGGCGTAGTACCCCGCCGGAAGCTGCAGGGGCAGCTCGCCCACGAGCTCGGCGCAGGGTCTCCCGTTGCCGTAGTCGTAGACGGTTACCCCGAAGGGATTCGGGGCCAGGACCGAGGTCGGGATGAAGTAGGCCAGCGGTCCCGGCATCCGGAAGACCTTCACCTTCTCCGGGCGCTCGTCGGGCTCCAGAAACTCCACCGACACCTCGGTCTCCTCGGGGAGGTAGAGGTTGCGTCCGAGAATGCCGGGGGCGTCGGTGGTCCATACCCGCTCAACGCCCGGAACGGCACTGATTTTTATGTGGTACGCCCGGGGCCTGACGCAGCGGTTTCCCTCGTGGAAGGCCTCGTCGCCGTAGGAGAGTTCCGCCAAATCCGGCCCGGCCAGTCCGATGGCGTTCCCGGCGCACAGGAGCCGGTCGCGGATTTTATTGGCCCAGGACGCCCACTGGCTCCGTATAGTCGCCCGTCCCGCATTCCACAGCCTGAACGGCTCATCGGCGTAGGGGATGTAGGTGACCGGCGGCCCGAAGACGTGCGGGTCGAAACCGGAGAGGTCCGCCCGAATGATGTAGCCGGGGAGCGACTCGGTCGCATCGGGGGTGGGGAGGCTCACGCCGTACACGTCGGTCCCGTCCACCCACAGGTGCTCAATCTGGTTGACCGGGTTGGAGAACGGCGGCTTCGCCAGCTCGTAGCCTGCGCCGGTGGAAGGCGAGTAACCCCAAATTTTTTCACCGACCCCGCACACCAGCAGCCCGTGGGTCGGCCACCAGGCCAGACCCCGGACCTGCACCGAGGCGTCGGAGCCGCCCGGACGGGGGTGGTGGGTGATGTAAGGGGTCTCCGTGGAGAGACCGGTCCCGTGGAGGTCATCCACGGTCAAGTCCATCTCGGCGGCCAGCGCACCGATAACCGCGTCGTAGCGCGCGGGCTCGGCGGAGGTGAGGATGGTCGCCGACGGCTGGCGCTCGTTCCCCGCCTTCAGCAGGTCCTGAACGGTGAGGTCCAGGGTGTCCCCGGCCCGAAGCTTGGTCAGCCGGGCCAGCTCCACCACCAATCCCCGGAATACCGGGGCCGCGCCGACGGGGACCCTGCCGTCGGCCGCCTCGTGAAAGAAGAGCCGGAATTCGATGCGCTCCGCTTCGAGCACCCGCCGGATGGTGAGGTCCAGGTCTTCGAGGAGCGGAACGACGACCCGGGCGCGGACCTGGTCGCAGATAATTTCCCCGGTCCTGGCCTCCACCCGCCAGGAGGGGACGCAGAAGCCTTCGACGGCGGGGGTGATGTCGGTCCACGCCCCGGAGTCGAGGCGGATTTCCACGGTCTGTGCCGGAGCGTATATACGGTCCATCAGAGGTTCCGTCCCGCGCGGCCGGCGTCGGCCTGTTGGTTGTACGTGTCCAATTTATCCAGGGAGCCGACGGCCGGGGCGTAGTGGAAGTGCTGGACGGTGGTCGTCCGCACGACGGACCCTCCCCCGCCGGTCGCGGAGGGGGCCGCGCCGCGCACGTCGGCCAGCAATCCCGCCATCCCCGCCAGGCCGCCTTCCAGAGCGCGGTGGAGGCTCGCCTCGGGCAGGACGTACTCCGGCCCCCCCTCGCCCAGCAGGGCCAGGGTGGGCGAGCCGACGTAACCGCCTCCGGCGAAGGGCAGGATGAGCTCCAACAGGTCGCCGACGAACCCCAGTTTCGAGGTCACGAGGCCTGAAAATAGGCCCAAAAGCCCCGAAAAGAGGTCGTCGAAGTCGAGCTTGAGGCCGCTGAAAAGCTCGGTGGTGGCGCCGACGACGGTCTGTGCCAGGTCCTTCCCGAAAGAAGTGAGGCGCCGGTCCAGGTCGCCGTCGTCCCCCGAGCGTCCCCGGTCGGTGGAGCCGAGCTTGTCGGCCGTCTTGTCGAGCTTCTCCGCCGCCCGCTCCACGGCCTGAGCGCTGCGGCGCAGGGCGTCGGACTCCTGTTCAAACGCGCGATTCAAGTCCGCTCCTCGGTGGGGTGTTGCGCCAAAGTTCCCTCTCCCCGGCCCGCCGCAGGCCCGCCATCAGGCGGGAGTAGGCGACGGCCCGGCGCGCGGGCCAGCGGTAGAGGACCCTCTCGACGGTGGTTCCGGCGAACCGGGCGACGGCGGCCAGCCGCTCCACGAGACCTACCCCCGACCCGCCGTCGGCGGCGGCGGGGCTTTTTTTTTCACCGCGACCGATGCCGACGGCAGGTAGCCCTCCAGGAAGGCGGTGAGCTCCGCCGGGGTGTGCTCGGCACAGAACCGGGCCAGCTCGGCCTCGGCCAGGGGGCGCTGGGTCAGCGCGGCCAGCTCGGCGGGGCTGTCCTGGTGCAGGACGACCCACAACAGGTACAGGGCGCGCTCGGTGGCGGTGAGCTCGTAGGGCAGCCGCCCGGACGCCACCCGCTCCAACAGGACGTAGGCGTAGCAGGTGGGCTCGGGGTAGAACCGGCCGCCGACCTCGACGCTCCCCGGCGGCAGCAGCTCCTCGGGCTCCACCGCGTCCTCCGTCCCGGCGTCGTCCCCGTCCAGCGCGGCGCCGGCCAGGCGGAAGAGCTCACGCTCCTGCGGCTCGCGCTTCATCTACTCGGCCTCCCGGGGCGGCAGGTAGAACACCACGTCGCCGGGCTGGTCGTTGCGGGCGGTGAAGGACAGGGTGAATCCGCCCAGGCCGTCAGCCGGGGCGCCGAAACGGAACTCGCCCGTCCGGCGGCAGTCGGACAGGTACACGGCGAAGCGGGCCTCGGGCGCCCGACCTTCGACCAGGTCGTGGCCGCGGAGCACGCCGTAGAGCGAGAATTTCGCCGGGATGTCCTCGGGGCCGACCACCAGCTTGTCCCCGGCGTCCGGGTCCAGCCGCAGGTAGGCCAGGCGCAGCTCCATCCCCGCATCGGCGTCGGCGAAACTCAGCGTGTCGCCGTCAATCGCGTACTCGCCGGCGGCCGGGTTTCCGTCCACCCGGACGAAGGCGCGCCCCGCGGCGTCCTTCACCGTTTCGGACAGCGCCACGGCGTCGTCGTGCTCCAGGTTAACGGTGTACGGCTCATCCTCGGGGACGGCCGCCTCCTCGTCGAGCACCTCCAGCACCCGCCCGGTGGAGCGCACCCCGCCGAGGACGACCCCCAGCACGGCCGCATCCAGGGCCTTGAAGGCGATTTCGCCCCGCCAGCTCACCCCGACGGGCACGGTGTACGAGCACCAGCGCTCCCCCGCGGGGAAGCTCCTGGTCTCCAGCTCGTTCGTGAGCTTGAACTCCTGCACGCCGCCGTAGACGAGGCCGGTGGTCACGTCCACGATGCAGCCCTTGCCCGTTAGAACGGTGGAAGGCATGTGATTCCTTTCTTCAACGGGGAGCGACGACCGCCAGGGCGGCCTCGACCGTCGCGTGTCGGTAAACGGGCCGGGGAGGTGTCGTCAGGGAGGTGCGCCAGTACCGCGCCGCCAGGCCCTCCAGCGCGAGCCACTCCTCGGCGGTGTGGCCGGAAATCTCGCTCCCCCCGTAGGTGTAGGCGTAGGGCTCTCCCGCATCCGCCGCCCGGGAGAGCATGCGCCACAGTGAGGCGCAGCGCGAGGTCAGGTCCCAGATGACCTCCTCGTCGCCGAGCTTGGCGAGGCTCAGCGTAATTTCCAACTCGACGCGGGCCCGGGAGCCGTCCAGGAGCTCCACCCCCTGCGGAGAGATGGAGACCAGCCCCGCGGCGGGCAGCTCGGCCAGCCGGTGCAGGAGCCCCGGGTCGTAGGTGACGCGGGCGCCGGTAAAGAGCCCCGCGGCCAGGGCGCCCACGACCATGGAGTGGTGCCGGGCGAGGTCTACCATGACCCCTCCTCGCCGGGGAACCGCCCGAAGCGGGAGAGGCCGGGGCGGTCCGGGTCGTCGTGGAAAAAGGCTACGGAACCGCGCCGGGGGCCCAGCTCCACGCCCAGCAGCGCCGGGTCGCGCAGGAGCAGGGCGACGAGGGTCTCGTAATCGTCGCGGAATCGCTCCGCGCGCCCGTCCTCGGTCCCGGCCCCGGTCCGGCCGTAGTACACGACCAGGACCTCCGCCGCCGCCCGGTAGAGGCACATCCGCCCGATAAGCGCCGGTACGGGGTCGAAGGGCAGAAGGGCGAAGTGCGGCGACAGCCGCGTGTCGATTTCGGCGGAGGCGTAGTCCAGGTAACCGGCGAGGGTCTCGTCCTCCACCGCGGCGAAGGCGTCGCCCAGGAATTCGCGCAGCTCGCTGGATTGGGCGTAGGCCAAGGTCCCTCCTTGGATGATAAAGAATCAGTGCGGGGTGGAACCGGGTCCACCCGTGGGCCGTCAGGACTCGGTGCCGTCGCTGGCGTAGGCCAGCTGGGGGAAGGTGTAACCGGCGTTGTAGCGCTGACGTGTGCCGAAGGCGTAGAGGTCGTTGCGGAAGACCACGTCGCCGGTGGCCGGGTCGGTCTGGGCGGTGAGCTCCAGCTCGGTGCGGCGCTGGAAGACGAGCGGCTTCAGCGGCTCGGTCGTCTGCAGCAGGTACCAGGCGGTCTCGCTGGTGAGGTACGGATTGAGCGCCACGTCGAAGAGCCCCGCGAGGGGGTTGTTCTCCGGGTCGCCCGCGGAGTAGTGCGGGTGCCGGGTCAGTTCCAGGGCGGTGAAGTACAGCGCCGGCGGGACCATGAGGGTGGTGTTCTGTTTGGAGACCACGTTCCCCCAGGGGGCGCCGTCGGAGCGCCGCATCCCCATCAGCGCCGAGAAGCCGTCCCGCAGCGATTCCGAGTCCAGCAGGGCGTCGGTGTAGTTGCCGAAGGTGCCGCCCGAGTCCAGGGGGTGGGTGGCGAAGAAGAAGGGCTCGCCGTCGTAGCAGGCGTCGGTGAAGCCGGCCTCCAGCACCTCGGTGACGAGGCGGGCCTGGTGCTCGGCGGCGCGCTGGGCCGCGGCGGTAATCGCCAGGCCGATTTGGCCCGACTGGTCGTCCTCCACGGCGGAACGCTCGAGGTAGAAGCCGAACTCCCAGGTCCGGTTGCGAATGGAGTAGCGCTCGGCCACACCCTGGTTGATGACGCGGTCGCCGACCCACTCCCGCACGTCGCCCAACAGGCGCAGCCAGTCGTAGTACTCCTCGGCGGCCCCCGACTCGACCTGGGTGGTGTAGCGCTGCCAGCCGGTTTCCCGGAGCTCGTGGTAGGCGCGGAAAAACTCGGTGCGCACGACGCCCTCGAGCATCTTCGGGGAGAGGTCGCTGGCGGTGGTGAAGGGCATTTATCCTCCTTTTTAAAAGGTTAGGCCGGGGCGCAGTCGCCGGCGTCGAAGCGCAGACGCACGTGGCCGGAATCGGTCACGGAGACGACGAGCCCGGCGTAGACATCGTTTTCGGTGGTGAGCGCCACGGTCTCGTCGTCGGAGCAGAAGGCGCTCGCGCCCACGTCTCCGGCGGCGGCGCCGGATTTGGCGACCACGATGGAGCCCTGGGTCACCACGACGACCTCGGTGTCGCCGTCGGAGCCCGAGGAGTTGTCCGCGCCGTCCCGGGCCACGCCCACGAAGCGCAGGCCCGCGGTGTCGGCGGCGGGGACGAGGTAGCCGTTCGCGTCCAGGCAGACCAGCGCCCCCTTGTAAATCGTCGTCGACGCGGCGACGGGGAAGGGGAGCTGCCAGCCCGCGGCGAAGCGCTCGTCGTAACGGTTGGCGGTAAGGGCCATGGGAACCTCCAGGTTACCGGTAATCGGGTTT
>CAYTCV010000021.1:0-26635 GCA_964436465.1 uncultured bacterium
CCCTTGTTATTCATGTGGCAGCGGCATGGGGAATCGCGGTATACAAACAAACATTGGTAGATTGTGTTACTGTAAAAAGAATTAAATCTGAAAATTTAAAACCTCCATCCGCGGAAAAATATTTTAATTAAGTAAGAAACCCAATACTAAATAGAATCTTACATAATTAAATGCCTGATTGTACGTGTATTCAACAGTTGTTTCACCGAAGAAACCTGATGAAACAGTATCAAAATAGCTTGTAGCACCAAAGGTTATTGAGCTTGTAAACGACAATCCCCCTCCCCCCCACATATATCCTACTTCTTGGTTTAAATGCCAACAAGAGGTTCCTTCTTCAATCGAATTAAAAAAAGATACTCCTAAAGTCCCTCCTAAATAATTATACTCCTGGGCCCACGTTTCAATAGGATCTGAGTGGATAATTGAATTAAAGTTATTATACTTGTATTTTACTCCTGTTAATAAAGTAAAGGACTCTTCTAATATTGGAGCATAAGAGTATGACCCAGAAATATCCCAGAAATACTTATCTACATCTGGCTGCTTATCTTGCGAAGAAGAATCTTCTAACGCAAGGAAATTTATTCCAGGTATTGCAATATCCCACTTTAACAAGTGGTGGTCAGTTGAATAGAAACCATTTAGACCCCAATTAAACCAACCTGTAGTGTACAAGTTATCGCCATATCCTTCGTTATACCAAATTTTATTAAATCCTGATAATACAAGTTGTGGAACATAGAAAGCTAATCCGAATTTAGAATCAGCTAGAATAGGTGATAAACACGAAATGATAAGTAAATAGATGACTAATGATGAAATGGTTTTCATTTTAATCTCCAAAGTTTCGTTCCCACCAAGGGTATATAATATCTGTAAAAATCATGTGTATTGGAGACTTAGCTTCGGGATCGAACACCTGAAGTAACGAGTGCTGTATAAAATCGTCAAATACTACTGCGGCACCTATGCCATAAAATGGAATAGCCCATGGTTGTATATTTCCAAATGCACCTAACCCTAAAAGGAAAAGCTGACCTAATGAACCATGGTGAATGTTCGAGAAGAAGGGACCTTCTTCTCCGCCCATCGGCCCGTGTCGCAGTAAAAGATGAAACTGGTTTGTGCCTGTCATAACACCAGACATTATAGAAAATGTCTGATAATCAGTTAATAGATTGGTTGTACCAGCTCTCATTAAAGCGCCAGCCCCTGTGATTTCAGTGTATGCTGCTGACAAGAAAGTACTGAATCCACCTATAACGGCTCCTGATACAAAACCTTCTAAGAAACTTCCGCCATGTGCGAGTTCGTAAATGCCTCCTGCAACAGCATAACACGCAATATCCGCTACTATCGCCTGCCAGACTAACCCAAAGATAGCCGCAAAAATGAACTTCCCATTCGGGTCTACATACCGAAGGGGGTTATTCCCCGCATACGGATACCGGTTAATCGCAATCGGGACCTTGTCGTACTCGAAGTCTGCGGGGTCGCGGGAGAGGAACCGCCCCGTGTACGGGTCGTAGTACCGCGCCCGGGCGTAGTAATGCTCGAATACGTCCCCGTCCGAGTAGTACCCCGTGAACTGGATGGGGTTCTCCCACGCCCCGGGGCACACCGGGACGTTGCTGTCCGGCCGGCAGAAGTTACCCGCCCATGTGCTAAGTATAAACGAAAAGGGGCCCGTTTTCGGACCCCTTCGTTCAGCGACCGGCATTACTCGATTTCCAGCTCGTCGGTCGGTCTGCGTTCGACGGTCTCCGGCGGTGCCGGAGCGGGGCCCTCCTTCGTCCCCACGGCCAGGCCCGACGCGGTGGCGAAGTACACCGTGTTGGCCGCCTCGTCGTAGGCGCAGTCCAGCATCACCGGGTCAACCAGGCCCTCCTGGACGCCGTGGTGCTCCCAGACGTTGGTGGCGAGGACGTAGTAGATGGCTCCACCCTCGGAGGCGGCCCAGATGGAGCCTTTGCCGATTCCGATGCCGTTGACCCGGTCCCAGGCGCCGCCGTTCATCACCTCGTTGAAGGTCTCGCCGCCGTCGGTGGAGCGCCAGAGCCCGAGCCCGTCCGTGGAAACCCAGACGTAGTCGCCCGAGGCGGCCACGCGGCGGAAGGGGTCGTAGCTGGCGCGGATGACCCACTCGTCCCTCTCGCGCAGGTACTGGGCCAGGTAGCCCCGCTTATCCGGGGAGACGGCCCAGACGGAATCCGGGGTGATAGTTACGTCGGTGACCGTCCGGTAGCCGCTCTCCTTCCCCATGAGCGGGTCGAGCCGGGTGAAGGCGACCGGGCGGGCGGGGTCGAAGGCGGAGGAGTGCAGGAGCCCCTCGTCGGTGGCGATGTAGGCCTCGCCTGAGAGGCTGGCGGCGCCGTGGCAGACCCAGCCGCCTTCGCGGGCGGGCAGACCCGCCGCGGTCCAGCGGTGGCCGATGTCCGACGAATAGACCGCCCCGTCGCCCAGCGCCCAGAGCACCCCGTCGGTGAAGGTCACCCGGGAGAGGTTCGGGGGCAGGAGCGGGTCGGTCACCTGGACGAAGCGGCCATCCTCACGTTTGAGCAGGCGGCCGCCCCCGACGAGCCAGAGCCCCTCCGGTGTCAGCGCGACGGAGACGAGCCCTTCCGCGGGCAGACCGGCCTCGGGGCCCACCAGGTCCCAGGTGAAGCCCTTCGTGACGACGTGGGCCTGGTCGGGGGTCAGCTCCGCCTGCTCGGAGATGGGCTGAACGTCGTCGCCGCAGCCCGTGAGCACCGACAGGGCGAGCGCCGGGATGAGGGGGATGAGTCTTTGCATGGGCGGGGCTTATTCCTCTCCGAGGAGCTCCTCGTAAGCGGCGGCGTCGTTGAGGTCGTCCATCTCCCCCGGGTCGTCCGGCTTGACCTTGATGAGCCAGCCGCTCCCGTGCGGGTCGTCGTTGACCTTCTTGGGCTCTTCCACGGCCGCCATGTTGATTTCGGTCACCTCGCCGGAGATGGGGGCGATGACGTCGTTGGCCGCCTTGACGCTCTCCACGACACCGCACTCGCCTCCCGCCTCGAGCCGGTCACCCACGTCGGGCAGCTCGAGGTAGACGAGCTCGCCCAGATGCTCGGCGGCGTAGTCGGTGATGCCGATGGTCGACTCTTCGGGGTCGAAGATGACCCATTCGTGGGTATCGGTGTACTTCCTGTCATCGGGGTAGGACACTCTGGTTTCCTCCTTCGACGGCCCGCCGGCTTGAAGCTGGACGTGGGCTTCGCGGTGTGGGTTTATCGTTTGAGAAGATGTGCCGCGAGTCACCGTAACCGGGAAAGTTCCCCTGCAAATCTTGAAAACAGTAGGGCCTGGTCCGCGGAGTTACTATAAACAGACCCTACTTGCGGGTGCCGTTCTTGTAGAAGGGCGGCTTGACCACGACGGCCCGGCGGAGCTTGCCCCGGATGTCCACGCTGAACTCGGAGCCCGTGGAGCGGTGGGACGACGCGAGGTACGCCAGGCCGATGGCCTTGCCCAGCGAGGGCGACATCGTCCCCGAGGTCACCTCGCCGATTTCAACACCGTCCGCGAAGCACTTGGTGTGCTGCCGGGCTATTCCGCGCTCGACCATGTCGAAGCAGACGAGACGGCGGCCGGTCTTGACCTCCTTGGCCTTGATAAGGGCGTCGCGGCCGATGAAGTCGCCCTTCTCCAGCTTCACCGTCCAGGCCAGTCCCGCCTCGATGGGATTGGTGGTCTTGTCTATATCGTTGCCGTAGAGGCAGTACTTCATCTCCAGGCGGAGAGTGTCGCGGGCGCCCAGACCGATGGGCTTTCCACCCAGCTCCTGAACTTTCGGCCACAGGGCGCGCCAGACGGTTTCCGCGTGCGCGTTGGGGATGTAAATCTCGAAACCGTCCTCGCCGGTGTAGCCGGTGCGCGAGAGCAGCACGTTCTTTACCCCGGCGACGGTCCCCAGGGCGAACTCGTAGAAGCCGATGGGCTCCAGGGGGATGTCGGTCACCGACCGGACGACCTCTTCGGCCAGCGGACCCTGGACGGCGATGAGGGTGGTCTCGTCGCTTTTATTCGTGACCTTGAGCCCTTTCGGGGCGTGTTGGGTGACCCACTCCCAGTCCTTGTCCACGCAGGCCCCGTTGACCACGGTCAGGATTTTCTCCTCGCCGTAGCGATAGACCAGAAGGTCGTCCACGATGCCGCCGTCGGGGTAGCACATCGGGGTGTAGAGGACCTGGCCGTCCTTGGCGGCGGCCACGTCGTTGGTCACCAGGCGGTTGACGAAGGCCAGCGCCCCGGGGCCCTCGTACCAGAACTCGCCCATGTGGGTGAGGTCGAAGAGGCCCACCTTGGCGCGGACGGTGCGGTGCTCCTCGTTGATGGAGGTGTACTGGACGGGCAGCTCGTAGCCGGCGAACTCAATCATCTGGCCGCCGAGCTCGTGGTGGATGGCGTTGAGCGCGGTTTTTTTCATGGAATCCCCGTTTTTGTAAAAAACTAGAGTAGGGCTAGTTTAGGGAGCCCGCGGGCCGCTGTCAAGCGTCCTGGAGCGGGATTTTCAAGCAATACCGGAGGTGGGCGACGGACACCGCGCCGGCCAACTTCAACAGGTCCGGGGCCACGAAGGGCAGGACCCCGGCCGAAAATGCGGTCCCGGCGTTCCCCAGCCACGCCCAGAGCCAGACGTAGCCGAAGAGGTAGATGACTGTGATTCCGGCCAGGCCGTTCGCAATCAGGGCGGGCAGCCCGACGCCCAGTCTCTGCTTCAGGAAGCCCATCACCCCGGCGGCGGCGAGGAAACCGACCAGATACCCGCCGGACGGCCCGGCGAAAGCAATCCAGCCGTTGGCGCCCCAGGCGAAGACCGGCGCCCCGGTGAGCCCCAGCGCCAGGTACGCCCCCACCGACGAGAGCGCGAGCCAGGGCGGAGTCGCCAACCCCAGGACCAAAACCACCAGCACCTGCCAGGTCACCGGCACCGGCGTGGGGGTGAAGGGGTGGGGGAAGGCCAGCCAGGCGCTCGCCGTGAGCGCCCCCACGGCCAGGAGCGCCGGGAGGGCGTAGTTCAGCGGCCGGGGCAGCGCGCGGGTATCCGGAAACGCGGTTCGGTCCACCTCACTCCTTTTCGACGAATATCAGTATTCCCCCTTGGGGGGCCAGCGGGTCTCCAGCCAGCCGCGTTCCTTCCAGTACCCATAGTCGCCCTTGAACAGCTTGCGGTTGCGCTGAATTAAATCGCGCAGGAAGCGGTGCTGGGCCGCGTGGAGCCCCAGCTTGGGGTACTTCCTTTTTTCACGCACCGCCAGGACGAGCTCCTCCCCCAGCCGCCGGGCCCGGGCGAAGAGCGCCTCACCGTCGTTGGGCCGGGAGTAGACCATGAAAATTCCCGCCAGCTCGCCGACGAGGTCGTAGCCCAGCATCTCGCAGCAGATACCCAGGTAGCGGGCCGTCTCCTGCTCCCCCATCCCGGCGGAGGTGGCCACGGCCACGGCGTGCTTCCCGGTCATCTCCGGCCGGTGCAACAGCGCCATGGAGCGGTCGAGGAAGGCCTTGAGCTGGGCGGTGACGCCGAAAACGTAGACGGGACCGGCGAGCACCAGGGCGTCGGCGGAGCGCATCTCGTCGTGGAGCGCAGCCACGTCGTCACGGATGGGGCACGGTTCCCCGGCCAGGCACAGGGCCGTGGCGTTGCAGGGGCGGACGTCCATCCGGGCGACGTACCGCTCGACGACCTCGCCGCCCGCTTCGCGCCAGGGCTGCGTCAGCTCGGCGGTCAGGGCCGCCGTGTTCCCCTCGGCGGCGTGGGGCGAGCCGTTAACCACCAGAAGCCTCAACGTCCACCTCCCGGGGGGTACTCAAGCGCCCATATCCTACCCGAGCCGGGTCGGGCTGGCAAGCCTCGGATTCGTCGTTGTTCGCCGAACGAAAAGAGCGGGACGGTCCCGCTCGAAAATCCGAGGAAAAGGTCTACGCCGCCTCGTCGGGCGAGGCCGCTTTCTTCCCGCCCGAACCCCGCCGGGCCTCCTTCACCGGGTTCAACCGCTCGCGGATGATGCGGGGGGTGATTTTTACCTCCTCCACCGGGGCGGGCAGCTCGTAGAAGGCGTCGAGCATGACCTCCTCGAGGATGGCCCGCAGCCCGCGGGCGCCAACCTTGCGTTCGAGCGCCTCGGCCGCCACCTCCCTGAGCGCCGCGGGGGTGAAGTTGAGCCGGACGTCGTCCAGCTCGAAGAGCTTCCGATATTGGCTGACGAGGGCGTTTTTCGGCTTGGTGAGGATGGCCACGAGCTGGTCCTCGGAAAGCGGCTCCAGTCGGGCCACCACCGGCAGCCGGCCCACGAGCTCGGGAATCAGGCCGAACTTTATCAGGTCCTCGGGCTCTATGCGGGCCCCCCGTACGACCTCCCGGCGGTCCTCCTTCGGCGTTTCGGTAAAGCCCAGGACCTGCTGGCCCACCCTCCGGCCCACTATATCGTCCAGGCCGTCGAACATCCCCCCGCAGATGAACAGGATGTCCGTCGTGTCCACGTGGATGTACTCCTGCTGGGGGTGCTTGCGCCCTCCCTGGGGCGGCACCGCGGCCTCGGTCCCCTCGATGATTTTCAACAGCGCCTGCTGCACGCCCTCGCCGGAGACGTCCCGCGTGATGGACGGATTGTCGGTCTTGCGCCCGATTTTGTCGATTTCGTCGATGTAGATGATGCCGCGCTGGGCCCGGTCGAGGTCGTAGTCGGCCGCCTGCAGGAGCTTCAGCACGATGTTCTCCACGTCCTCGCCCACGTAGCCCGCCTCGGTGAGGGTGGTGGCGTCGGTGAGGGCGAAGGGAACGTCGAGCACGCGGGCCAGGGTCCTCGCCAGGAGCGTCTTGCCCGTCCCCGTGGGGCCGACGAGGAGGATGTTGGACTTCTCCAGCTCGACTTCCGCGGCGTCCGGGGGCCCGCCCAGGTTGTGGGCGACGCGGCGGTAATGGTTGTAAACGGCCACGGCGAGGATTTTCTTCACCCGGTCGTGGCCGATGACGTAGTCGTCCAGGCGCGCCCGAATCTGTTTCGGGGTCGGAACCTCTTTCAGGAGTTCCTTCCCCTCGACGGGGGTGCGCCGGAGCGCGTCGGCTGAAATCTCGACGCACTCGTTGCAGATGTTGGCGTTGGGCCCCAGGATGAGGCGGCCCACCTCGGACTGCGCCCGTCCGCAGAAGCTGCACCGGAGCTCTTTGTCCTCGTCCATCGACCGTTATCTCCCGGGGGAGAGGAGGCAAGGGGTTTTGCCGGGGGCATAGCTCGCTACGCTCGGTTAAACCCCTTGATTTATCACGTTAATATCAGACTTCCCGGCGCTCCAGAATCTTGTCCACCAGGCCGTACTTGACCGCCTCGTCGGCGGGGATGAAGTTGTCCCGGTCGGAGTCGGCCATGATTTTCTTCACGGTCTGGCCGGTGTGCCGGGCCAGAATCTCGATAAGGCGGGCCTTGAGGCGCTGGACCTCCTTGGCGTGGATTTCGATGTCCGACGCCTGGCCTTCGTAGCCGCCCATGGGCTGGTGGATTAAAAGGGTCGAGTTGGGCAGGGCGTAGCGCTTGCCCTTGGTTCCCCCGGCCGCCAGCACCGCGGCCATGCTCGCCGCCTGGCCGATGACGTAGGTGGCCACGTCGGGCTTGATGAACTGCATGGTGTCGTAGATGGCCAGTCCCGAGGTGATGTACCCCCCCGGAGAGTTCACGTAGAGCGAGATGTCCTTGGTGGAGTCGTCCTGCTCCAGGAACAACAGCTGGGCGATGACCACGTTGGCCACGTTGTCGTCGATGGGTGTCCCGAGGAAGATGATGCGCTCGCGCAACAGGCGCGAGTAGATGTCATAGGCCCGCTCGACGCGCCCCGACTGCTCGATGACGATGGGAATCAGGCTCATCCGACCACCTCGTTCCAGGTTTGATGCGACACGATAATCTTCCGCGGGCGATTATAACATCAAACGCCTGGGCGGTGAGGTGGCATTAACTACATAAATCCGCTCGATTAATCGAATATTATTTCTTCCCTACCCCTGTCACCGAATTTTTTATGCTATACTCCTTATGCAGCGAAACGTATTTTCTTCCGCACTATTCGCATTGTGAATAAGTAGTGTAAGTTAGGACTTTTCCGATGGATTGCAGTCAAGGAGGCACGATGCGCCTGGTCGCTTTGTTCTTGGTCCTCGTCGCGGTGAGCGCCTTTGCGGCGAACCTCCCCCCCGACAGGATAATCGCCGACTACGATACGGGAAATCTAACCCGTTACGACGAACTCCTCTACCTCGTCAAGTACATCCGGGCCTACGACGAGCTGCCGGCGGAGTACCTGAACACCGAGAACGTCGTCATCCCCTCGTACACGCCCTACCTCAAGTACGTGGCGGACCACATGGGTGAGCTTACCCAGGCCCAGCAGGAGGACATCTCCGGCTACATGTACCGTCCGGGCCAGTCCGGGTACCACCAGTCCAGCCAGTACCCCATCCGCTTCCACTGGTACCAGAGCGGGCAGGAGGCCTACGTGGACAAGGGGCTGGGGTACCTCAACCACTCCTGGCACGTCGAGACGGGCGCCGACGACCCCGACCGGCTGTGGGCGCCGCCACCCGACCTGGGCATGGGCGGGAGCAACGATTACGACTACTACCTGGAGGACATCGGCGGCAACGTCTTGGGCTACACCTCGCCCGAGTACCCCTACGCGCCTACGCCCCGCTACGACTACACCACCTGGATAGCCATCGACATCAACCTGGACGACGACAACTACCGCGCCACGGTGTGCCACGAGCTGGCCCACGCGATTCAGTACGGGGCGGACGCCGCCGAGGACCGGATGATGGAGGCGGGCGCCGTCTACCACGAGGACGTCGTGTACCCCGGCGCCGGCCACGACTACAGCATCGTCGGCGAATTTCAGGGCAACCCCCAGCGCACCCTCGTCTACTCCTCGGGTCTGTGGATGTACGGGGCCTGGATTTGGTACAAGTTCCTGGAGTTGAATTACTTCGACGAGGACGGCTACTGGTACGACGACATGTACCGGGAGAGCATCCAGCAGAGCGGGTACAACGACCCGAGCATTTACGAGACGCTCGCGGACCAGTTGGAAGCCAAGGGGACGAGCCTGGCCGACGCCTTCCACCTGTTCGGCATCTGGCGCATCTTCACCGGGACCTACGCGGACGGCTATCACTGGCCGGTGACCATCACCAGCAACATGGCCCACGCCTGGAGCCACCAGGTCAGCGACTACCCCGTGGAGGACTTCGCGGTGCCCGCGGCCCGTCTGCCGCAGAAGATGGCGACCAACCTCATCTGGTTCGCCACCAACACCGACCATGAGATGTTCGCCGTCTCCTTCGACGGCCAGAACGAGGTCGGGACCGAGCACCGCGTGTGGCAGGTCTCCGTGGTGGGCATCCGCCGCGACTCGGGCGAGCCCGACGTCTGGGAGATGGACGTGGACAACGACTACAACTACGGCTCTCTCGTGGTGAGCGACTGGTCGCCCTACCTGAAAATCGCCATGCTCATCACCCAGTACGGCGACGGCAACCTGGACCCCGACGACAACGACTCGAGCATGTGGACCCGCTCCGGCACCTACACCTACAGCGCGTGGATAACCGACGTGGGGGCCGACGTGGCCGACCTGGCGGGCCGGGCGACCGACGAGGGCGTTCTCGTCACCTGGCGGGCCGAGGGCGACATCTCGGGCTACAACGTCTACCGGGGGACGGAACGGCTGAACACCCTGACCCTGGACACCGCCGCGGTGAGCTACCTGGACCGCGACGCCGCGGGCGGGGATTACTACCTGGGTGTCCTGGACCCCGCCGGGATTGAGGTGCGCTACGGGCCGGTCACCGTAGACCCCGCCGATTCCGGCGCCAGGGCGATGGAGCTGGAGCAGAACTTCCCGAGCCCGGTCACCGGCACGACGACCATCAACTTCACGCTGCCCGAGACGGGCCCGGTGAGTCTGTCGGTGTACGACCTGTCGGGCCGGCTGGTGGACACGGTCGTCGACGGCGAATTGGATGCGGGTCCGCACGCCTGCGTGTGGGACGCTTCGGGCCGCGCGGCCGGGGTGTACCTTTACACCCTCGTGACCCCCGACGGCAGCCTGACCCGCCGCCTGGTGGTCGCACGCTAGGACACCGTCGCATCCGTTGTGTGTATCGTAGGGGGCCAGGGATGGCCCCCTACGTGTTGAAAAAAGCCGACTGACATCCGGGAAAATTTGTGCTACACCTTGGGATGCTTTAGAAAGACACCCGAGAAAATGGAGGACCAATGCGCTGGGCCGCGGTATTAATAATCCTGGCGGTGGCGGGCGCCTTCGCGGCGAACCTCCCCCCCGACAGGATAATCGCCGACTACGACCGGGGGGCGCTGACCCGGTACGAAGAGCTTTCGTATCTGGTCCGGTACGTCGGGGATTACGACAGCCTTCCGGCGGGGTACAAGAACACCGAAGGCGCCGTCATACGGTCCTATACCCCGTACATCGCCTACGTGCTGGACCATCTCGACGAGGTGGACACTCCCGACCGGGGGGAGATTCTGGACTTCCTGGCCCGGCCCGTCTCGGTGGGGCACGTGGCATCCGGCGAGTACTCCATCTGGTTCCATTACTTCGATTCATCGTACCTGGACTACGCCACCCAGGGTCTGGGATACGCCGAGGAAGCGTGGGGCATCGTAACCGCGGAGGGCGACCCCGACCGTCTCTGGCCGCCCCCTCCCGACGGCTCCGCCGGCGGCAGCGAGGACTACGATTTCTACCTGGAGGACATCTCGGGCGGGGTTCTCGGCTACACCGTCCCCGAATCGTATTACGACGGTGACCCGGACCGCTACGGCTACACGAGCTACATCGCCATCGACATCGATATGGAAGACGCCTATCTCCACTCCACCATCGCCCACGAACTGGGCCACGCGATTCAAATCGGCGCCGACTACGTGGAGCAGCGGCTGATGGAGGCGGGGGCGGTGTACCGGGAGAACCTCGTCTACCCCGGCACGGGACACACCTATTACTATACCAGCGAGTTCCAGGGCCACCCGGAGTACACCCTCATCAACTCGACGGGGATGTACCAGTACGGGGCGTGGATTTGGTACAAGCTCCTGGACCTGGCCTACTTCGACGAGGACGGCTACTGGTACGACGACATGTACCGGGACGCCGTCCAGCCCGGTTCCACCAACGACCCGAGCATCTTCGAGTCGCTCGATGACCTGCTGGCCGGGGAGGGTTCGAACCTCACCGACGCCTATCTGCTGTTCAGCGTCTGGCGCGTGTTCACCGGTGTCTACACGGACGACTACCACTGGCCGGTGGATATACCCTACGACCTCACCTACGCCTGGAGCCACCCGACGAGCGACTACCCCGTGGAGGACTTTTCGGTGCCCGACGCCCGGCTGCCCCAAAAGATGGGGATGAACCTGGTCCTCTTCTCCACGACCACCGACCCGGAGATGTTCGCCGTCTCCTTCGACGGCCAGAACCTGGCCGGAACGGAGCACCGCGTGTGGAAGGTCTCCGTGGTGGGCATCCGCCGCGACTCGGGCGAGCCCGACGTCTGGGAGATGGACGTGGACAACGACTACAACTACGGCTCTCTCGTGGTGAGCGACTGGTCGCCCTACCTGAAAATCGCCATGCTCATCACCCAGTACGGCGACGGCAACCTGGACCCCGACGACAACGACTCGAGCATGTGGACCCGCTCCGGCACCTACACCTACAGCGCGTGGATAACCGACGTGGGGGCCGACGTGGCCGACCTGGCGGGCCGGGCGACCGACGAGGGCGTTCTCGTCACCTGGCGGGCCGAGGGCGACATCTCGGGCTACAACGTCTACCGGGGGACGGAACGGCTGAACACCCTGACCCTGGACACCGCCGCGGTGAGCTACCTGGACCGCGACGCCGCGGGCGGGGATTACTACCTGGGTGTCCTGGACCCCGCCGGGATTGAGGTGCGCTACGGGCCGGTCACCGTAGACCCCGCCGATTCCGGCGCCAGGGCGATGGAGCTGGAGCAGAACTTCCCGAGCCCGGTCACCGGCACGACGACCATCAACTTCACGCTGCCCGAGACGGGCCCGGTGAGTCTGTCGGTGTACGACCTGTCGGGCCGGCTGGTGGACACGGTCGTCGACGGCGAATTGGATGCGGGTCCGCACGCCTGCGTGTGGGACGCTTCGGGCCGCGCGGCCGGGGTGTACCTTTACACCCTCGTGACCCCCGACGGCAGCCTGACCCGCCGCCTGGTGGTCGCACGCTAGGACAAGAAGATTTATTCAACGCGAGGAGCCGGAAGGCTCCTCTTTTTTAAGCGGGAATCCGGGTAGGGCGGGTTTCGAAGGCGGCCGTCCGGCCCCGACGCCGGCCGTTGTGTGTTAAAATTAGGACGAACCTGAAACACCGCTCACCGTGGATAAAGCCGACATCATCGTCGTGGGCGCGGGGCACGCGGGCGTCGAGGCCGCCCTGGCCGCGGCCCGTCTGGGCGCCGCAGTCCTTCTGGTCAACACCGACCTGGAGGACGTGGCGGGTATGCCGTGCAATCCCAGCGTGGGCGGCGTGGGGAAGGGGCACCTCGTCCGGGAGCTCGACGCCCTGGGCGGCGCGATGGGCCGGCTGGCCGACGGTTCCAGCGTGGGCACCCGAATGCTCAACACCAGCCGGGGGGCCGCCGTCCGCGCACCGAGGGCCCAGTGCGACCGCCGCCTGTACCGGAAGGCCGCCCGACACCGGCTCTTCTCCACCCCCGGCGTCCGGCCCTTCCAGGGCCACGTGGCGGAGCTCCTGACCGAGAACGGCTCCGTCCGGGGCGTCCGGCTGGAGTCGGGCGTTGAGCTTTCCGCCCCGGCGGTGGTCCTGTGCACCGGGACCTTCCTCGGGGGGGAGATATTCGTCGGGCTGGATAAATTCCCCGGCGGCCGGGACAACGCCCGCCCCGCCCAGGCCCTGTCTCGGAGTCTCGTACAGGCCGGAGTCCGTCTGGTGCGCCTGAAGACCGGCACCTCGCCCCGCCTGGACGCCGCCACGGTGGATACCGACCACCTGACCCGCCAGGACCCCGACATTCCGCCGCCGCGTTTCAGCTTTACCGGACCCCCGCCGCCCGGCCCCTTTCTTCCCTGCTACATCACCTACACCGGCGAGGCGGCGCACGGGGCGATTCGCGCCGGGCTCGACCGCAGCCCGCTCTTCACCGGCCTCATCCGGGGAGTCGGGCCGCGGTACTGCCCCTCCATCGAGGACAAGGTGGTCCGCTTCCCGCACCACGATTCCCACCAGCTTTTCCTGGAGCCCACGGGCGCGGACGGAGACGAGTACTACGTGGCCGGCCTGGCTACCAGCCTGCCCTACGAGGTGCAGTGCGCGGTCCTGCGGGCCATCCCCGGCCTGGAGCGGGCGCGGATTACACGTCCCGGTTACGCCGTGGCCTACGACTGCGTCGAGCCGGGGCAGCTCCGGGGGAGCCTGGCGGTGGAGAGCGTGAATGGTCTCTACGCGGCGGGGCAGGCCTGCGGCAGCTCGGGGTACGAGGAGGCGGCGGCCCAGGGATTGATGGCCGGGGTCAACGCCGTCCTCGCCCTGGACGGCCGGGAGCCCTTCCTCCTGCGCCGGGACCAGGCGTACATCGGCGTCCTGGTGGACGACCTCGTCCACCGCTGGGGCTCGGAGCCGTACCGCATCTTCACCGCCAGGGCGGAGCACCGGCTGCTCCTGCGCGCCGACAACGCCGACGAGCGCCTGACCGCTCTGGGGGCGGAGATTGGACTGGTCGAAAAATCGGCGGCGCGGAGAACTTCTCTAAAATACCGCTGGCGGGACGCGCTGGTGCGCTGGGCCGACACGCGCCGGTTGAAGCGGGCCGACGCTGGGCGGCTCGGCCTCTCTGGGCTGGAAGGGGCGACCGCGACCGAGCTCATCCTCCGGGGAGGGGACGGCGTGTTCGACCGCATCCGGGAGCTGGCGCTGGGCGACGACTCCCTGCCGCGGGACCTCCTCGTGGACCTGGAGACGGGCGGGCTGGCGGCGGAGGCGCTGGAGACGGCGCTGGTGGACGTCCGCTACGCCGGATACCTGGAGAAGGAGCGGGATTCGGCGGGGCGGCGGGCCGCCCTCGGGCGCCTGGTCATCCCCGAGGGGCTGGACTACCGGAGCGTCCTGGGGCTCCGGCGGGAGGCGGCGGAGCGGCTGGAGAAAAATCGGCCCCGGTCGGTGGCCGAGGCGGGCTCCCTGCCCGGGGTGAACCCCCCCGACGTCACCTGCCTGGTGAGCCACCTGAAGCGCCTGGCGAACGCGCGATGAGCCCGCTGAATCGAGACGACGGAAGGCCGCCGGTGTACGACGTGACCGCCAGGTACTACGATAAAATCTACGCCTTCAAGGATTTTCCCGCCGAGGCGGAGCGGCTCGTCGCCTTCATCCGCCAGCTCCGGCCCCGGGCCGGCGGACGGCTCCTGGACGTGGCCTGCGGCACGGGGGCCCATCTGGTCCGACTGCGCGAGCACTACGAGGTCGAGGGGCTGGACCTCTCGCCGCTGATGCTGGAGGCCGCCCGGAAAAAGCTGCCCGGCGTCGCCTTCCACGAGGCGGACATGACCGACTTCGACCTCGGCCGCCGCTTCGACGTGGTGACCTGCCTCTTCAGCTCCATCGGTTACCTGTTGACCGAGGACGCCCTCTTCCGGGCGGTGGGCTGCATGGCGCGGCACCTGGCTCCGGGCGGGGTGCTGGCCCTCGAGCCCTGGTTCACCCCGGCGACGTGGAGGCCGGGCACCGTCCACCTCCTGACCGTAGACGAGGCGGAGCTGAAAATCGCCCGGGTGAGCACCAGCTTCGCCGAGGGGCGGCTGTCCTACTTCGACCTGCACTACCTCGTCGCCACGCCCGGCGGGACGGAGCACCGTGTGGAGCGGCACGAGATGGGGCTCTTCGAGCGGGGGGAGGTCGAGGCGGCGCTCGTTGCCGCGGGGCTCACACCGTCCTACGACGCCGAGGGCCTCGACGGCCGGGGCCTGCACCTGGGGCTGAAGAGAATATAGGGTGTAACGGAGTCGAGCCGACGTCGTTCGTTCTTCCGTGGCGGAGCACCGGAAACGCCCGAGTCATATATCTTAAAACGTATCCATCCCTGTAATCGGCGCTTGGAAGACCATTAACCCATGCCCGAACCAGAGGCTTCTCAAATACAATATTAAAATATCTCCGCCACCCGAGATACCTGAACGGACCGGCCATGCTCGAAACGCTCTGGCAGAACTTCCTCCAGTCGCTCTACATCCACCTGCCATTCGCCCTGCTGGCGCTCGTCCTGCGGTGGGTGAGCCTGTCGGGGTTCATCGGGGGCCTGGGAATCGGCTGGCTGGTGTTCCTGGGGCTGGGCTGGCGCGGATGGGTGGTGCTGGCCTTCTTCTTCGCCCTGGGGACCATCGTCACCCGGCTGGGGTACAGGAAGAAGGAGGCCCTCGGGCTGGCCCAGGAGGGTAAGGGCCGGCGCGGGAGCAGGCACGTGGCGGCCAACTGCGCCCTGGCGACGCTCCTGGCCGTCGCCGCACTGCTCGTTTCCGAGGTCTGGCCCGAAGGCGTAGCACTATTGACCGCGGCCTTCGTCGGCGCCCTGGCCACGGCCACCCTGGACACCGGCTCCAGTGAGCTCGGCCAGCTCTATGGGAAGAAGCCGGTCCTGATTACCAACTTCCGCCGGGTGGAGCCGGGCACCGCCGGGGCGGTCTCCTGGCAGGGGACGCTGGGCGGATTCGGCCTGGCGGCGCTGGTGGGCCTTTTGGCCGCGGCCGTCGGGATGATTCCGTGGTCCTGGGTCTGGATTCCGCCCGTGGCCGGGCTCATCGGCGGGAGCTTCGAGAGCTACCTGGGGGCGCTGGTCCCTTCGGGGAAGCTGTCGAATGAAATCGAGAATTTCCTGAACACGGTGGTCGGTGCCGCGGCCGCCTTCCTGCTGGCTCTGATTTAAGGTAGTCATGCCCCTGGAACGCCGCCTGACGCTCATGGACGCCTTCGCCATCGCCGCCGGCGCGATGATTTCCTCCGGCATCTTCGTCCTGCCGGGCATAGCCTACGCCAAATCCGGTCCCGCCTCCATCCTGGCCTACCTCCTGGCCGGCGTCCTGATGATTCCCACGATGCTGTCCAAGGCGGAGCTGGCCACGGCCATGCCCAAGGCGGGCGGCAACTACTTCTTCATCACCCGGGGACTGGGCGGGTTGGCCGGGACCATGGGCGGGCTGGCCGACTGGTTTTCCATCTCCCTCAAGAGCGCCTTCGCCCTCATCGGAATCGGGGCCTTCGCCAAGCTGGCCTTCCCCGGCCTCTCCGAGCTGGGGTTCAAGCTGGTCGCCGTGACCGGAGCGGCCCTGTTCACCACCCTGAACATCCTGTCGGTCAAGGTGGCCGGGCGGATTCAGGTCGTGCTCACCCTGAGCCTCTTGGTCATCCTGGGCTTCTACATCGCCGGCGGCTCCACCGGCATACGCCTCGCCCGGTACGAGCCGTTCTTCACCAGCGGATTTCGGGAGTTTTTCTCCACGACGGGACTCGTCTTCATCAGCTTCGGCGGCCTGACCAAGCTGGCCAGCATGGGGGAGGAAATCGGCAACCCGGGCCGGAACATCCCCCGGTCCATGTTCCTGGCCTTCGCCGCGGTGGAGTTCGTGTCGGTCTTCGCCGTGGCGGTGACCTGCGGCCTGGTGGAGCCCGCCGCGCTGGCCGGTTCGCTGACCCCGCTCTCCGACGGGGCCCTGGTCTTCGCCGGGGGGTTCGGGGAGATAGTCCTGGCCGTGGCGGCGATGATGGCCTTCATCACCACGGCCAACGCCGGCATCATGGCGGCCAGCCGCGCCCCCCTGGGGATGAGCCGGGACCACCTCCTGCCCCGCTTCTTCGCCAAGGTGTCCCCCAGGCGGGGCACCCCCACGGTGGCCCTCATCGTCACCGGGGCCTTCATGACGGCCATGATTATCTTTCTCGACCTGGAGGCGCTGGTCAAGGTCGCCAGCACCAGCCTGTTATTTATGTTCTCCATGGTGAATCTGAGCCTCATCATTCTGCGGCTGGCCAAGGTGAAGAACTACCGGCCGAAGTTCAAGGCCCCCCTCTTCCCCGTGGCGCAAATCCTGGCGATTATCGTCTATATATTCCTCATCGCCGAGATGGGCACCGTGACCCTGCTTCTGTTCGCCGGCCTCATGCTTTTGGGGCTCGGATGGTACTTCCTCTACGCCCGGATGCACGTGCGGAGCACGTCGGCGCTCATCACCCTCACCGAGCGTCTGGCGTCGCCCAGCCTCCATGAGATTACGAGCCGGGAGCAGTTGGAGAAAGAGCTTTTACAAATCGTCAAGGAACGCGACGACATCCGGTTCGACCGCTTCGACATGCTCATCCGGCGCGCCCCCCTGGTGGACCTGCCGGAGAGCGTCACCGTGGACGGGCTTTTCCGCATCGTGGCCGACAATCTCTACGAGCGACTGGGCCTCCGGCCCGACGAGTTGGTGCGCCTGCTCCACGAGCGGGAGGCCGAATCCACCACGGCCGTCTCCCCCGGGCTGGCCATCCCCCATGTCATCTGCCCCGGGACGGGCTGTTTCTCGGTGATGCTGTTAAGGTGCCGGGAGGGAATCGACTTCGGGGCCGATACGGGACCGGTGCACTTCGTCTTCGTCCTGGCCGGCAGCCGCGACGAGCGGAACTTCCACCTCAAGGCCCTGATGGCCATCGCCCACATCGTCCGCGAGGTCACGCTGGAAACCCTCGTCAACACGGCCGACACGATGGAGGAAATCCGGGACCGCATCCTTCTCTCCCGGCGTCCCCGGCATAACTGAACGATATTATTTCTGGGGAAATAAGGCTCTTTCCTTGTAGGAAAGCCTCTCCTGAGCTATACTCATACCCATGAACTCCGTATACAAAAAAATAAACCATTCACAGGTCGTCCCCCGCCACGCGCATGGAGGTTTGGATGCGCCGTAACCTCTGGATAGTGCTGCCTCTGGCTCTGGTTTTCTTCCTCGGCTGCCAACCCGAGGATAACGGGGAAGACGAGGTGATATCGGACACGGTCATCGAGGGTGAAATCGTCACCGATGCCGATACCGTGGACGAGGGCGAGCTGGTGACGTTCACCGTGCCGGAAAATACGGGCACCGTGCACGCGACGGCGGATGGATTCCGTGTGCAGCTCTTCGCGGGCGTTTCCGAGGATAACGCCCGGAAGATGGCCCGGGAGGCCGAATCCGTCCTGGGTGTACCAGTATACGTGAGCTATATGGACGGTTACTGGAAGGTGCGGGCGGGCGACTGCCGCACCCGGGCGGAAGCGGAAACCCTGCGCAACCGGGCGCGCAACTCCGGTTACGCCGACTGCTGGATCGCCGCCGACACCGTAGTTCAGTAGCCCTCTCCTCCGACTACCCGTGACCCTCGAGTTCGCCGATTGGATAATTCAAAAACCAAGCGATGGACGAAAGGACACACCTTGCGGGTAGTCGTCTTTGAGGATTGCCGTTGGCGTAAGCTCTTTCCGCTGACCGAGCTCAGACCGGTCTGGGACCTGTCCTTCAGTATGGGCAGGCTCTCGGACCGTTTGCGTAGGGCCCTGCCCAACATTTCCTGGTGGCCCCGGCCGGAGCTGCGCGAAATCTGCCCCGGCCCCCTGTTCAACCCCGAGGACCTGGGCGATGAGCCGTTGTTGTTGGTAAACGCGGCTGTGTGCGAACCGGAGACCCTGGCGGAAAAAATCACCCTGGGCAAGCGGGAGGAGGAGGTCTACGCCGTCGGGGAGGAAAAGCTGCTGGTCTGGGCCAGTCTGGAGGCCGCCGAGGCGAAGGATATCCTGGGCGGTATACACACCAGCGACCCCGGATTCATCGAGCGGTTCCTGAACGGCGAGCGGCCCAAGGGGCTGAATGGGGGTAAACGGGGCGCGGAGGCGATGCGCCTCTTCCGCCGCCCCTGGGAGCTCGTCGAGAGGAACGCCGAGGCACTGCGCCGCGATTTCACCGTCCTGACCCGGAAGCTCAAGAACGCCGGGTGGAAGGGCGACGTGCAGGGCGACCCGGCGCTGGTCTTCATCGAGGAGGGCGCCCGGGTCGAGCGCGGGGTGGTCTTCTCCACCGCGGAAGGGCCCGTGGTGGTGGCGAACGAGGCCGAGCTGCGCGCACCCTCGCGCATCGAGGGACCCTGCTACGTCGGGCCGCAAACCGTGGTTGACTCGGCCCAAATCCGCCCCGGCTGCTCCTTCGGCCGGAACTGCCGCGTCTCGGGCGAGGTCGAGGCGAGCATCTTCGCCGACCACGTCAACAAGCATCACTATGGCTTTATCGGGCACTCCTACGCGGGCGAGTGGGTGAACCTGGGCGCCGGGACGACCAACTCGGACCTGAAGAACACTTACGGGGAGGTGCGGGCCCATACGCCCGAGGGACGGGTGCCCACCAGCCTCGATAAGGCGGGCTGCTTCCTGGGCGACCATGTGAAGCTGGGCATCGGAACGATGGTGGGCACCGGCGTCTGCGTCGGCCCCTTCGCCAATGTATTCAGCTCGCCGCCGGTGGGCGGGTACGTGCCGCCCTTCTCCTGGGGCTCCTTCGGCGGTTTCGAGGCCTACGAGCCGGCCAAGGCCCTGGAGGTGGCGGAGGTGGTGATGGCCCGACGCGGAGTGGAGCTGACGCCCGGCTACCGTCGGCTCGTCGAACGGCTCGCCGCGGGTCGATGATACGGACCGCCCCGCTGTTTCTCGGAATGCTTCTCCTCCTCGCCTGCGGGAATCCGCGCGGGGATAGCGGGTATCCCGTGGGAACCACGGCGTCGGAGAGGCTGACCGAGGCGCGGACGTTGGCCGTGGCGTACCTGCCCGACGCCGTGCTCTGCGAGGCCCTGGGGCTCGACTACGGGCCCGTGTTCGGGGACGGGCGCTGCCCCGACTGGACCTACACTTTCTATTCGACGGCCGCCGGCTCCGTCCTCCGAATCCACCTGGGGCCCGACGGCCTGCTGGCGCCGCTCGGCGAGCCGGAACCGCTCCCTCCCGGTCAATCCTTCCCCGCGTGGGACGGCAATTTCTTCATCGACTCCGACTTCGCCGCCAAGTCATCCCGCATGGCTGGGATGGCCGGGATTCTCTCCGGGGAAACGCCGGTGAACGAGCGCCTGCGCCTCTTCGCCCGAGTAACCTCCGACGGGGCGGCGCCGGTGTGGGAGTTGACTTACACGGTCCGCGGCGCTTCGGGGTTCGAGTCCCGAACCAACACCGTGGACGCCGCCACGGGCCGGATGCTCGAGAACGAGTCCTTTTGAGGAGACAGGGGGCTTAAGCCCCTGGCTTTAAGCATGAGAGTACCCGTTGGCAGGGGCGTGGTGGCCGGACTGGCGGGAGGCGCGGCGAGCCTCGTTTCCCAGCTTTTCCTGCGCACCGCCCTGGACCTGGGCCCCCGCCTGAGCGACCTCTATCCCGAGCTTTTCGGCCGTCTCACCGGGTGGGACGTGTTCGTCTACTGCCTGTTCATCCTCGCCGAGGGCGCGCTGGTCGGCTACCTCTACGCCCACCTCCAGCGCCGGCTTCCGGGGGGCGTCTGGCTCAAGGGAATCGTTTTCGGCGTCGCACTGTGGGTCGCGGTGAATCTCCTGCCGCTCCTCGGGTTCTCCGCCCTCTTTCAGGGGCCGGCCGAGGCGGAGTTGACCCTCTGGTCCCTGACCTGGCTGGTGCTTATCATCATCCAGTCCTGCGTCATGTCGCTCTGCTTCCAGGGCCTTACGGCGCTGAGACGGAGGGGCGGGGATGAATGACCCGGCCGACAGGCACGCCGAGCTGGTCCGCCTCATCCGCGAGGCGAACCGGCGGTACTACGTCCTCGACGACCCCGAGCTCACCGACGCCCGGTACGACGACCTCCTGCGGGAGCTCATCGCCCTGGAGGCCGAGCACCCGGAACTCGTAACCCCCGATTCCCCCTCGCAGCGCATCGGCGCGGCTCCAAGCGAGCGGTTCGAACCGGTCCGCCACCGCGCCCCCATGCTCTCCCTGGCCAACGTGCTGACCGTCGAGGAGTTCGGGGAGTGGCTCCGGCGCTGCCTGGACGGCCTGGACGGCGAGGAACCGGCGCTCGTCGCCGAGCCCAAAATCGACGGCCTGGCGGTGGAACTGGTCTACGCGGACGGCGTGCTGGTCCGGGCCTCCACCCGGGGCGACGGGACCACCGGCGAGGGCGTGTTGGCCAACGTGCGCACCATCGGCGCCGTCCCGCTCCGGCTGAGCGGCCAACCGCCGCCCGAGGTCGTCGTCACCGGCGAGGTGTTCATGGAGAAGGCGGATTTCCTCCGCCTGAACCGCTCCCAGGAGGAGCTCGGGGATAAGCCCTTCGCCAACCCGCGCAACGCCGCCGCCGGTTCCCTCCGCCAGCTCGACCCGCAGGTCACCGCCCGCCGACCGCTCTGTTTCCTGGCCTACAATCTGGTCGACGCGGAGGGGCTCGGTTGCGCGAGTTATCAGGAGAGTCTGGCCGCCCTCGAGGATTGGGGCTTTCCGGTGAACGGCCCCCGCTCGGCGGTGGAGGGGGTCGAGGGGATTTTCGCGTACTACGACCGCCTCCTCGCCCGGCGGGAGGGGCTGAGTCACGAAATCGACGGCGTGGTGGTCAAGGTGGATTCCCTCGCCCAGCGGAGCAGGTTGGGGGCCGTCGCCCGGAGCCCGCGCTGGGCCGTGGCCTGGAAATTCCCGCCGGAGCGCGCGGTGACGCGGCTGGTGGGTATCAAGGTCTCCGTGGGGCGCACCGGGGTGCTGACCCCGGTGGCCGAGCTGGAGCCGGTGAAGGTGGGGGGGGTCACCGTCTCCTCGGCCAGCCTGCACAACGCCGACGAGGTGGAGCGCCTGGGCGTCCGGGCGGGGGATTTCGTGGAGATTCAGCGCGCGGGGGACGTGATTCCCGAGGTGGTCCGTCCGCTGGTCGAGCACCGCGACGGCTCGGAAAAGCCCTTTCAAATGCCCGACCGCTGCCCGGCGTGCGGCGAGCCGGTCGTCCGGCTCGAGGGCGAGGTAGCGGTGCGGTGTGTGAACGCCGACTGCCCGGCGCAGGTGCGCGAGCGGCTGTGGCACTTCGCCAGCCGGGGAGCGATGGACATCGAGGGGCTGGGCGGCAGGGTGGTGGACCGGCTCCTGGCGGCCGGGCTGGTGAAGAGCCCCGCCGACCTCTACGAACTGACCGCGGAAAAGGTCCGGGACCTGGAGGGATTCGCCGAGAAATCGGCGGAGAACCTCGTCGCCGCCATTGCCGCCAGCCGGGGCGTCTCGCTCCCCCGCCTCGTCTTCGCCCTGGGCATCCCCCAGGTGGGCGAGACCACCGCCGAGGCGCTGGCCCGGGCCTTCGGGGAAATTGCCGCCCTGGCCGCCGCGACGGAGGAGGAGCTGACCGTGGTGGAGGGGGTGGGGCCCACGGTGGCCGCCGCCGTCCGCGACTTCTTCGCCAACCCGCGCAACGCCCGGCTCGTCGAGCGACTCCGGGGGTACGGCATAGACCCGCGGCTGGAGGTCGTCCGGAAAGAGCCGGGTCCGCTGGAGGGTCTCACCGTGGTCTTCACCGGCGCGCTCGGCCTCCCCCGGGACGAGATGGCCGCCCGGGCGAAATCCGCCGGGGCCCGGGTCGCCTCCTCGGTGTCGAAGAAGACCGGGCTGGTCGTGGCCGGGCGGGACGCCGGCTCGAAGCTCGCCAGGGCCCGGGAGCTCGGCGTCGAGGTCGTCGACGAGGAGGAGTTCCTCCGCCGCCTGGAGGGGAATCAACGACCGTCCCCGGCGTAGTATAATGGGGCCGAGGCCCCTTTTTTACAGGAACCATGACCAAACCGCTCATCGCTACCGCCGCCCTCGCCCTCGTCGCGGTGCTCTCCCTGGCCCTCGCCGCCGCGACGGACGACGCACCGGTGCTCACCGTCGTCGTCACCGGCGACGCGTGGGGAGAGCTGGCCACCTGCGGGTGACCGGCCAACCGGCTCGGCGGGCTGGCGGAGAGAGCCAGCCTGTTTAACCAACTGCGCGAAGAGGACCCCGACCTCGTCCTGGTGGACACCGGGGACCTGTTGGGCGTGGACGACAAGCCCCGCAAGGCGGAGGCGGTGCTCGACGTGTACCGTCTGGCCGCCTACGACCTCATCGCCCTGGGCGACCAGGACCTGCTCGGCGGCGAGATTACACCGGAGCGGCTCCTGGGGATGCTCCCCTTCGCCTGTGCCAACATGGTTCCCCTGGCGAACGACCGGCCCCCCTTCCCGGCCACGCTCATCCTGGAGCGCGGCGGGGTGAAGGTCGGCCTCGCGGCGGTGATTCATCCCGACTGCTTCGCCACCGGGCCCGACCTGGCCGCGCTGGGCTACGCGGTGTCGGACTGGCGGGAGCCGCTGCGCGCGGCGGTGGCGGAACTGAAGGCGGCGGGCTGCGACATCGTCATCGTCCTGTCGCACCTGGGCGTGCCGGGCGAGGTGGAAATCGCCCAAAATTTCGACGGGGTGGACCTTGTCGTCGGCGGGCACTCCGGGCTTTTCCGGCGGCAGCCGGAGCTGTCCTACGCGGCACCCATCGTGTGGCCCGGACGGAAGGGGAGGTACGTGGGCGTCGCCCGCCTGAGCCTCGACCCGGACGACCTTGGGCGACTCGTGTCCTACGAGGCGGTCCCCGTGGACGGCGAGGTGCTGGCGGTGGACCCGGCGACGCGCGCCGTCATCCTGGACTACGAGCACGAGCGCTACGCGGACTGGCTCGCGCGCTTCTACAAGCCCGAGGGCGAATACGCCTGGCACGGGGCGGATTACTGCGGCGCCTGCCACGCGGACCAGTACGCCCAGTGGTCCTCCACCCCCCACGCCCGCGCCTGGGAGTCCCTGGTCGCCACGGGGGACGACCGGAACCTGGAGTGCATCCGGTGCCACGCCACGGGTTTCGGCAAGCCCGGCGGTTTCGGGAGCCTCGAGCTCACGCCGGACCTCGCCGGTGTCGGCTGCCAGATGTGCCACGAGACGCCGGAGGGGCACCCGGCGGGTGAGCCGCCGCCCGCGGTCGAGGCGCGCTTCTGCGCCGCCTGCCACAAACCGGGCTACGACGACGACTTCAGCTTCTCCCGGGACGCGGAGCTGGTCGGCCACTAACACGGGAAACGATGGACGAGGAGAAAATTCAACGGGCGGTGGAGAGGGCCCGCGCGCTCTTCGCCGTGGAGGGCTACAACTGCGCCATGGCCGTCATGTCGGCGCTCGCGGAAATGGACGGCGTCGACCCGCTGGAGCACCTCGCCCCGGCCGCCCCCTTCGGCGCCGGCATCGCCCGGGCGGGCCTGACCTGCGGCGCGCTGACGGGAGCCGTGCTCGCGCTGGGGATGCTCAAAGGTCCCAAAGTTTATGCGAATCGAGAGGCGAAGGAGGAGGCCTACCGGCTCTGCGCGCCGGTGGTGGACGCCTTCGAGAAACAGATGGGCTCCGCCCTCTGCGCCGACATCACCGGCGTGGACCTCGCAACCCCGGAGGGCCGGAAGCGGATGGGGGAGCTAAAGATACTGGAGAAAAAGTGCGTCCCCGCGGTGGAGCTGGCCGCGCGCCTGGGCGCCGAGGCCATCCTGTCGGATTGAATAGATGCGTGTGCGATTTTTCATCCTTCTGCTTCTGACGGCGACGGCCCTGGCCGCCGGCACCCTCGACCCCTTCCTGGAGGCGGAGCTCGACCGCAATCCGGGCTCCTCGGTGCCCGTGGTGGTCGTTCTCGCCGAGCGCCCCGCCGGCCTCCACCTGGACCGTTGCGCGGCGGCCCTCGCCCCAGCTGAAAGGCGGGCCGCCCGGTGGGCCCTCCTCGAAGAGATGTGCGTCCGGACCCAGGCGCCGGTACTCGACTTCCTCCACCGGCAGGCGTCCGGGGAGGTGGAGGACATCCGGCCGCTCTTTTTACTGAACGCCGTGGGGGCCCGCGTGACGGCCGACGTCGCCCGGGGACTGGCCGACCTCCCCGGCGTGGACCGCGTGGTCGCAAGCTCCACCACCGACGACGCCCTCTGCGCCGCCGCCGCCGACATCACCTGGAACGTGGGCCGCGTGGAGGCCCCGCTGGTCTGGGGCCCGCCCTACGGCTACACCGGCGACGGGGTGGTGGTGGCCGTGGTGGACACCGGCTGCGACTTCGAGCACCCCGACCTGGCCGACCACCCCTGGGTGAATCCCGGCGAGATTCCGGACAACGGCCTCGACGACGACGGCAACGGCTACGTCGACGACGTCAACGGCTGGGATTTCTACTACAAGGACGGCACCGTCCTGGGTCCCGAGGACGGCCACGGGAGCCACGTGGCGGGAATAGTGGCCGGTGACGGCAGCGCCGGGTCCCAGACCGGCGTGGCCCCCGACGCCCGCATCATGGCGGTGAAGGTCTTCTCCGACACCGGCCGCGGCACGGAGTACATCACCTGGGACGGGATGGACTACGCGGTGGAGATGGGCGCCGACGTGATGAACCTGAGCTTCGGCTGGTATCAGAATCAGACCCACAACCAGCCGCTGTGGCGGGACGAGTGCCGGACCGCCCTGGACTTGGGCGTGGTAATCGTGGCCGCGGCGGGGAACGAGGGCGACAAGACGGACCTGTACCCGCCGCCCTACAACATCCGCACCCCGGGCGACGTGCCGGAAATCATCACCGTCGGCGCCACCGAGTCGGCGGACGGGGTCGCCTTCTACTCCAGCATCGGTCCCGCGGTGTGGGACTACGACCCGCCATACGACGACTGGCCCTACCCGCCGGGCTGCATCAAACCGGACATCTGCGCCCCGGGTGGGACGGTCACCCCCGGCGAGGGTATCAAGAGCATCGACGGCCGCCGGGGAGGCTACATCAACATGGAGGGCACCTCCATGGCCACCCCCCACGTGGCGGGGGCCGTCGCCCTCCTGCTCCAGGCCGACCCCGACCTGACGCCCGGTGAAGTCAAGGACTACCTGGAGCTCTCCGCCCTGGACCTGGGCGAGGCGGGCAAGGACGACTACGCGGGTTACGGCCGGCTCCAGTGCCTGGTGGCGCTGCTGGCGATGCAGACCGGTCTGCGGTTCACCGATTTCAGCCTGGCCCAGACGCCCGACGGCGTCCTGGCGGACTGGTCCCTCACCCGCCCCGACCTCGTGGTGGGGTACCGGCTCTACCGGAAGGTGGATGAGGGCCCCTGGGAGCCGCTGGGCACGGCTTCCGTCCCGACCGGCCCCTACCTGGACCGCGACGTGGAGTGGGACCGGCAGTACGCCTACCGCGTAACGGCCCTCGTCTCCGAGGGCGGGGAGCTCTCCCGCGGGCCGGAGACGCTCATCTACGGCCGGGGGTTGCCGACGCCCCGGGCGCTCCTCGGCCACCCCTACCCCTCACCGGCCTCGGGCGCGGTGAACTTCGTGCTCACGTTCCCCATCTCCGCCCGGGTGGAGCTCACGGTGTACGACCTGTCGGGCCGGCGCGTGGCCCGACCCTACTCCGGCGAGCACGCCGCCGGACGGGAAATGGTGACCCTGCCCGTCGACGGTCTCGCCCCGGGGGTGTACCTGGTGGAGCTCATCGATAAAACGAGCGGGACGAGCGCGC
>CAYTCV010000022.1:0-24839 GCA_964436465.1 uncultured bacterium
TGGGCCCCCCCTCCCCAAACCCAAACGGGGGGTGGTGGTTTCTATCGTAACCATATCGTTTTTTGGTTTTGGTTTGGTGTGCGGCCCGGGGCCCGGGACGTAGAATCGGCGGGGATAGGTATCTGCGACCGAAGGTAATCCCCGCCCTACATAGGGAGCGCGGCGGTCAACAAACGGGCCGACCTGAAGGTCGGCCCCTACGTCATCGCAAACCGGCGCGCGGGTGTGGACACCCGCCCCCACGGCATCGCAAACCACGGGCGGCCTTTACCGCTCTAATAGATGCTCGGGCGGCCCTCGATGCGGATGTCGGGAATGTCCTTGATGTCCACCAGGAACCAGATGGTGATGACTCCGCGGCTCTCCTCCAGCCGCAGCCGCGCCTCCCACGAGCGCAGGTCCCGGTAGATGCTGAAGGTCTGCCGGACGAAATCCCCCCCCACCAAATCCAGGGAGGTCGTGTACGACAGCCGCCAGTTGCCGGTGAGGTTCAAAATCGCCTGGATGCCGAGGAAGTGGATGTCCTGGCTGCCGGAGCGGGCCATGGTGTAGTCGTAGGTGAGCCCGACGCGCCAGCCGCTCTCGATGCGCTTCTCCAGCTCGTCGCGGGGCGGTTCGGTGTCCAGGGGCTCGTAGCCGGGAATATCGTCGGTGGCCTCCTCGTACTCGTTATCCTCCAATCGCGGCATGGCGCCGCCGCCGGAAACGGCGAAGGAGGCCGAGAGGTCGAAGCTGTCCGTATCCCAGGTGTAGGGGTCGTGCCGGGTCTGAACGACGACCTGGGAATCGTACCAGTCGGCGAAGACCGGCGTGATGTACACGCGGCTGACGAGGTCGCTCCAGGGCTGTTCAACGGGCACGGGGGAATCGACGGTGTACCCCGAGGAGAGGTCCCAGCGCAGAAGCTCCACCGCCTGCCCGGACGCGCCGTAATCCTCGGGGGCGCCGGTGTCCAGCTCCAGGCCGCCACCCCGGCGCAGCTTCAGGCGGTTGGTCAGCCCCAGGGTGAGGATGGTGGACGCGGATTGGGTATTACCGCCCGAGGGCACGTTCTCCGTGTCAATTTCCGGCCGCCAGGTGAGGTTCACGCTCGGCTCGATGACGTGCCGCAGCTCGTCCTCGCCGGGGTAGAACAGGCCGTAAATGCGGGTCGAGCCGCCGATTCCCGCCGAGTAGAGCGGCTGGAAGAGGTCGGGGGAGCCGTCGGCGGCGGTGCCGTACCAGTCCAGGCTCCCGTCCATGTACGGGGTGAACTTGAACCAGCGGAAGAGGCTGAACGGGCGCGAGACGTGCGCGTCGAGACCGGCGGTGCGGAACGGGACGGTCCCCTCGCGCAGGCGGTTGAAGTAGCTGAAGCGCGTCGAGAGGAAGGCCCCCGAGCCGAAGAGCTCGGTCTGGGACATGCTCAGGCTCAGGCGCGGGACGGTCCAGGTCGCCGGACCGAGCGCGTTCTGGTCCACGGTGATGTACGGGCTCTCCACCTCTTCCCCCCCCTCGCTGATGAGGGTGGCGTTGTAGTCCACGCTGGCGTTGGCCGAGATGTTCTCCCAGGAACGGGAAAGGGAGAGGAAGCTGTCCAGGTCGCGCTGGGTCCGTTCCTCGAAGTACTCCGAGTAGTACTGGTCGTAGAAGCGGTCGCTGCGCAGGGTCAGCTTTAACAAACCGTCCACGTCCCAGGGCAGGTCCTGGCGGTGCTGGCCGGTGAAGCTCCACTGCTCCTTGCTCCGCAGGCGGTCCTCGTCGTGGATGACGCGGAACCAGTTCATACCGCGCTCGGTGCCGTAGAGGTAACGCCCCTCGAACTCCTGGCGCCAGCCGTGGGTGGTGTCGTAATCCAGAGCGAAGGTGCCGTCGGCGTAGTCGTTGATGGCCCAGAAGTAGGCGTTGCGGATGCTGAACTCGCGGTGAGCGTGGTAACTCAGCCGGGGGGCCAGGAAGCCGGAGCGCCGGTCGTGGCCCAGGGGGTAGTAGTAAAAAGGCGCCAGAATCACGGGGACATGGCCGATGAAGAGGACCACCGGCCGCGCCACCACCTTGTCCCCGGCGTAGACCTTCAGCTGGGGGCACCAGAAGTGGTATTCCGGGTTCTCGGGCCGGACGCTGGTGGTGAAGGTGGCGTCCGAGATGTGGATGACATCCTCCCCCTGGAGCTTGAGCTTTTTTCCGGTGGCGAAACCGGTTTCCAGGCCGGTCCGCCCCTGATAGACGATGCCGCGGCCGGTGTCGAAGTTGTAGCGCATCCGCTCGCCGTCCACGCGCTCGTTACCCTCGACCAGCACCGGCGCGCCCAGGGCCTCCACCTCCCCCGTCGCCCCCTCGTAAACCACCGTGTCCGCGGAGAGCCGCATCTCGTTAAAAGCCACCCGGGCGTTGACGTTCAGAATCAGCCGTTCCTCGGATATGCGGTACTCTATCCAGCCCGTCTCGGCGTCCACGGCGAAGCCCAGTTCCCCCGCGGCGAGGGAATCCACGAAGAAGAAGTCGTTGCGCTCGTCGGCTTCCCGCTGAGAGGCCCGGGCCGAGGCGGAGGGCTCCTCGTCGAGGACCGCCAGCCCGACGGGGACCGGCGGCACCGTTCTCGGGGCGAAGTGAATATCCGGCCCCTGGGCCGCGAGCTGGGTGAAGAGGACGAGGCTGAACGAGAGGACCTTGCGCATGGCGAGGGGTGAAATGGGAAAAAAGGGCGCCGCAGCGCCCCGCCTAGGCAAGGGGTTTAAACCCCTTGTCTTCCGGCCCCGAAGAGCCGCAGCAGCTTCACGATGGTGTCCCGGAGCTCGTGTCGCCCAACGACCACGTCCACGAAGCCGTGCTCCTGGAGGAACTCGGAGCGCTGGAACCCGGGCGGCAGCTTCTGCTTGATGGTCTGCTCGATGACCCGGGGGCCGGCGAAACCCATCAGCGCCCCCGGCTCCGCTATGTGTACGTCGCCCAACTGGGCGAAGGAGGCCATGACCCCGGCGGTGGTCGGGTCGGTGAGGACGACGAGGTATGGCAACCGAGCCTCGTGCAGACGGGCGCAGGCGGCGGAGCTCTTCGCCATCTGCATCAGCGACAGTATGCCCTCCTGCATCCGCGCCCCGCCCGAGGTGCACACCGTCACCTGGGGTATTTTCAGCTTCAGCGCCCGCTCCAGCGACCGCGTCACCTTCTCCCCCACCACCGTGCCCATCGAGCCGCCGATGAAGGTGAAGTCCATCACCGCCAGCGAAATATTTATCCCGTCCATCGTCGCCAGGCCGCAGATGACCGCCTCGGTCTCCCCCGTCTTGGCCATCGTCTCGGCGATGCGCTGGGAGTAAGGCTTGCGGTCCACGAACTCGAGGGGGTCCAGCGTCTTGAGGCCCGTGTCGTGCTCCTCGAAACTTCCCTCATCCACCAGCTGGCCGATTCTCTTCCGGCCGGGGACCTTGTGGTGGAAGCCGCACTTGGGGCAGACGTAGAGGTTCTCCTCGAGCTGCTTGGAGTAGAGGGTTTCGCCGCAGCTGGAGCATTTGAGCATCAGCCCGGTGGGGACCGTCGGTCCGTGGCGCACGGCGTTCTCTTCCACCATATCCGGCCAATCCTTCCGTCAGATATCGGGTGAGAAGGCAAACCTCAAATTAGAAACCGAGAAACCACTCACGTCGAGCTGCACGGCGCATGTCGCCTCGAACACGCCGACACGCAGACTAAAGAAACCGCCCCAGAGGTCCTCCACTACGCGGTAGGCCCCGCCCAGGGCGATGCGTAAATCATCCAGCTTCAACGGGACGACCCGGGCGCACAGGCCGTAGTCCAGCACGTCCGCGCCGGGGAGGTATTCCAGCTCGGCGGCGATGTCGAAGACTCCCGAGAGGGAGTAGCCGGCGCCAAAGTGGACGACCCGCTCGGCGAAGGAACGCTCGGCGGCTAGGCTGATGCCCGGAGGGATGATATTCGAAACGGCCAGGCCGAAGCGGAAATCGCCGGGGTAGAGCTGCACACCTGCATCCAGACCGAAGCCCGAATCCGCAAGGTCGTCCTTCTCGACGGAGAGGACCTTCAGGTTCAGCCCGTAGGAGACCAACTCACTGGCCCGGCTGCCGAAGGAGATGGCGGCAAGGGATTCACCCTCAAACAATGACGCAGGCAGTGGAATGTCGGCGGGCTGAGGGTCCGGATAAATCGGGATTTCGACGGTGGCGTTGAACAGCGAAACGGCCAGGGTGCCCAGGGTCCGTTCCTCCCCGAGGGAGGCGGACTCGGTGCGCATGGGCTTGACGAAGGAAACTCCGAAGCACGGCGTCAGGCGGTCTCCGAACTGCGGGACGTAGGTTCCGGCAATATCGGTCCGCTCGGCGTTCCCCAATCCCGCCGGGTTTATCAGGTATTCTCCCGGTCCGGCCAGCGCCGCGCCGAAGCCCGCCCAGCCGAGTCCCACCGCCCCCACGGCCCACTTTTCAATCTCGTACGTCTCCGCCGCCGGGGCGGATACGCACAGCACGACCAAGAGCGCTGTCAGTAATCTCGGTTTCATCTTCTACCGGTACAGCCCCGCCTGGCCCGCCGAGCCCAGAAGCTGCATCTTGTGCCGCACGACCTTGGTGACCGCCTCGCGGGCCGGGCCGAGGTACTTGCGCGGGTCGAACTGGCTGGGGTCGGTGGCGAACACCTCGCGGACGGCCCCGAGCAGGGCCAGGCGGATGTCGGTGTCGATGTTGACCTTGGCCACGCCCATGGTGACGGCCTTGCTGACGGCCTCGTCGGGGACGCCCTTGCTCCCTCCGAGCTGGGCGCCGAACTTCTCCGCCCGCTCCCGAACCCAGTCGGGCACCGCGCTGGCGCCGTGTAGCACCAGCGGCACGGACACGCGCTTCTTGATTTCGGCCAGGCGGTCGAAGTCCAGCTTCGGCTCGCCCTTGAACTTGTACGCCCCGTGGCTGGTGCCGATGGCCACCGCCAGGGAATCCACGCCGGTGCGCTCCACGAAGTCCCGCGCCTCGTCGGGGTCGGTGAGAATCGCCTCCCCCTCCTTCACCTGGACATGCTCCTCTATACCCTGGAGTCGGCCCAGCTCGGCCTCGCAGGAGCAACCGCAGGCGTGGGCCAGCCGGGTGACCTCCTTCGAAGCGACCGTGTTCTCCTCGAAGGTGAGCTTACTGGCGTCTATCATCACGCTGGTGAAGCCGGCGTTGACCGCCTGAACGCAGGCGGCGAAGTCCTTGCCGTGGTCCAGGTGGAGGCTGAAGGGGAGCCCGGTCTCAAAGGCGGCCAGCTTCACCATCTCCACCAGGTAGGCGGTCCCGGCGTACTTCATCGCCCCGGAGGAGACGGCGATGATGGCCGGGGAATTTTCCGCCTTGGCGGCCTCCACGATGCCCTGGAGGATTTCCATGTTGTTGATGTTGAAGGCCCCGACGGCGAAGCCCTTCTCGTAACCCACGCGCATCAACTGGTCGTTCGTATAAAGCGGCATGTCAACCTCCGGGGGAGGATGGTGGAAACGGGTGATAAATTAGACCGAATCTTCCTTCAGCCATCCGGGCAGCTTACCCGCCTCGGCCATCAGACGCATCAGCCGCGGCAGGCTCTCGAACTGCCTCAGGCACAGGTCGTACTCCTCCGCCGTGATGCCGGCGGTGGTGGGGTAGGTGAAGACCAGCATCCCCTCGCGCGTGGCGAAGAGGGGCCGTACTGTGTCACAGGGGAAATCAGCGCAGAGGGCGCAGCTTTCCACGCCCCGCTCGATGGCGCAGGGCCGGGCCTTGCAGCTTTTATCGGCCAGGCGGCCGTCGGCCCGGCACCCGTCGCAGCGAACGTTCTCGGCGGTGTAGTGCTGGTGGCCGAAGTACCTGCGCCAGCCGTCAATCAGCCTCTGCCGGACGGCGGGGTCGTCGGACCGGGCCGCGCACGTCCCGCAGTCGTAGCCGCAGTAACCAATCATCTCGTCCACGGGCCGCCTCCTTAAGCGTGGTCAAGTATACCACGGCGATTTTTACGGGGCCAGGGCGTCCCCGGAGACGAGATGGCGGACGCCCGGCGGCCAGCCGTTCCGTACCCCGCGCTCCAACTCGGAAATAAGCCACTCCGGGTAGAAGGGCAGGCCGCGCAGCTCGTCCACGGTGCGCCAGGAAAGCCGGATGCTCTCCTCGAACTCCCCGGAGCGCTCGATGTGCGGACCGGGGTCGAACTCCCCGCCCGCGACGCGGCACAGCCAGTAAAAGCCGAGCTCGTGCAGTCCCCCCGGCGCCCAGACCGGGTCGATGAAGAAGTTGTCGTTGACGAAGAGGAGGCGCTCCGGCTCCACGATGAGGCCCGACTCCTCGACCAGTTCGCGGACTACGGCCTCGGGGATAAGCTCGTCGGGCTCCACCTCGCCGCCGGGCAGGGACCAACTGCGGCCGTAAAAGGTGGTGAGGATTTTCCCGTCCTCCACCACCACAGCCACACCCCGGGGCCGAATCCCGTCCTTCGGCCGGGGCGTGGTGCCGGTGACGCATTCCCCCAGCGTGTTCTCGGTGGCCGGCAGGCTCAGGTAGCGGCCGGGCAAATTCCTGCCCCAATCCGCGTGTAAAACGTCGCCCAGGCCCGCGGGGTAGAAGGCGATTTCACTCAAAGTGCGCCGGTCGCGGAAGCGCACCTCGGTCATGATGCGCGCCTCGGGCTCGTCGGGGGAGGCGAATCCCAGCCTCGGCTCACCTTCAATTTCGGCGTGGAAGTAGAGGCCGACGAGGTGCAGCGGCCGCGCGTCGTAGGGGTCGGCGAAGTAGGTCTCCGCGAGGTAGGCCAGGGAACCGACCTCGGAGCGGCAGCCGGTCTCCTCGGCGAGCTCCCGCGCAAGAGCCCGGACCGCGGTCTCGCCGGGACGCTGCTCCCCGCCGGGAAGGCTGTAAAAATAGCCCCCGTTCAGCTCGTAGCCGGTGACGAGGAGCCCTTCACCGCGGGTGATGATACCCGCCACCCGGTGGCGGATTTTCAGCGGTCCGGGCCGGCAGGGGATGTTGAAGGCGGAACCGGGATTGTGCTTCACGTTTCGAAACCTTTAACTAACCCGACAACCGAGCGAAGCAAGCTATGCGAAGTAAAACGCACGAATTGGAGATGAGTTAGGCGCTGGCACGTGTTTTTGCTGCAAGACAACGCAGGAATATTCAAGGGTTAACGAGCTAAGCAAAAACCGTGACAGCGACGGTGCAACGCTAAAACCTACCTTTTAAAAGGTCTCCTAACATGAACGGCCGGTGTCGAGCCGTCCCGCCCCGGCAGCAATTTCTCCAGGCTGCCCTGCCCCCGGTTGAGGAGGCGCTGCGGCGGACTGCAGGAGGTCTAATATATGGTGCGACACAATACGTTGTAAGGCGACTCCGTGGTACGACCCCCCCGCGGGCCGCAAAAAAGACAGCGCCGATGGTCATTGTAAATTGCAGGCGTCGGAGTGAGTCGTTCACTCAAAGATCGAAAGAGACGCCGCATCAACATACACCTAAACCGGCGATGAAGGCATCAAGTCTCCGACTAACGCGGGGAGCTATAAGCTCCCCGGCGTCCTATTACCGGCACAGGATAAACCTGTCCGGGGGTAATCACAAAATGAATATGGATTACTAAGGGTGCTCGCGTCAAGTCCTAAGTTAGTTGCTACTCCGGTGAACGCGCGAGGAAGGCCCGGGCGCCGGACCCCTCGCCGTACGGGCGGACCTCGACCCCCGTGAAACCCGCATCCTCGATGAGAGCGGTCAGTCCCTCCACGGTGAAGTGGTGCAGGTGGGGGTCCTTCGAGCCTTGCAGGAGCCTCTTCAGGGACCGCAGGGGATGGCGGAGCGCGGAGCCCAGGCGCACACCGAGCGGCCGTCGGAGCGTCCTCTCCTCCCCCGAAAGCCCCTCGCAGTGCAGGATGACCAGGGCGCGCCCGCCCGGCTTCAGGCAGCGGCGACCCTCGACGAGCACCCGCCGGGGGTCCATGGCGTGGTCCAGCGTCGCGGCGCAGATGAACTCGTCGAAGACTGCGTCCCGGTACGGCAGCTCCTCGCCGAAGCCGGCCACGAAGGTCATCGGGCGCTCCAGCGACCCGCCGTACAGCTCACGGTAGAGGGGCGGTGGACCGACGAGGAAACGCTCCAGGGCCGGGTCGTGGACGACGAAGCATGAATCGTCGCCCGCGCTCCACCACCTTCGCAGAAGCCCCCAGCCGCCGCCCACGTCCAGCACGTTCCCCTCCAGGGGTCCCCGGTGGTCGAAGAGCTCGGCCAGGCGGGCGATGCTCTCGGCGACGTACTCCGGGCTCACCCCGGCCCGCTCCCGGGTCCAGTCGAGGAACTCGTTCTGGAACGAGCCCCAGCGCCGCCACAGGTCGTCGTCCACCTCGGGCAGCCGTTCGTCCAGCAGGCGGATGAGCGCCGGCGCCCGGGATAAATCGTAGCGCGGCAGCTCCTCCTCACGGAACAGCGAAATCACCGACCGGTCACTCATGTGTTGTTACCCCTTCGACGGCGGCCCCCTCACCCACGAAGGCCTCCTCCTCCAACTCCTCGGCCTCACCGGAAACATCCGATTCCCCCGGCTCCTCGGCCAGCTCGGCCCGCGTTACGCCACGGGAGGCCAGCATGTCGAACGCCCGCTCGCGGAAGATGTGCTCGCCGGACCTCCAGAACAGGGGTACGTTGCGCTCCATGCCGCCGACGTAGCCGATGACCTCTTTTTCGAGCTTCATGAGCGCCGCGGTGGCCCAGTCGCCGCCCGCCCCCCGGTTTATCCAGAACGGGCCCAGCATCCGGAAAATCTGGTACAGCCGCTCCTCGCCGCCCGGGTAGCTCTCGCAGGGGAAGTGGTACTCCCCGGCGATGTACCGTTGGAGGTCGGAGGCGAAACGGTTGAGGAACGGTTCGATGTCCCCGCCGCAGGGGCCGAAGAAGTAGTCCAACCCCGGCATCCCGGGACGGTCCATGTCGAACTCCGGGGGAGCCGCCTCCGGTAAATCGGCGGGCGCCGGCCCCTCCCCGGTCGGCTCCAGGATGATTTCGCCCTCCTCGGTCACACCCTCCTGCGCGAGCTCTTCCTCGATGCGCCCCACCGCCTCGGCCGTGGCGATTTGCTGCCGGTAGTACGTCGCCTCGTTCACGCCCGAGGGCGGCGGCGGAATGGTGGAGTAGACGTCGCGCAGGATGACCTTGATGCCGTAGGGGCCCGCGTTGTACATCGCCCCGGCCAGCTTCAGCCGCAGGAGGCTGCCCCACTCCGTGGTGAAATCGAAGCAGCCGCCGGGGAGCAAGCCGTCCTGGAAGCGAGGGTCGAAATTCCAGCGGCTCTGCTCGGACAGCAGGCCCTTCAGGTAGCTGATGCCCACCTGGAGATTCAGGTCGGCGATGTAGCGCAGGTCGTAGCGCGTTTCCATCGGCAGCGTGCCGAAGGGCACCCGCCGCCGGACGCCGGCGTCGTCGTACTCCAGGAGGTAATTCCCGCCCCGGACCACGGCGCCGGTGAGCTGCATGTACCCCGTGGCCGAGCCGTGGCCGTAGGCGGCGCGGTAGCTGCGGCCCGAGCCGAGCACGTGCATCAGACCGCACTCCTGGTAGCTCACCGCCAGGCAGAAGGCGCGGAAGGCCTCATCGGAGATGTCGTAGCGCTTGGTGTAATCCAGCACCGCCTCCCGCTCTTCCGGTGAGAGGAAGCCGGGGTGGGGCCGGCCGTCGGGATGCTCGGCGTTCACGCGGGCGCAGATGTCCACGAAGCGGTGCCACAGGCTGCGCGAGGGATTGTTCGCGTCGTAGGTCGGGATGTTGTCGAAATCGGCCAGGGTCCACTCCCCGGGGAGACCGGGCAGCTCAAACCGGATGCTCTCCAGCCGGGCGAAGGTCTCCGGCCCGACCACGCGGGCCAGATACGCCCGAGGCACCGGGGAGCCGGGCACCCCCCCGCCCAGATTCGTATACCGGGCGAGGAAGGCCGTCTCGGTCGGCGCGGGGTAACCGAACCGCTCCCGGAAGGCGGCCAGCAGGCGAACCAGCTCGGCGTCGAAACGCCCGGAGGGGTCGCGGCAGGGCATGAACTGCGTACCGTCGAGCTCGGCGGCGGTGGTGAGCGCCAGATTCAACTGACGCTTCAGGTAGGCCAGCACCGGACTGTCGTAGCCCTCGGCGTCGGTCACGCCCGACTGGTAGTACAGGCAGGGAAAGTCCGCGCGCGCGAGCTCGACCCGCGCCGGGCCGAGCGTCGGCGTGAGGGCGCGCGGGGTTTTATGACCGAAGAGCTCCCGACCCTCGGCGTCGGTGAGGGGGACCAGAGTGAAGGGGCCGTCGGGCGCATTTTGGCCCGGCAGGACCGCCAGGTGCGCCAACCGGAGCTCGTCGTTCCAGTCGCAGGTGCTGAATCGGCCGTCCGGCGACTCCACCACCAGCTCGACCACGTAATCCCCGTAGGGGACCGGCTGCCCCCGGAGAGGCCCCTGGTTGGCCGTGCCGTTCCAGCGGAAGACGTTCACCGCCAGGCGGCCGAGGCGGTGCCGGTCGCCGTAATCACTCACCGGCGCGTCGGTATCGGCGGAGAAGACGAGCTCGCGGTCACGGTCCGGGAATAGCCGCCAGACGTTCAGCGTGACGCGGTCGCTGGGCTCGGGGATGGGGTCCAGGTGGTAGCGGATTAAATAACCGGGGCCGTCGGAGCGGACGCCGAGGCAGCGGAAGTCGGCCTCACGCACGTTGGCCACCAGGTAGCCGGAGTTGTCCCAGTACGGGACGGTGTTCTCGGCGAAGCCCCGATTCCAGGTATCGTAGATGCTGGCCGTGAGCGGTTTCCCCTCTCCGGCAACATAGAAGGTGTAGCGGTGGTTCTCCAGGTCGAGCTGCTGGGCGCGCAGCAGGCGGCCGCCCAGGACCACCGAGGGCCGCAGGGAGTCGAACTCGCCCGACACGCTGGCGAACTGGGCGTCGGCCAGGCCCCCGAATCGGAAGCGGTACACCCCGCTCACCGTGATTTTAAAAAGCCGGCCCTGGGCCAGCGGCATGGAGGTCCGGACCACCTCACCGGAGGACGGGATGGCGAGCTCGAAGGCGTCGAAGGAGGGAACGGGGATGAGGAAGAGGACGACCGCCACGAAAAGTCCGAGGGCCAGGAAGCCCTTGTCGACCTTGAATTCGGTCCGCTCCCGCCTCCACTCGGCGGCCAGGAAGCGGCCCAGGCTGCGGGATGCGACCCCGAGCGCGCGGCGTACGCGACTAAAAAGACTCTCCCCGGGTTCCTTCCGGGGTTCCTCGGCCGTCGGCGTCGTTTCCGGGGTCGGGACGTTCAAATCCGAATCCTCCGCTACCCTTCCACCGTTTCCCCGGAGGCTATTTCACGGTCGTGGAAGGCCCGGGGGTCGGTAACGTCGGGGAAGACGCAGGCGTTGCGCCCGATGGAGGTGCCGCGCGGAATCACCGCGTTCTTTCCGATAACCGTCATCCCGGAGTTGTAGATGGAGGGGAAGCGCTGGTTGTAGGTGAGGTCGTCGCCGGTGCCCACCAGGCTCTCGGCCCCCACGATGATTTCCTTGTCCAGGATGGCGCGGTCCACCTGGGCCCCCTCCTCGATGACCGTCCCGGAGAAGATTATAGAGTCGCGGACCACCGCTCCCGTGCCGATTTCGACGTACGGGGACAGGACGCTCCGGGTGACGACCCCGTCCACCACGCACCCGTTGGAGACGAGGCTCTCGGTGACCTGGGCGCCGCGGCCCAGCTTTACCGCCGGGGCCTCCGCCGAGCGGGTGTGCACCCTCGATTTCTCGTCGTAGAGGTCGAACTCGGGGACCGGCGCGATGAGGTCCATGTTGGCCTGCCAGTAGCTCTCGATGGTCCCCACGTCGCGCCAGTACTTCTCCATGAACCTGTACGCGCGGAAGGGTACGTTGCGCTCTACGCACCGCGGCAGCATGTCGCGGCCGAAGTCGTGCTCCGAATCCTCCCGGGCCGCATCCTCCACCAGGAGCTCATCCAGGAGCCCGGTATTGAAGACGTAGATGCCCATGTTGGCCAGGTTCGTGGGCGGATTGGGCACCTTCTCCAAAAACGTAACCACGTTCCCCGAGGCGTCGGTCTCGACGACACCATAACGCGGGGCATCCTCCCGGGGAACCTCCATCACCGCCATGGTCACCCCCGAGCCGGATTCCACATGCTCGGCGAGCATGCGGGAGTAGTCCATCCGGTACACGTGGTCGCCGGAAAGGATGAGCACCAGCTCCGGCTTCACGGAGCGGATGAAGGGCAGATTCGTGTACACGGCGTCCGCGGTTCCGCGATACCACCCGCCGAGCCCCCCGCCGGGGTGCGGGTGCAGCAGCGTCAGGCCGCCGTCGAAGCGCTTCAGGTCCCAGGGCGCCCCGCGGCCCAGGTGCGCCTGCAGGGAGTGGGGGCGGTACTGGGTCAGGACGCAGACGTTGTAGACCAGCGAGTTGACGCAGTTGGAGAGGGTGAAGTCGATGATGCGGTACTTCCCGCCGAAGGGCACCGCCGGCTTGGTGCGCTTGGCGGTCAGGACCCCCAGCCGGTTGCCCCTGCCGCCCGCCAGAATCACCGCCAGCGTTTTAAGCGCCATGTCCTAAGTCCTTCGTAGGGGCGGGGCTCCGTCCCCGCCCGCGGGCGGCCACAGAGGACCGCCCCTACGGCATCGCGCCGCCGAGGGCGATGGCCGCCCCGTGCTTCAGGTCGTAATCCGAGACCAGGAGGCCGTCGGCGCCCAGGTGCCCGGTGAGCGTTTCGAGGACGAGGGCCCCGGCGACGATTATTGCCGCCCGGCTTTCGTCGGTCGGGAGCAGCCGTTCTCTTTCCGCGAGGGAAATCCCGGCCAGGCGGCCGACGAGCGACGTCAGGTCGGCGCGGGTCAGCCGGGTCCCCTGAATCACCAGGGGAAGGTACTCACTCAGGCCCAGGAAGAGCGCCGCCAGGGCGGTCGCCGTGCCCCCCGAGGCGACGACGGGCAGGCCGTGGGTCTCCTCCGGCAGCCGACTCAAGACGGCCCGGACGCCTGCCTTTAATTCATCCATCTCCCCGGCCGCGGGGGGGTCCGCATGGAGGTGACGGTCGGTGAGGCCGATGGCCCCCAGGGGGAAGGAGCGGGTGTGCAACTCCCGGCCGCCCCACCAGGAGAGTTCCGTGGAGCCGCCCCCCACGTCCACGGCCAGAAACGCCCGTCCGTCCAGACCCAGGCAGCGCAGCCCCTCCTCCACACCCACCCGGGTCAGCCAGGCCTCCTCGGTGCCGGACAGCAGCGTGAGTTCCACGCCCCAGCGCGATTTCAGCGCATCCGCCAGGGCCTCTACACCGGGCAGCTCGCGGGCGAAGTGGGTGGCCACGGCCACCGTGCGTTCGGCGCCCAGCGCGCGTCCGCGCGTAACCGCTTCCTCGGTGGCCGCCAGCGTTCTCTCGACGGCCTCCGCCGAAACGCGCCCGTCCTCCCGCGGTCGGCCCAGACCCGTCGAGCGTCCGCCGCTCTCCACCGGTCCCAGCGGCGCGTCAGTCTCCTGCGAGTCTACCCGGTCCACCACGAGCCAGCGCAGGGAGTTGGAGCCGTAGTCCAGAACGAGGAGGCGGCTCATCGGGAAATAACCCGGGGCACGCTGGTTCCCGGCTGGGCCACCACGTCGGCCGCCGCCCAGGAGGCGAGCGCCGTCGTCTCCGCGGGGGTCAGGCTCGCGGCCAGGGACAGCCCCAGCACCGCGGTCACGGTATCGCCGGCCCCCGTGTGGTCGCGGACCAGGTGGCGCGGGCAGAGGGCGGAGGCCTTCTCCCGACCCCCGTCGTGGTAGAGCTCGAGGCCCGAGTCGCCGAGGGTCAGGCAGAGCCACTGTAAATCCAGCTCGCGCCGACAACGTTCGCAAAGGGTTCTCCAGTCGGACGCTTCCGAATCCGCCCCCCAGAGTCGCACCTCGCGGGCGTTGGGCTTCAGGCAGGTCGCCCCGGCCATGTCCTGCAGGGGATTCCGGGTGTCTCCCGCCCAGGGCCGCCCCGAATCCCGCACCAGAGAAATCATCTCCGGAAAAACCGCGCCGTTGGAGTAATCGGAGACGACCACGGCGTCGCTGTGCGAGAGGAGCCCGCGCACCGTATTCAGCAGCCGCCCCGCTGTGTCAGAGTCTAACGGCGACCGCTCTTCGCGGTACGAGTGGAAGACGTGCTGGGCATCCGGCTCTGTGGCCGCTATCTTGAGTCGGTCCGTGGTGGGGCGGTCCGGGGAAATCACTCCGGCGAAGGCGACGCCGCGCTCCCGGAGCAGGCCTGTCAGCCGCTCCCCGGCAGGGTCGTCGCCCAGGACGCCGACCACGGTCACCCTCCCCCCCAGGGCGGCCGCGTTGGCCGCCACGTTGGTCGCCTGGCCCGGCGCGTAGACCCGCTCCCTCTCATCGAGGCAGGCCACCGGCGCCTCCCGGGCGATGGCGCCGACCGGCCCGTAGCGGTACTCGTCGAGGCACGGGTCGCCGACGACCAGGACCTCGCGTCCGGCGATTTTTTTGAGCAGCCGTTCCGGGGGGCTTGGCATCTCGGATATCACGGCCATATTATACGGGCGGACGGCTGCGTAGGCAAGGCTTGCATTGACAGCCCCAGGCCGGGATGCTATCCTGCGTTGTCGTTCGACCGTCAACACGGGAATCGGGACCCATGACGTTCAAACTACTCATCCGCACCCTGCGGGCGCCTTTCTTCACCGCCACCACCTCGGCCGCCCTCCTGGGCAACCTGGTGGCCCTGTGGCGGACGGGAACGCTCGACCCCTGGATGCTGCTTCTGTCCGTGGTGGGCATAGCCGCCCTGAACGCCGGCGTGAACACCGCCAACGATTTCTTCGACTCCGTGTCGGGCAACGACGAGGCCAACCGGTACTTCTCCCCGTTCAACGGCGGTTCCCGGGTCATCCAGGACGGGCTGGTCAGCCGGCGCACCGTGGGACTCATCTCGCTGATAAGCTTTCTCATCGCGGGCGGCATCGGCGTCGTCCTCTGGCTCCTGACGCCGGGGAACTGGGTCCTCTACCTGGGCCTCTTCGGCCTCGTCACCGGGTTCTTCTACTCGGCGCCGCCGTTCAAATTGGGCTACCGCGGCCTGGGGGAGCTCGTCGTGGCGCTGGACGTGGCCCTCCTGCCGGTCCTGGGCGGCTACTACGTCCAGGCCGGGAGCTTCGATATCTCAGCCGTCTACGCCGGCATCGCCGCCGCGTTCCTCATCGTGGGCGTCATCTGGGTGAACCAGATTCCCGACATCGAAGCCGACGCCGCGGTGGGGAAACGCACCCTCGTCGTCCGCCTGGGCGCCCGCCGCTCGCGGACCGGATTCGCCGTCATCGTCGCGGCGGTGTACGTCTCCTCGCTCGTGCTGGCACTCGTGGGCATCCTGCCCTACTGGACGCTCCTCGTTTTTCTCACCCTGCCGCTGGCCGTCGGCGCCGTCCGGGGCGTTTTCTCCAACTACGATAAGCCCCGGGCCCTCGTGCCCGCCGAGGGGAAAACGGTCCAGCTCCAACTGGCCGGCAATCTGGCCCTGTCTCTGGGTTTCGCCCTGGCCGTGTTAATCCCTCTATAGAGGCCTGACCCGTGAAGCTCGCCACCGCCAAGGACCTGCTGAACGATGAGCTGCTCCGTCTCGAGGAGCGGCTGCTGGATATCATCTCCGGCGAGTTTGAGCTGGTGAGCACCATGGCGTCCCGCCTCATCGCCGCCGGTGGAAAAAGACTGCGGGCGATTCTGGTCCTCCTCGCGGCCCGTGGCGGAAGCGAGGGCGTCGGCCCGCGGGAAACGGCGGTGGAGGTGGCGGCGGTCTGCGAGCTGGTCCACCTGGCCACCCTCATCCACGACGACGTCATCGACCAGGCCGCGACGCGCCGCGGCGTGCCCACCATCCACACCGACCTGGGAAACCAGATTACGGTGCTCATGGGGGACCACCTCTACGCCCGGGCCATCCGTCACCTCATCACCGCCACGGGGCGGGCCGACCTGGTCCGGATTCTGGCGAGCACGGTGGCGGACCTCTGCGAGGGGGAAATCAGGCAGCTCAACGAGACACGCTGGCTGGGGCGAGTTCTCCGACCCGACGCCGCCGGGGGCTTCGCGGTGCGGTTCGAGCCCATGGAGCGGGAGTACCTGGAAATTATCGCCCGCAAGACGGCCGGCTTTATCGGGGCCTGCGGCGAGATGGGCGCCCTCCTGGCCGGCGGGGGGGAGACGGCCGCCCGGATGCGCGGCTACGGCTTCAACCTCGGCATGGCCTTTCAGATAACCGACGACCTGATGGACTATGCCGGCGCCCGGGAGGTTACCGGCAAGGACGAGGGGAACGACCTCGCCGCGGGGAGGCTGACCCTGCCGCTCATCCACGGTCTGCACCACGACGAGCACGGCCGCGAGCTCCTCGGCCTGTTGAGCCTGGACGGCGGGGGTCTGAGAAAACGCGTCGCCGAGCTCCTGGACCGCACCGGCTCGCTGGGCTACGCCACCGAGGTCGCCCGGGGCTACGCTCGGCGCGCCCGGGAAATCGCCCTGGGACACCCTCACCCCGAGGTCGGACCCGTGCTCGTGGAACTGGCCGAGGAGGTGCTGGACCGGCAGGTGTGAGGACGCGGTCAAGAAAAAAACGACCCGAGCGGGCCGCCGTCCGAGGGGAAAGCCCTCTTTTTTTACAGCCCGGAAGCTACGGCGGATACCGCCGCCAGGAATGCGCTCTCCTCCTCCGGCAACAGGGCTCGCAGGTCCAGCAGGAGCCGCTCGTCCTCGACCCGCCCGAAGATTCCGCGGGCGCGGAACACCCGCGCCATCTCCCGGCCGCCCGCAGCATTCGACGTAAGCACCAGCGCGGCGGAGGGGAAATCCACCAGCGGCAGCGCCCCGGAACCGGCCCGCCCCACCGTTTTCTCCACCCGCACTTCCCAACGCCCGCCCCCGATGCGCCCGAGCTCGGGGAGCAGCGCCTCCGCACGTTTTACAAGTTCGTCCCCGGTAGCGGAGAGGAGCCGGTGCGCGGGCAGCTCGTCCTCCAGCCCGCCGATGTACACATCGAGGGTCGCGGCCAGCCCGGCGAGCGCCACCTTGTCCAGCCGCGCCGCCCGGGCGAGGGGGTGACGGACGCAGCCCTCCACGAGGTCCGCCCGCCCGACGACCACCCCGGCCTGGGGCCCGCCGAAGAGCTTGTCGCCGGAGAAGCACACCAGGTCCGCGCCCACCTTCAGGGCCGCCGTCACGGTGTCCGCCCCCGGCGCCCAGGGGACCTCCCGGACCAGGCCGGAGCCCTGGTCGTAGATTAACGGGAGCCCGCGGGAGTGCGCCAGCCCCGCCAGCTCGGCGAGCGACGGCTCGGTGAAGCGTCCCTCCAGGCGGAAGTTGGAGCGGTGGGCCGTGAAAAGGGCGCCCGAGTCCTCCCCCATCGCCTCGGCGTAGTCGGCGATGGCGGTCCGGTTTACGCTCCCCACCTCCCGCAGGGTGCAGCCCGATTGCCGCATCACCGAGGGCATGGCGAAGGACCCGCCGATGGCGACCAGCCGGGACACGCCGACGACGACCTCGCGCCCGGCGGCCGTGGCGGCCAGGGTCACGAGCGTGGCCGCGGCGTTGTTGTTGAAGGCGCAGCCGGAAAAGCCGAACAGCCTTTCGCAGCGCTCGCGGACGGCCTCCTGCCGCTGCCCCCGCCCACCGGTCGGGACGTCGATTTCCACCTCGGCCGCCCGGGAAGCGGCGACCATGGCGGCGACGGCCACGTCCGCCAGGGGGGCGCGTCCCAGGCCCGTGTGGAGAACCACGCCGGTAAGATTGAACGCTTTTTTTACACCGGCCATGTCAACTCTTTGAACGGTAGATTCTTAGACAAGTATGCCAAACTCAGTAAACCCTTGACAAGAGCCTCTTCGCTGTGTTAGTCTGTGAAAACTGTATCTTGAAGATACGGAAAAGACAGAACAAAGCCGGGCGGCAAAACGCCCACGTACATGAGGGCGGGTACACCCGCCAGCACACAAGGGAGTAACATGAAGAAACTACTCGTCATTCTGCTCATTGGCGCCTTCTCCATCGTTCCGTTGGTTCTCGTCGGATGCGGTGACCAGGCCAAAGAAGAGGCCACCACTACCACCACCGACGAGACGGTCACCCCTGAAGTGACCCCGGAAGTAACCGAGGGAACCACCACCGAGGTCGCTCCGACCACCGAGACGGCTCCGACCGAGGAGACCGGTACGGTCGCCGAGCCCACCACCGAGACCACGGAGGAGCCCGTCACCCAGTAGGACGGCTCTGCATCTGCATGAGAGGGGTCCCATCGGGGCCCCTTGTTTTATGGACCGGACTCGTGCCGTTCCGGAGTGAATGCGGTTGCCGAAGGGCCCTTACCCCCATGTCGAGACGTCGGACACGCCGGGCTTAATCCACCCGTCCGCGTATTGATAAACGGCCCGCTCAAGGTTCATCCAAGCCACGGTCTCGACGAAGAAGGAAAAGCCCCAGGGCGGCCACGCTTTTCGAGTCCACCAGCCGCCCGTCGAGGAGCATCCGCTCCACCTCCGCCAGCGGCGTGGGCGCGAGGTGGATGAGCTCGTCGTCGTCGGGCCGGGGCCGCTCCCGCTTCAGCTCCGTGGCGAGATACAGGTGGATGAGCTCGTTGCAGAAGCCGGGGCAGGTGTAAACGCCCGACAGCCGTTCCATCTTCCCCGCCCGGTATCCCGTCTCCTCCAGCAGCTCGCGGTGCGCGGCCGTCAGGGGCTCTTCGCCCGGGTCTATTTTCCCGGCGGGGAGCTCCAGCAGGTCCACCTCCGGTCCCTTGCGGTACTGACGGATTAAGAGGACCGTGTCCGGGTCTATTACAGGCAGCATCAGCACGGCGTCGGCCACGCGGACCAGCTCCCGGACGGAGTGCCTCCCGTTGTCCAGCCGCACCTCGTCCACCCGGACCTCCATGATGCGGCCGGAGTAAATCAGGCGGCTGGAAAGGCTTTCCTCGCTCAAGTCCCCTCCTCGACCTCCAGGCCGGTGATGAGGAACTCGCGGCCGCCGAGGACGGTCAGGTCCCTCCCCCCGCAGCCGGGGCAGATGAAGTACGGCTCGTCCAGGGTGAATTCCTCGCCGCAGCCCTCGCAGCGGACCCGCCCGTCCCGGCGCTCGATTTCCAGCTCCGAGCCCGCCAGCCGCCCCTCCTCCGTGAGGGCCGCGTAGCAGAATTCGAGGCTCTCGGGCACGAAGCCGGTGAGCCGGCCCAGCAGCAGCTTCACCTTAATCAGATGCGTGCCCTCCGGGAGCCGGTCCAGCTCCTCCTCCACGGCCCGCACAATCTCCCGCGTGACGCCCAGCTCGTGCATCGTTAAAAGCGCAGGTCCGCCAGGACCTCGCAGGCGTAGTCCACGTCGTCGAAGGAAACGTCCTTGTGGGTGACGAGGCGGACTTTGTCCGGGCCGAAGGAGAAGAAGCGGACCCCCCGCGCTCCGGCCTCTGCCACCACCCGGTCCGAGGCCACTCCCTCGAACAGGGGGATGACGATGTTGGTGTGGACTCCGGCGGGGTCGAGCCGGGCCCAGGATGTACCGGCCAGGGTCTTCGCCAGCCGCTGGGCCTTCTCGTGGTCCTCGGCCATGCGGGCCCAGTTGTGCTCGATTGCGTAGAGGCCCGCCGCGGCGAGAATCCCCACCTGGCGCATACCGCCGCCGCAGATTTTCCGCAGCCGGTGCGCCCGGGCGATGAAGTCCGCCGGACCGGCCAGAATCGAGCCCACCGGGCAGCCCAGGCCCTTGGAGAAGCAGCTCATCACCGAGTCCCCCACCGAGGCGAGCTCGGCCATGGATTTCCCGGTGGCCACCGAGGCGTTCCACAGGCGGGCGCCGTCCAGGTGAATCCGCACCCCGCGCTCGTCGGCGAAGGCGCGCAGGGCGCGGAAAATCTCCTGATTCGGCACGACGCCGCCCAGTCGGTTGTGGGTGTTCTCCAGGCATAGAAGGGATGTGCGCGAGGAGTGAAACTCGCCGGACTTGTAGCGCTTCCTCACCGCGTCCGGGTCCGGCGCACCGTCAATCACGGGCACCTCCCGGGTGAGCACCCGGGCCAGAAACCCCGGCGCCCCGTACTCGTACTCCAGGATGTGGGCGTCCTGGCCGAGGATGACCTCGTCCCCGCCCGTGGTCCAGGCGGCCACGGCCACCTGGTTCGCCATGGAGCCCGAGGCGGTGAAGAGCGCCGCCTCCTTCCCCACCAGCCCGGCGTACACCCGCTCGAGCTCCTTCACCGTGGGGTCGTCGCCCAGGACGTCGTCGCCGACCTCGGCACTGACCATCGCCTCCAGCATGGGCTTGTCCGGCCGCGTCACGGTGTCCGAGCGCAGGTCAACGTCCCTCGTCGCCATGAGCACCTCCCGCGGGCGCCGCGTCGGCGCCCTTCTCGCGCATCAGCCTGAAGTACCGGTAAATGTAAACCGCCAGGGAAACCGCCACCAGCGCGGCGCAGAGCCAGGACAGGGCCGTCTCCAGCCACAGATGGCCCGTGCGCAGGGTGTAGACGACCAGCGTCGCCCCAATGACGAAGGCCGCCGCCTTGCCCGCCGGGTTGCTCATAGGGGTCTCGCGCCGCCGGTGCCGCAGGAGGCACCCGCCCAGGAGAATCAGCACGTCCCGCCCCACGACGACGACGGCCAGCCACACCGGCAGGTCCCGGTAGATGACCAGTATAATCGCCGCCGCGCCGATGCAGACCTTGTCGGCCACCGGGTCGATGACCTTGCCGAACTCGGTGACGGCGTTCCACCGCCGGGCCAGAAGGCCGTCCAGCCCGTCGAAGGCCATGGAGACAATCATCAGCCCGGCCGCGGCCCAGGGCGCCCAGGCGTCGGTCAGCGTCACGAGGTAGAGCACCACCGGCAGCATGACCAGCCGGGTGACCGACAGCAGGTTGGGAACCTGCCGCCGGAGGCCGGTCGCCGGGGGACGGTCGTTCGGGGAGGCGGGGCTGTCGGCGAATTCTCTCGGCATCGGGCTCAATCCGTGGACGGGGGCATCTCGCCGGTTTCCCCCTCGACGTCGGCCACGCTGTGGCGGCGGGGGACCTCCGGCTCGACGCCCGGACCGCTGACCTGCCGGCTGACCAGGAGCTCCAGCCCGAGCTCCGCGGTGACCCGGCTCACGGCGCCGTCCTGAAGCCGGGCCAGCTCGGCGCGGAAGGCGATGCCGCGGGCGGTGAGCGCGGCGCGGACCAGGGTGTACTCGAATAAAATGAAGCCGACCCCGGCGATGACGAAGCAGACTATTCCCAGAGCCAGGCTGATTTCCCAGGGCTTGAGCACGTAGAGCGCGAGCCAGCCGGGGATGATGTAGATGAACGCGCGTCCGACGGCCGCCCAGAGAATCGCCCCCCAGCCGGCGCCGGCCCCGGTGTGGCTGGCCATGCCGGTCCGCACCTGAAGGGCCTTGAAATCGGCGCCCAGCTCCACCCGCAGCCAGACGTACAGGGGGTAGAGCCATCGGCGGAGACGGACGAGGAGGTCGGGATACTCGCGGAAGCCGGCCGCGCCGCGTTGGGTGAAGAGGGTATAGCGACGTCGGTAACCGCGGAAGGGGGCCTCCCCGGAGTCCAGCCAGGCCCGCAGCGCGGTCAGGGCGGCGAAGTACCGTTCGCCGTCCAGCGGATTCTCCGAGGCGAGGGAGGCCGCGTAGGTGATGTCCTTCACCGGAGCTCCTCCCAGGTGGCCCAGCCGAAGGGTGCGTTCGCCTCGCGCCGGGCGAGGAGTTCCTCGGCCTCGGGCGGAATCCCGCCCTCATCCATCCGCTCCAGCGCCGTAATCAGGGCGTGGAAGCACTCCCGGTGCTGATTGTACCGCAGTTGGGCGTAGTCCCGCGCCGAGTATGAGTAAATGAGAAACGGCCAGTCGGAGGCCTCCAGGAGGAGGAGCTCCCGGGCGGCGGCGGCCAGAAGGCGCCGGGCCAGCTCCCGTCCATCGTCCCCATGCTTCCTCGCGGCGGCGACCAGGCGGTCCTCCACGGAATAAACCGCGTCCCAGTAATCCCTCGCGTGCTCCCCCAGCCACACCTTGTGGTAGCCGTCGTAACCCCAGGAGCCCTCCCGGAGGACCACCGGCTCGGCCGGGACGCGCTCCAGCGCCTCCGAGGGGAAGGCCGGAGTGAGCCGCTCCGAGCCGGCGACTCCCTCCAAAACCAGGGAGAGCCACTCCGGGCCCTCGTACCACCAGTGCCCGAAGAGTTCGCAGTCGAAGGGCAGGGTGATGACGACCCGCTCGCCGGGGGCCTTCGCCGCCAGCTCCTCCAGGACGCCCACGTAGTGCCGGGCGTGCTCGGCGACCTTCGCCCGGGCCGCCTCGAGGTCGTAGGGGGCTTTGTGGCCCACGTAGACGTCCTTTCCGGTCACCCGCCAGTAGCGCAGGCCGCTGGGCCACCTCCGCCGGTGGAACTCCCGGTAATCCACGTCGCCGGGGTAGCCGAAGAAGCCGTCCCACACCTGCCGGTTGGCGGCGGAGTCCCGGACGAGCACGCGGAAAGACGACCCGTCGGGGACGTAGACGCCGTAGGGGGAGCGGTCGGGGTAGGGGGTGCGGTATTGGCGGCGGGATTCGCGGTAGTCTTCGAGGAGTACCGGGTCGCCGGGCGTGTCTTCGGGAATTTCAGCCTCGACCAGGTGGGCGTCCACGAAGGTGTAGCGGACCCCCGCCGCATCCAGGTGCACACCCGTACTCTCCCGCGGCGAGAGGGAATCCGCGGTGAACGGACGCCGCCACTCGCGTCCCGGCCGATAGGCGCACTCGGGGAGCCAGAACCCGCCCGACCAACCGCCCAGATGCCGCCCGTGGGCCAGAAGCCCCAGCCGGACCTGGCGCTCCACGGCGTCCTCCCGACCGAGGAGCGGAAGGTAGCCGTGGGTGGCGGCCCCGGCCGCGAATTCGAGGAAACCGCCGTCGGCCAGGTCGCGGAAGCCGCCGAGGATGCCGCCGCCGAGACGGTCGAAATCCTCCGCCTGAACCTGAAGCTCGGCCTCCCACACCCGGGCCAGCCCGGCGAGGTGCGGATTTCCCTCCGCTTCGAACCCCCGGGCGTCATCGGCGGCCGCGGCGGCGTGTCCCCGCAGGTACTCCCGGAAACCGCCCTCGAACCGCGGGTCGGCGAGTTGCTCCGCCAGAGTCGGGGTGAAACCGACGCCCAGGCGGAGGGGAACCCCGCGCCCCGCCAGTCCCCGGAGCCGCCGGAGAAGGGGCATGTAAACCCCGGCGGCCGCCTCGTACAGCCACACAGACCCGTGCGGCCAGGTGCCGTGACCTAAAAGGTACGGGAGGTGGGCGTGGAGGTAAAAAACGACGTCGGCTAACTGGGCCATGGAAAAAGTGGTGACGCGCTTTCGTGCGCAGGGCAATCTTACCGACCCGCGGGCGCTTTCACAAGGGTTACTTTGCCGGCCCCGCCGCGGCTGCTATAATCCCCCCGAAGATGAACGATTCATCCGAGCTCCGGAAGTGCCGCAACGCCGCTTACCGCCTCCTCGCCCGGCGGGACCACGCGTTGCGGGAACTCTCGACCAAGCTGGAGCGGCGCTTCGAGCCCGGAGTCGTCGGGACGGTCCTGGCGGGCCTCGTGGAGCGGGGGCTGCTGGACGACCGCCGCTTCGCCCTGGCCTTCGCCCGGGAGCTGGAGCGCCGGGAACCCTGCGGAGAGCGGCTGATTCGGATGAAGCTCGGCCAACGCGGGGTTGAGCCGACGGTCATCGGGGAAGTTTTGGGCGAGATGTCTTTAAACGAGGAGGAGCTGGCGGAGGAGGCGGCGCGGTCGAAGCTGCCCTCCCTGGCCGGGCTGGACCGGGAGGCCGCGGCCCGGAGGCTCCTGGCCCATCTCGCACGGCGCGGCTTCAGACCGGAGCTGGTCCGCGGAGCCGCCCTGCGCGCCCTGGAAGGCTGGCCCGCCGCCGAACGATACGACGAGGAGGACGGATGACCACCCCCGCCGATAAATCCGCGGATAAAGCCCTGCACAAGTACCACCGCCTGGCCGGTGAGGACCTGGTCGCCCAGCTCCGGGCCCTGGGCTACGACGCGGTCTTCGTCCCGACCCGGGAGAAGGCCCTGAAGGAAATCCTCGACCGGGTGCCCGCGGGGGCCACGGTGGGCACCGGCGGCTCGCTCACCCTGGGTCAAATCGGCGCCCTGGAGGCCCTCCGCGAGCGGGGGCACGAGGTTCTCACGTCGTCGCCCGACGCATCCCGGGAACAGAAGACCGCCCTGCGAAAAAAGGGCCTGACCGCCGACGTCTTCCTCACCGGGGTGAACGCCGTCACCGCCGACGGTGAAATCGTCAACCTGGACGGCACCGGCAACCGGGTGGCCGCCACCTGCTTCGGCCCCGGTCGGGTCATCTACGTGTTGGGCATCAACAAGCTCACCGGCGACCTGGAGGAGGCGCTCTCAAGGGTGAGGAACTTCGCCGCCCCGGCCAACGCCATGCGCCTGGGGCTCGACACCCCCTGCGCCGACACCGGCTTCTGTCACGACTGCGACTCCGAGCACCGCATCTGCAACCGGCTGGTCATCCACCTGCGCGCCGGGAGGGGGGAGCACTCGGTCATCGTCGTGGGTGAGACGCTGGGGCTCTAGCGCGGCGCGCATGGGCATTTACCAACCGACCCGGGGGTAGGGGCCCCCTTTTTTTATTCCAGTGGCCCTTGACGGCCTTATTTTTTTGTGCTAGTTTAAATTAGACTTGGGAGAGGTCTAAAAAAGGGGGGATAAAATGGATAAACTCAAGTTGTTCTCTTCTCTTCTGGCGATTTTAGCGGCTTTCTGTTTGATTTCCGGTGATGATACTCACAATCCCGACCTGACGGATTGAGGAGATGGAGCCATGACAAGGATTACGATTCTTTTACTCGTAGTCGTCGCATTTTCGGCCGTTCC
>CAYTCV010000023.1:0-4756 GCA_964436465.1 uncultured bacterium
GTCCCCGCCCGCGGTATTAATTAACCGTTGTTCGCCGAAATGTCGGGCGGGGATTCTATCCCCGCCGCTTCACCCCTCACCCCACCCTCTCCCCAAAGGGGAGAGGGGGTAGCTACACCACTCTCCCTAACCCGTCGGCGCGCCGCCCCCCAAAGGGGGGAGGAAGATTCGCGGGCCGAAACGTTTACAGCAGGGGGTTGGGCCGGTCGATGCCGCCCAGTCCGGGGAGGTTCAGCTTGGTGGGGATGACCGGGCGGGACTCCTGGCGGGAATCCCTCCAGAGGATGACCCGGTTGCGGCCGTGGCGTTTGCTGTGGTAGAGCGCCTGGTCCGCCATCGTCACCAGTTCCTCACGGAAAGAGGTGTCGTCCGGCATGCAGGCCACGCCGCCCGAAATGGTAAGCTTCCGCTTCAGCGGGTGAGACGGACCGTAGGGCAGCTTCTCCACCGCCCGCCGGGTCCGTTCCGCCAGGGCCAGCGCCTCCTCCGAGCCGGACTCGGGCAGTATGACCGCGATTTCCTCGCCGCCGTAGCGGGCCGGGAAGTCGGTGTCCCGGATGGTCTCCCGGATGATTCGAGAGATGGTCCGCAGGGCCAGGTCACCCTCGCGGTGCCCGAAGAAGTCGTTGTACTTCTTGAAGTGGTCCAGGTCGAAGATGACCAGGGAGAGTGTGTGGTTGTAGCGGATGGCGCGCTTCGTCTCCCGTTCCAGGGTTTCCTCGAAGCTGCGGCGGTTGGGGAGCTCGGTCAGGGCGTCGGTGAAGGCGAAGCTGGACAGCTTCTCGTTGAGATGGGCGGCGTCTATGGCCACCGAGGCGGTGTTGGCCAGGATGGCCAGGAGGCGGACGTCCTCGAAGGGGTAATTGCGCGGGTGGAAGTCGTCCACGAAGAGGACGCCGTTGAAGTGACCGCCGGAGAAGATGGGGGCCGCGACGAACGCGGCGATGCCCGCGGTTTCCACCGCCTTCCCCCCGCCGGGCGCCTGCAGAGAGATGTCGGGCACGACGATGGGTTCCGGCGTATTCATCATGCGCCAGGTGATACTCCCCTCGCGCACCGGCCAGGTGGCGTCCGGCCTGACCATCACGTTCAGCCCCTTCACCGCGGCCAGGCGCATCAAATTGTCGTCGGGGTTGAAGAGGGAGATGGAGCCGGCCTTGGAGTCGGTTATCCGGCAGGCGTGCTCCAGGATGCGCCGGAAGAGGATGTCGAGGGTGCCCGAGGAGGACAGTAGATTGGATACCTCGAGGATGGACTCGAGCTCCTCTATCATGCGCTGGGCCTGGGTGTAGAGATTCGCGTTGTGGATGGCGGACCCGATGGCCGAGGCCAACGTGCCCAGCAGGCGGGCGTCGTAGTCCCCGAAGGCGCCGGGCTCGTTGGACTCGCAGTCGAGAACCCCGATGACCCGGCCGCCGAAGGTGATGGGGACGGCGATTTCGCTGCGGCCGCTCTCACCGCCGGGCTGACCGGAGATGTAGCGCGGCTCGCTGCGGGTGTCGGGGATGACCGCCGTCCGGCCGGTGCGGACCACCTCGCCGGTGACGCCCTGGGTGTCCGGGAAGCGCGCGCCGGCCATCGGCTCGTAGTTCAGGCCGACGATGGTGTGGACCTCGAGCTCGTGCCGGTCCGGGTGGTGCAGCACGATGGCGCAGTTGCGGTAGCCCAGATGCTCGACCACGACCGCCGCCATCTGGCGCAGAATCTCGGCCAGATTCAACGAGCCGGTCAGCGCCTGGCCGAAGGCCTCGAAGACCTCGATTCGGCCGTAGTGTTCCTGGTCCTGCGAGCGGGTCATCGGGTGTGTCTTTCGTTCACGGACGCCGCGCGGTCGGGGTGAATGCTTTCGTGCGCGGCGCGGTCAAGTACCTACGGTTATAATATAATACATCTTACGGGTTTTGTCATCCCGGGGTGGGGCCCGGCGGCGGCGGATACGGCGCGGAAAGAGGGCGGAAGGGGATGGGGTGATTCACGCAACTCGTTGTAATTAATCGAGATAATTACATTTAAGCAAAGTTATGCCGGAAGGGGCCCGGGTCGGGTTCGTAGAAAAAATCCGCGTAGTCCACCCGCGCCAGGAAGAGCCCCCGGGCCGGGGCCGCGGCGGGCGCCCGCGACCGGTCCGCCGAGTCCAGCAGCCGAGCGATGTCGCCGACCGTCATCTTCCCCCGCCCCACGGACACCAGGCAGCCGACCACGGCGCGGACCATCCGGTGGAGGAAGGCGTCGGCGGTGACGACGAGGCTACGGCAACCGCGCCCCTCCTCGAACCGGCAGTGGTGGACCTCCCGCACCGTGCCCCCGACCGGGCTCACCGGGCTCCCGACGGCGGCGAAATCCCGTCGCCCCTCGAAGAGCCGCGCGGCCTCGGCCATCCCCTCCCAGTCAAGCCCCTCCTCGACGGCCAGGGCGTAGCGGGAGTGGAAGAGGGAGCCGCCGGGTAGGAGGTAGTACTCGTAGGTGCGCGAGAGGGCGTCGCGGCGCGGGTCGAATCCGGGCTCCGCCTCGGCGCAGCGCAGGAGGCGGATGTCCTCCGGCAGGAATGCGCTGAAGGCGCGGAAAAGCGTGTCGGTCGGGTAGACCCGCGGCGGTCTGAACGCCGCCACCTGGCCCCGGGCGTGCACCCCGGCGTCGGTCCTCCCGGAGCCGGCGACGGGGACCCTCCGGCCGTAGAAACGCTCCAGGACTCTTTCCAGTTCCCCCTGCACCGTGCGGCGCTCCGGCTGGAACTGCCAGCCGGAGAAATCGGTGCCGTCGTAGGCCAGCACCAGGGCGCAGGTGGGGTTCATGCCTCGGACTCCCGTTCTCCGGCGCAGGCGGCCAGCTCGCCGCGCGCCACCGCCCCCGCGTCAACCGCGGCCAGAAGCGCCCGCAGGTAAGCCGCCAGTCGGCCCCGGCGGGGATGGGCCCGCCAGCCGTCGGCCAGGAGCCCCCGCCCCTCGGCCAGGCCGACCACATAGGAGTCGAAGATTATTTCCAATCTCGTCCGCAGACGACGACCCGGTCGTCCCGGCACCAGGGCGGTGATGCCCCGGGGTCCGGCCCCGGCCAACAGACCCGCGAAGAGGAAAAGCGCCAGCAGTCGCAGGGAGAGGGTGAGCGCCGGGAGCGAGGCGTCCCAGGTCAGCGGTCCCGCCATCGCCCGGGCCGCCAGGGTGAGGCCCCCGGCCAGCAAGACCAGGTAGGCGCCCAGGAGGAGGGCTCGAATCACCCCCCGCAGCCCGGCTCCCCAGATGAACAGACAGACGACGGCCAGGCCCGCCAGGGCGGCGAGGACGACCCAATCCCCCACAACGGCGGCGGCGACGGCGCCGGCCACCGACAGCCAGACCCGCAGCGCCGTGCCGGTCAAGGCTCGACCTCCTCCACGGCGACGCCGGTCAACCGCCCCAGCACGGCGGTCCGCTCCACCCCGGTGGGGTCGCGCAGAAGCACCAGCCGCCCCGCGTCGGCGGCGTCCTCGTTCATGAAGGCGTCGCTGGCGCGCCACAGGCCGTCCACGTACGCCTCGTTCCAGGCGTGATAGTACAGCTTCCCCCCCACGCCGGAGACGAGGCCGATGACGGTGAGCGCCGGGATGCCGGTCCGGCGGCACAGGTCGGTCACCAGGGCGGCGTGCTCGGTGCAGTCCCCCCGCCGCCGGGCAAAGGTCTCCGCCGGGGTGAGCTCCAGGGTCACCGGGCTCTCGCGCAGGTTCTGCGCCACCCAGTCGACGATATTCAGATACGTGTTGTACGGGTCGCCCTCCGCGGTGAGCGAGGCCGCCAGCTCATCCAGCTCGCGGTGGTAGCCGGGCGGAGGGAAAGGCTCCGGCGGCGGGAAATCCGGGAAGGGGCGGCGGCGCACCGTGACCCGCCAGGCGCCGTCCCCGGCCGGTTCCACCCGCTGGAAGGGGCCGTCCGGCGGAGGGGCGGTCCCCTCGACCCGCAGGACCAGCCGCTCGGTTTCCCGCGGGTTCGGGATGTCCCCCTCGGGGAAAATGGCGGCGGTGGCCGTCGGGTCCACCCAGGTCAGCCCCGCCTTGGCGTCGGCCTCGTCCGCGGCGGGTCGGACCGACATCCCGCCGGGCAGCAGGGTGCCCAGCCACTCGCCCGCGGCGTCGAAGTAGCTGTCGCGCGGCGAGCCCCCGTAGTCCACCGTGTCGATTCGGCCGGGGAAGGTCTCGCCGTCGAAGGTGATATCCGCAAGAACGCCCCGGGTGTAGGTCCCCTCCACGACCTCGGAGTAGTCGCTGGCGTAGAGTGAGAAGTTTTCGCTCTCCCCGGGCCCCAGGCCGCCCACGACGAAGGACAGGCCCAGGGAGCCCACCAGACCGCCCTCCAGGTAGCACTTGCCCACACAGAGGCCCTGGATGCGCTCCACCTCGAGCACCTCCCCGGAGAGGGCGGCGTTGACGATGAGGGTGTCCGCCCCGGAGATGGTGTAGCTGGAGGCCGCCGTCAGGCGTCCGGCCGCGTCGTAGGTCTCCCGACGGCGGGCGCTGGTGAGCACCGGCACGCCGGCCCGCGACAGCCGCATCGTCGAGTAGTCCTCGATGTAGACCCCGCCGGCGCCGTCGCCCTCGGCGATGGCCTCCCGGGTGGTGTAGGAGTAGCCCACCTTGGCCTCGTCCACGTACATGGCGGTCCAGGTGGTGGCGGCGAGGGCCGCCCGGCAGAGGATTAAAGCGATGACGGTTCCGCGCATGGTGGTGCGCCGACGCTCGGCGCGGGTTCAATAAAGATAACGCCGTCCGTATTATAGGCGTTCCCGA
>CAYTCV010000023.1:4856-24499 GCA_964436465.1 uncultured bacterium
CGTCGGCAAACTCGAAAAGGACGGGTGCATGAGCGACACGCCCAAGCTCCTGGACTCCGGCCCGCCGGCGAAGTGGAACCGGCGCTCGGCCTTCATCCTGGCCGCCATCGGCTCGGCGGTGGGCCTCGGCAACGTCTGGCGCTTCCCCTTCGTCTGCTACGAGAACGGCGGCGGGGCCTTCCTCATCCCCTACCTGGTCGCCCTGTTGACCGCCGGTATACCCCTGATGATTCTCGAGTTCAGCCTGGGGCACAAGATGGCCTCCGGCGCGCCTATGTCCTTCTTCAAGGCCCGCAAGAACGCGGAGTGGGTGGGCTGGCTCATGGTCCTGGTCGGCTTCGTCATCACCGCCTACTACGCCGTCATCATGAGCTGGTGCTTCAACTACCTGTTCCAGTCGTTCTCGCTGGGCTGGGGGAGCGACCCCAGCGGGTTCTTCACCGACAAGCTCCTGCACCTGTCCTCGGGGCCGGATGAGCTGGGCGGGCTGAACTGGCCCCTGGTGGCCGGGCTCGCCCTCACCTGGATTGCCATCTACTTCGCCATCCGCAAGGGAGCCAAGAGCGTGGGGAAGGTGGTCCTGGTGACGGTGCCGCTGCCCTGGCTGCTTTTATTGATTCTGGCCGTCCGCGGGACGACGCTGGAGGGGGCCGGCGCGGGCCTCAACTACTTCCTCAACCCCGACTGGAGCAAGCTCCTGGACCCCGGCGTCTGGCTGGCGGCCTACGGGCAGATATTCTTCAGCCTCTCCCTGGCGTTCGGCGTGATGATTACCTACGCCAGCTTCCTGCCGCGCAAGTCGGACATCAACAACAACGCCATCATAATCAGCCTGTCCAACTGCGCCACCAGCTTCCTCGCGGGTATCACCGTCTTCAGCACTCTCGGCTTTTTAGCAACGGGAGCCCACCAAACGGTGGCGGGGGTGATGGCATCGGGGCCGGGGCTGGTCTTCGCCGTCTACCCCGCAATTCTGAACCAGCTCCCCTTCTGGCCCGGCTTCTTCGCCGCCATCTTCTTCATCATGCTTTTGACCCTGGGCATAGATTCGGCCTTCAGCCTGGTGGAGGCCTCGGCGGAGGCCTGGGTCAATAAATTGGGGCTCAAGCGCAAGCCCGTGCTCATCACGGTCTGCATCATCGCCTTCGCCTTCGGGCTTTTGTTCGCCACCGACGGCGGGCTGTACTGGCTGGACATCGTGGACAACTTCATCAACAAGTTCGGCCTGATTCTGGGGGGCCTGTTCGAGTGCATTGTGCTGGGCTGGCTCTACGGGGCGCGCAAGCTCCGGGAGTACGCCAACCGGGACAGCGAGATAAAAACCGGCCGCTGGTGGGACTTCCTCGTCAAATACTTCACCCCGGCGATTCTGGTCGTCACCTTCGGCATGGACCTGGTGAAGACCATCACCGAGCCGTACGGCGGCTATCCGGACTGGGCGCTCTTCGCCGGAGGCTGGGGCGTGGTGGCGCTGGTCTTCGTGCTGAGTTTCGTATTCATGCGCTTGCGTACGAATAAAAACCGGGCGTTGGCCGGCGAAGGGGGGGGTGGGACCGGTGAATAAGCTCAATCTGTTGACGGCGGCCGTCCTCCTCGTCTCGTCGGTCGCGGCGGGAGCCGGAGAGCCGGCGACGACCATCGGCCCCCTCGCGCCGGAGTCGTGGTCCGCGACCCCGGAGTCGGCGGCCCGGCACGCGGAGCGCCTGGCGCTCGTTGCAAAACTGGGCGGGAAAGACGCGGACGTCGAGGACTCCGCCGACGCGCTGGCCGCAATCGTGGCCGATGCCGCCGAGGACCCCGGCCTGCGCGCCGCCGCCGCCGACCTGCTGGGCCGCGTGACCGTGGAGGGCGCCGACGGCGAGGAGCTGCCCCGGGCTCTGGCCGACGCCCTCGTCGAAGCGGCCCTGGACGGCGACCCCGGTGGCTGGACCGCGGGGTATCTGGCGGGGCTTTCCCGGGAGAAGGACGGGGCGGAACGGGCGGCGCTGGTCGTCAGTCTGATGGCGGACGACAGGCTGGCCGAGTTCCACCAGTCCCTGGCGCTGGATGGGCGGCAGGCCGTCGAGGTGCGCGCCGCCGCCGCGGGCGCCATCGGGGCCATCGAGGGCGACTGGGCCTACTCGACGCTCACGGGACTGGCCGACGACCCCGGTCTCCCGGACGAGGTGCGCGCCGCCGCCGTCACGGCCCTGGCGCCCATCGGCTACGACGAGGGGCGGGCGTTTCTGCAGAGTCTCGCCCGGGAAGACCTGTCGCCCGGGCTGCGGAAGGCCGTCGAGGACGGGCTGGAGACAATCGACCGGACCCGGAACATGACTCCGGCGGCGTGGGTCATGATGGCCATCGGGGTGATTATCCTCTTCGGCGGCTCGGCCCTGTTCGTCTCCATTGCCCTGCGGCGCGGCAAGAAGCATGTCTTCAGCGACGATTCCGACGGGAATCCGTGATGGGTGAGCCGAGGCCCATCGGCGAGCTGGTCGGGAAAAGCCTCGGCACCCGGCGGCTGCGGGATGCGGTGCATCTGGGCCGGCTGCGCCTGATGTGGGAGGAGGTCGTCGGGTCCTCCCTCGCCCGGCGGACCCGTGTCCGGGGGCTCCGGGGCCGGACCCTGGTTATCGAGGTCGGAGACCCGGCGGCCCTGGGACCGCTTCGGGAAATCGCCGAGCGGGTCGGGGAGAGGCTCCGGGAAAAGACCGGGGGCGAGGTGGAGGGAATCGAGCTCCCGCGCTGATTGAATTTGACGGACGACGACGAAGGGCGGATTACCGCCCTTTTTTTATCGCCGAAGTATCGTCCCGAACGCCATAATGCGGGGTCAATCTGGGGCCTGACGCGCTTTTTGGGTCCCATCGAAACGCGTACAAGCGCTCCACGACGCATCCGTTTTCCTGGCATGCTTGTTGCTTTTATAAGATGTCGGAGGACGACTATGCTGGAAGCTTTCTTTATCAAGGGCAAATCCTATCTCGAATTCCGGGAGACGAGGTTCTTTCCCGTCCCCGGCCCGGAAGGCCCGCTCTGTGTTCTCCCAATGTGTAAACGTAATAATCCCGCCGACTCCGGTCCGGGGTCCGTAATGGCTCCAGTCTGTAATCGGTTAAATAAGCCCCGAATCGGGGAGTAATGGGTTAAGACCGCCGGTGTTTCACACCCCCGCATCAGCCCGTCATCCCGGCGGCACCCCGTCCGAATGGGCGGGGTTTTTTTATTACCCCCCGGGGTGGTATAGTTTTGTCCGTTCAAGGCGGGCAGTACCGATATGAAAATTTCCCCCCGGGTCGAATTCCTCGTCATCTACGGCGGGCTGGCGGCCGCGGCGGCGCTCCTCGTCCGGCGCATCACCCTCCTCGTGCAGGCGGGCTGGTCGGCGGCGGCCTCCACGGGCGGGCTCCTGTACACCCTGCTGGACCTCCTCGCCGCGGTCGCGCTCTTTCTGGCCTTTCTTCCCGCCCGGAGCGGCCGGCTGCCGGGCCTGAAGACCGTCGTCTACGCCCTGGCCGCGGTCGGGGTAAAGGCGAGCTGGTCGCTCCTGGACTGGGGAAGGTTCTCGACCTGGTTCACCCTCACCGACCTGGCGGTCTGCCTCGTGGGCGCGCTGTGCCTCCTCGGGATTCTGGCTGTTTCGCGCCGGGCCGGGGAGGACGGCGATTAACGAACAATTGCGAAGAATCCTCGACAGAGTGTTGAAGTGGCTGCGCGAAGACAAGCGCTGGTTGGGGCTCGTCCTTTTCGCCGCGGCGCTCGCGGTCCGCCTCGCCTTCCTCGCCTCCCTCTCCGGCACCCTCTACTGGGACCTTCTGACCAACGACAGCCACACGTACTACGCCCAGGCGGGGGCCATCGCCAACGGCACGTTCGAGGCGCCCGAGGGTTTCTTCATGACGCCGCTGTACCCGCTCTTCCTGGCGGCGTTCCGGGTTCTGGGGCTGGAGCCGCTGTTGTGGGCCCGTCTCGTGCAGATGGTTCTCGGGGCGCTGACGGCGCTGTTCGTGTACCGGCTGGTGTTCGAGGCCACGGGGAAACGCTGGGCGGGGGTCATCGGCGGCGGGCTGCTGGCGGTCCTCGGTCCGGCGCTCTTCCACGACGGGATGCTCGTGGTGACGAGCATCGCCGCCTTCGTCCTCACCCTGGGCACGCTGCAGCTCGTGCGCTTCGCCAAAAACCGGCGGATGCGGAACCTGATTGGGGCCGGGGTCTGCCTCGGCCTGGGCGGGCTGGCCTGGGGCACTATTCTGGCGGTGGTCCCGGCGCTTTTAGTCTGGCTGGTTGTCGTCCTGAAAAAAGAGGGCTGGCGCAGGGCGTTCGGCCGGGCGGGCATCCTGGCCGGCTGCGTCCTTCTCCCGATTCTGCCGGTGACGGTCTACAACGCGGCCCAGTCCGGCGAGTTCATCCTCACCACGGCCAACCTGGGAATCAACCTCCAAATCGGCAACCATCCGGGGGGAGTGGGGCTGTATAGCCCGCCTGTTGAACAATACAAGACCGGCGAGGTGTACGAGGCCACGGGGAGGCTGCACTTTTCGCGGGTAACCGGCCACTACGTGACCCTGGCCGAGGCCAACCGGTACTGGCTCAAGGAGGCCCTGCGGTACATCGGGAAAGACCCGGGCGGCTTCGTCGTCAACCTCTTCCGCAAGGCGTGGTACTTCGTCCACGGCTACGAGTGGCCCCAGCTCGAATCCTACGGCCACTACACCGAGGTCGTCCCGTGGCTGGGGCTGCCCTGGCCGACGCTGGCGGTGGTGATGCCGCTGGCGTTGCTGGGATTGGGGCTGGGCTGGCGGTGGCGGCGGGAACTGGCGCCGGTGTACCTGGTCGCCCTGTTCTATGCGGCGGCGGTGGTGCTCTTCTTCATCACCGGCCGCTACCGCTTCCCCGTCGTGCCGCTCGCCTGCGCCTTCGCCGGAATAGCCGCCTGGCGGCTCATCGAGTTCGTGCGGGAGAAGCGGTGGCGTGAGCTCGGCATTTCCGCGGGCGTTCTGGCCGTTCTGGCCGTGGGGACGAACCTGCCCGACGAGAACATCGAGAAGCTCTCCGACCGGGGGACGGCCTACTACAACGTGGCCTCGCGGCTCCTGGCGGCGGACCGGAACGCCGAGGCGGCGGATTACTTCGGGCGGGCCCAGGCGGCCTTCGCCCGGACGCCGCCGTCGCTCTATCTGGATTGGGGGGTGGCGCTGCACCGCGAGGGCCGGCTCGACGAGGCCCTGGAAAAGTATCTGCAGGCGGAGGAACTGGGCGAGGATTCCCCGAAGCTGCCGATGGACCTGGCCACTCTGTACACGGCGCTGGGCCGGTACGCCGAGGCCGAAGAGTCGTACCTGTGGGCGATGCGCGTCGCCCCGGACTGGCGTGACGCCTACCTGGGGGCGGCCGATTCCGCCGCGGTCCAGGGGCGGCCCCTGGACGGCGCGGGCTATCTGGACGTGGGCCTGGAGCGCCTGGGGCCCCTCCCGGTTCTACTGACCCGGCGGGGGGACCTGAAGCTGGCGGGGGGTGACCTCTACGGCGCGCGGGCCGATTACGGGGCGGTGCTCGCCGACCGGCCGGGATTCGCTCCGGCCCTGCTGGGGCTGGGACGGACGCTGCTGCGGTTGGGCGACGCCGCCGGCGCCCGGTCGCGCTTCGAGGCGCTGCTGGACCTGGCGCCGGAAAGCCCGGCGGAGGCCGGGGCGCTCCGGCCGCTGAAAATGCAGGCCGCGGAGCTGCTGCGGGGGATGTAGGGGCCGCCCGCGGGCGGGTGTGGGCACCCGCCCCAATGCCATCGCACGTCAACGGCCAACGAATGTTTTTTTATGTAGGGCGGCCCCTCTGCGGGCCGCCGCGGCGGGGATTAAAATCCCCGCCCTACATTCAGGCATCGTTCTTTCACATACAGGCCCACCCCGCCCCGGTCACATGCCCCGGAGCTCCTCCAGATGCCGGTGGAAGCGGGTGTAGTGCCCCAGGGCCAGCTCCAGGTCGCGCCGCTGACGGGACTCGGAAAAGCGCCCCAGACCCCGGATGGTCGCCCGCAGCTCGTCCTTGGCGAAGCCGGCGAAGTTCAAAAAGCTTTGAACCCCGTCCACCTCCTCCAGCCACGGCCGCACGTCGAAGGGCTCGCCGCCCTCGACCACCCCCTCCGAGGCGTCGATGACCCGGGCGCCGATGGCCTCCAGGGCGTCGGCGGTGGCCCGGGGGTCCTCGAAATCCCCCGAGACCCAGGCGATTCCCAGGGCCGCGACCACGGCGAACAGGAACGCGGTGGCCCAGTGCGCCGCCCGCCGGGACACCTTCCGTCCGAAGACCGTGTAGGTCGGCCCCTGTCCTTTACTTCGCCTCATCCTCCGACATCACCTCGACCAGCATCCGGTCCATAATATCTTCGAACTGGTGGTAGTAATCCATGCCGGCCACGTAGTCGTTGGGCAGCTGGCCCACGGCGTAGGAGCCGAAGGCGGTCACCGCGTCGCGCAGCGCCGCCTTGGCCTGCCGGGCCAGCTTGTGGGTGGCGGGGACGTCCTCCACCCGGACGAGCCAGGCGGTGGTCTCGAAGCCCTCGTCCTCGATTTTATCCGCCGCGGCCAGCAGCTCCTCGGCCAGGGGGAAGAGCGCCTCCAGCGAGTCGGCGAGGGGGATTTCCGGCTCCTCCCCGGCGCACCCGATTAAAAACAAGAGCCCGACCAGCGCGGCCGGAACGAGCCACCTACCCATTACCTTCTCCTTCCAAGAGTTCCCACTCGCCGTCGTGGACGCCGAGCGTTTCTTCCAGCCCCGGCCGCCACCAGGCGTCGTCCTCCACCGCCGGGGCCAGCGCCTCGATGAGGTAGGCCAGCGGTTTGGCGAAGGCGGACACCGGCCGTGAAATCGGCCCCTCGGAAAGCTCCCGGCGCGTTTCGGGTCCCGAGGGCAGGCGGTGGACGAAGAGCACCACGGCGGCGCAGATTAATACGCCCTTCACCAGGCCCAGCACCGCGCCCCCGAGGTGGTTCAGCCAGCCGACGATGGTGGCGTCGATGAGCGTGGTCAGGAATTTCGCCAGGAAGTGCACCCCGACCAGCGCGGCGATGAAGACCACGATGAAGGCGATGGGCCCGCTGACGTCGAATCCGGCCACGTCCACGGCGAAGAGCTGCCCCACGGGCGTATAGAGGACGGCGGCGAGCATGTAGGCCACGATGATGCCGGCCAGCCCCAGGGCCTCGCTCACCAGGCCCACCAGGAGCCCCCGCAGGAGGAATCCGGCCATAACGACGGCGAAGAGCCAATCGGCCCAGCCCACGGAACACCTCCTAGCACGCCCCGGCGGAGCACAGGGCGATGGAATTGAGCTTGGTCTCGGTGGTGTCGGCCCGGGATAAAAGGATTATGGGGGCCGCGGCTCCGGCCACCATCCCCCCCACCTTGGCCCCGCCGAGGTAAATCAGGCCCTTGGCGAAGATATTGCCGGTGTGGATGTCGGGGACCAGGAAAACGTCGGCCTTCCCGGCCACGGGGCTCGTCACGCCCTTGACCCGCGCGGATTCGAGGTCCACGGCCAGGTCCAGCGCCAGGGGGCCGTCCACCTCGCAGGCGCCGAACTGCCCCCGCTCGCCCATCTGGGTCAGCGCCGCGGCGTCCAGCGTCTCCGGCATGTCCGGGTTGACCTGCTCCACGGCGGCCAGCACCGCCACGTTGGGCCGCTCGTACCCCAGGCGGCGCAGGGCGCCTACCGCGTTGGAGAGAATCGCGGCCTTGGTCGGCTGGTCCGGCCGGATGTTCAGCCCGCCGTCGGTGACCCACAGCAGCCGGTCGTGCCCCGGCACCTCCAGGCAGGCGATGTGCGATAAAAGCTCGCCGGAGCGCAGGCCCTTTTCCCTGTCGAGGACGGCCTTGAGGGTGACGCCGGTGGGGACGCTGCCCTTCATGAGCATCCCGGCCTCGCCACTTCGGACGGCTTCCACGGCGGCGGCGGCAATCTGTGCGTCGCCTTCCACGTCGCGCATCTCGAAGGGGGAGATGTCCACCCCCGCCTTTTCCGCCGCGGCTTTAATCTCCCCGGCGGGACCGAAGAGGAGGGCGTCCACCAGCCCGGCCCCGTGCGCCTGGGACACCGCCTGAAGCGTGTGGGGGTGGGCCGCTCCGGCCACGGCCAGCCGACGGCGCGCCGCCCCCTTCACCCTCGCATGGATTTCGGCGAAACCTTTCAGCATCGGGAACCTCCACAGTTGTTATGGCGAGGGAGTCGGAATGATGTTTAGTCCAGAGGGGCCATATTTCCAAGCATCGAGGACCTCCGCTGTGGTTAAGGTTCCTCTCCCAACTGGCGCAGCTTGGTGCGCGGACCGGCGTAGTCCGGGTTCAGCTCCAGCGCCTTGCGGTAGGCCTCCACCGCCTCGGCGGTGCGGCCCAGGGCCGCGAGGGCGTCGCCCATGAAGTTCCAGGCCGGGGCGAAATCCGGGTCCATCTCCACCGCCCGCCGGTACTCGATGAGGGCTCCGGCGTGGTCGCCGGTTTGGTAGTGGCAGTCGCCCAGGTAAACCCGGGCCTCGACGAAGGCGGGGTCGATTTCGAGAGCGCGCTCGTAGGCCCGCGAAGCCTCCTCGTAATCCCCCCGGGAAAAGGAGCGGTCCCCGGCGAGCAGCTCATCCACCGCCTCGGGGTCCCGCGAGGAGAAGGTGCCCGAAGAGTTGGACAGAAGCGCCATCGCCCCCTGGGCCACCTCGCGGGCCACGGGCTGGAGGGGGTCCATGTCCAGCGCGGCCTGGGCCGACGAGAGCGCCGCCTCGACCCGTCCGAGCTTGAGCTCGACGGCGGCAATCCAGGCCCTCGGCTCGGCCGCCGCCGGATTCACATTCACGGCCCGCTTCATCGCCTCCCGCGCCCGGTCCAGGTCGCCGGTGGCGAAGGCCAGCCGCCCCACCGCGAGCTGATAAGCGTAGCTGGCGCTGCGCAGCCGCTCGGGGTAGGAGTCGGTGAGGTGGGCCAGGCGCGAGGAGACCTCCGCGGCGCTCCCCCCGTCCTCCAGCGCGTAGATGAGCTCCCAGCACCCGCGCTCGAGTTCGGTCTCCAGGGCCCGGTCGCTCTTGACCAGCGGCGGCACCTCGCGGACCTCCACGGCGCCGTGCGCCGCGGTGATGACGAACAGAAGGATGGGCAGGAATCGTGTCATGGCTCGGTTTCGTTGTCCTCCAGCAGGCTCCGGGCGTTGCCGACGACCAGGCGGCGCAGCTCTTCGGGGGCCTCGACGGTGACCTCCCCCGGAAAACCGGCCAGCCACCGGGCCAGCTCGGCGAGGTTCGCGCTGCGCAGGGTCAGCCGCAGGGAGCCGTCGGGCTGGAAGGTCATCCGCTGGCTGGGGTGCCACTCGCGCTCGGCCACCAGGTGGGCCGCCCGGCCGCGGAATAAAAGCTGTACCCGGTACCCCGGCTGGTCCATCCGGAAACCGAAGGCGTCGGCCAGGGCGTCGGCGAGGCTGAAATCGGCCGGGACCGAGTAGCGCTCGGACAGCTCGCGGAACCCCTTCAGCCGCGCCAGGGGGACCGCCGTCCGCTCGTCGGAGTCCGCGTCCCGCCCCAGGATGTACCAGGCGCCGTCCAGGTTGCAGATGCGGAAAATCTCGAAGGTGAACCGCCGCCAGTTCTCGCCGGCGCCGGGGTCGCCGTCCGCTCCGGGGACGAAGAGGTCGGCCTGGATTCTCCGCCTGGCACGCAGGGCCGCCCCGGCGGCCTCTACTATTCGCGGGTCCACCCGCCAGACGCGGCGCGCGGCGTAATCGAACGCGGACACCTCGCTCTCGATGACCGCGAGCTCCCGGGCGTCCACCAGGTCCCTCAGGCGCTCGACGAGACCGGCGAAGGCGGCGCCCCGGGGCTGACCGGGGGACTGGGCGGCCAGCTTCCCCGCCAGCAGGACCCCGGCCACCTCGGCGCGGCGCAGGAAATTGGCCGGCAGCACGTACGCCGTGTCGGTGTACCGGTATCCGCCGCCGTAGTCGCCGATGCGGGCGAAGGCCAGCGGCGCGTTGAGCTGGTCGCGCAGGTAGGCCAGGTCCCGGTAGATGGTCCGCTCGGTCACCTCGAAACGCTCGGCGAGGCCCTCGGTGGTCGGGCCGCTCCCGGAGCGCACCAGCCGGTCGATTTCCAACAGCCGCCGCAGGGCGGTCTTGTTCAGGGGTTTGGGCGGCATGGGTCGGTTCCGTCAGGCATTGGGTTCCCGTTCCTGTTGCGGTCGAACTCGGCCAGGATGTCGGGGGCGCGTGATGCGCCGAGACGGTTCGCCCCGGCCTCGAAGAAGCGCGCCGCGTCCTCCAGGGTTCGGATGCCGCCCGCGGCCTTGAGGTCCAGCTCCGAGCCGATGACCTCCCGGAGCAGCCGCACGTCGGTGAGCTGGGTGGGCCCGTGGAAGCCGGTGGAGGTCTTCACGCAGTCCACCTCGGCCTCGAGGCAGAGCTCCGCCGCCCGGGCCATCTGGTCGTTGTTCAACAGCGGCGTCTCGATGATGATTTTCAGCACCCGTTCGTCGGCCACCGCCCGGAGCCGCCGCAGCTCCTCCAGGACCCGCGCGCTCCGCCCGGCCCTAAGGAGCCCCAGGCTCATCACGGCGTCCAGCTCGTCGGCCCCCTGGGCGATGAGCCGCGCGGCCTCGGCCTCCTTTTCGGCGGGGGGGTTGGCCCCGAGGGGAAAGTCCACCACCCCGCAGAGGTCGAGGGGTGAGCTGCGCTCGTCGAGCCGGGCGCGCGCCTCGGCCATGTGGCGCGGCAGGACGCACACCGCCCGGATGCCCGCCAGGACGCACCGGTCCAGGTACGCGGCGAGCTCGGCCGAGGTGACGGTGGGGTCCAGGGCGGCGCCATCCAGGGCCCAGGCCAGGGCTTCCCGGCCGACGCGCTCGATGAATCCCCGGACTTGCACCTCCGGTCCGTGGGCCATCGGCGCGGCGCTAATCCTTTTCGTCGGCGGGCTTTCCGTCTTCATCGGCGGCCGGTTCCTCGGCGGCGGATTCGGTCGGCTTACCGTCCTTCTCCGCCTCGCCGACGTAGTTCAGGCGGAGCTCGGTGAGCATGTTTTTCAACAGCTTGTCCTCGCCCTCGGTGAGGTTGCCTCGGGTCTTATAGGCGATGGTGTCCAGCAGGTCGATGGAGGCGTGGGCGGCGGCCAGGTCGCGCTCTACCTCGCCCGTCTCCGGGTGGGCCAGCTTGCCCATCTGGATTAACGCCGACTGGAAGAGGCTGTACACCAGCCCGAGGAAGTTGGCGTCGTGCCTGTCCGAGTCCTGGGTCATGCGGTCCTCCCGCGGATGGAGGCAAATGGTTCAACGGTGGTAGACGAAGCGGTTATCGGCGTTGTGCCGGCGCCGTCACGGTTTTTGCGACACGCGGCTCGCCCTGCGTGGTTCTGCGGAGGATTTTATCTCCCGGCCGTCCAGGCGTCGCCTCCCGGCAAAAACGCGTGCCGGCGCCTCCCCGATTTGTCTTCGCTAGTTTTTCCGGTTTAAAAGATGCACAGGATTCAGGGGCTCTTTTTCTTATCCAGTGTGTCCTGGAGTTCGCGCAGCAGCTTCTTCTGCTCCCGGTTCAGCCGCTTGGGGACGGCCACGCCGACCGTCACCCGCAGGTCGCCGCGTCTGCTCCGGCCCACGTCGGGGAAGCCGGCCTTGCGGATTTTGAACACCGTCCCGGGCTGGGTTCCCGCCGGTACGTCCAGGTCCTCCGGCTCCCCGAGGGTCGGCACCTGGACCTTCGCCCCCAGGGCGAGCTGGGGGTAGGTGAGCTCCAGGTTCACCAGGAGGTCGCGGCCGTCGCGCCGGAAGACGGGGTGCGACTCCAGCCGGCAGACGATGTACAGGTCACCCCGGAGGCCGGGAGCCGAGCCGTCGTTGCCCTCGCCGGAAAGGCGGATGCGCTGGCCGTCGTCGATTCCGGCGGGAATCTCCACCTCGAGGCGCGCGGTGGTCCGGGTATACCCCGCCCCCCGGCACAGTCCGCAGGGCTCTTCGACGACCCGGCCGGTCCCGCGGCAGTTGTTGCAGGGCGTCTCCAGCCGCATGAAACCTGTCTGGCGTACGACCCTTCCCCTACCCCCGCATACCGGGCAGGCCGTGGGGGGATGCCCCGGCTCGGCCCCGGTCCCCCGGCAGCGGGGGCAGAGCTCCACCCGGGGGATTTGAATCTCCCGCGTGACGCCGGTGAGCGCCTCGGTGTAGGTGATGGTGACGTCGGCCCGCAGGTCGTCTCCCCGGTGGACCCGCGGGGCCCCGCGCCGGAAGCCGCCGCCGAAGAGCCCGCCGAACAGGTCGCCGAAGAGGTCGAAGATGTCGCCGACGTCGTCGAAGCCGTGGTAGCCGCGGCCCTCCAGGCCCTCGTGGCCGTAGCGGTCGTACACCGCGCGCTTCTGCGGGTCCGAGAGCACCTGGTACGCCTCGGACGCCTCCTTGAAGCGCTCCTCGGCCGCAGGGTCGTCGGGGTTGCGGTCGGGGTGGAACTCGAGCGCCTTCTTGCGGTAGGCCTTTTTGACGGCCGTCGCGTCGGCGGTGCGCTCGACTTCCAGGACCTCGTAGTAATCGCGGCGGTGAATCGTCATATACGGTAGAAAAGAATAGTACTTGTCGGCGTTGCACCGGCGCTGTCACGGTTTTTGCGGCACTCGGAGCTCTCGTTCGGGCCACGGTCTCATCCGGCAAAAACGCGTGCCAGCGCCTCCCCAACCTGGATACATGAGTTTTTCGCGTTATTCACGGGTTTGAGAACGTAATCGGCTCCCACACCTCGCAGTGCGGGTTGGCCAGGAGCCCCGGCGTGCGGGCCGAGCAGTCGGCCATTTTCCGGGCGGAGCCCGCCGGGTCGCCGCCGGTGAGCCACAGTGTCCACAGGGTGGAGTAGCGCGCGCCGGTGATTTCGGTCAGGCCGAGGGTGTTGCGGCAGTAGGCCAGGGCGTCGCGTCCGGCGAAGTCGTCGCGCTTGGAGACCAGGACGCCCACGGGCCTCTCCGGCCTTTCACGCGGCGGAGTCGGCCCGGCAAGGGAGTCCACCCGCCGGTGGGCGTGCTTCGACGGGTTGACGAAGCGGCTGGTCCGACGGAGAAGCTCCGGGAGCAGTTTTTCCGGGTCGAAAGTGCCCTTGAAGCGCCAGAGCTCCTCGCGGTCCAGCGCGGCGAGCTCCGCGTGACCCAGAAGCTCGACCAGGGCGAAGCGGGCCGAGGCGGCCACCGTGTCCGGCACCTTCAGCCGGACCAACAGGTCGAGCTCCGCCATCAGGCCCTCACCCCCAGATGGGCGGCCAGGGAGCGGAAGAGCTTCCTCCCCGGCCCGGCCTCGTTCAGGTCGCCGCCGTCGTAGGCCCGGCGCCGCTCGCCCCAGGGTCCCGCCAGCTCCCGCGGAAGCTGCCACAGCCAGCTCGCCCGCTCGGGGTGCGGCATGACCGCCAGCACGTTCCCCGCCGGGTTGGTCACGCCGGCGAGGTCGCCCAGGGCGCCGTTGGGGTTGACCGGATAGCCGCCGTCGGCTCGGGAGCCGTCGGGATTCGCGAAGCGGAAAGCCGCCTGACCGTTTTTCTCGACCCGCGCCAGAATCTCCTTATCGCCAGTGGTGAAGCGCCCCTCGGCGTGGGCCATGGGCACCGGGACGACCTCGCCCTTCTCGTACAGCGTGGTGAAGAGGCTTTGGGCCGGGTTCTCCACGCGCAGGTACGTCCAGCGGCAGAGGTAGCCGTGGGCGTTCGAGTCCAGGGCCATTTCGAGGGGGTGGCCCTCTTTGATTCCGGGCACCAGGCCCGCTTCGAGCAACGTCTGCGCCCCGTTGCATACGCCGAGGACCGGCTTCCCGGCGTCGGCGGCGCGGGAGACCTCGTCCAGCACCGCTTCCTTGGCGCCGATGGCCCCGGCGCGCACCCGGTCCTGAAAGCTGAACCCCCCGGCCAGGAAGTAGGCGTCGGCGGAGCGCAGCTTGTCCGGCTCGTTCCAGCGGACGATTTCGGCGTCGAGGCCCGCGGCCTCGCAGGCGCGCACGCTCTCGTACTCGCAGTTGGTGCCGGGGAAGGCGAGGACGGCGACTTTGGGCATGGTGTAAAAAAACGGAAAAAGGGGCGTGAAGCCCCCATTTTACCAAAACCCGGCCGGATTATCCCGATACAGGGCTACGGACCGGATGAATAACAAGACCCAGTTCCCCTAACAATCCCGAACCGGGGCAATCGTTGCCCCTGATGCGGTTAGGAACAACCATTTTCAAAAGTGTGGAAGAAAACCCCTCACCCCTGCCCGTCGGCGAGCCGCTCCCCAGAGGGGAGAGGGGGAAGGCTACTCCGCCGGGCCCCAAGCGGGGTCCATACCCCTATTGGTCGTCAACGGGGTCTGGTAAATTCCGTAGGTATCCACCACATAAATTTCCCAAACCCCACTGCGGCCGGAGTCAAAGGCAATGCGGCGGCCGTCCGGACTCCAGGTCGAATGCCACTTGTCGCTGTCGAGGTAGGTCAACCGGGTCTGATTGCTCCCGTCGGCGTTCATCACGAAGATTTCCGGATTCCCGTCGCGGTCGGAGTAGAAGGCGACACGGCGGCCGTCCGGGCTCCAGGAGGGCTCCCAATCGTCGTTGTCGTTATAGGTCAACTGGGTTTGGTTGCTCCCGTCGGCGTCCATCACGAAAATTTCCAAGTCCCCGTCGCGTTTGGAATGGAAGGCGATGCGGCGGCCGTCCGGACTCCAGGCGGGGCTGCCATCATAGCTGTCGTTGTGGGTCAGTTGGGTCTGGTTGTCCCCGTCGGCGTCCACCACGAATATTTCCATTTCCATATCCAGGTCGCCTCTAGACCCGAATGCAATGCGGTTGCTATCGGGACTCCAGGCGGGGTCCCAGTCCCCGACGTCATTATAGGTCAACTGGGTCGGGTTGCCGCCGTCGGCATCCATCACGAAGATTTCCCGGTCCCATTCGGGGTCGGAGATGAAAACGATGCGGCTGCCGTCAGGACTCCAGGAGGGCTCCCAATCGTCGTTGTCGTTATAGGTCAACTGGGTTTGGTTGCTTCCGTCGGCGTCCATCACGAAGATTTCAAAGTCCCCGCTGAGGGTGGACCTGTAGACGATGCGGCTGCCGTCAGGACTCCAGGCGGAATCGCACTCGTAACTGCCGTTGAAGGTCAACTGGGTCTGGTTGCTCCCGTCGGCGTCCATCACGAAGATTTCCGAGTCCCCGTCGCGGTTGGACTGGAAGGCGATGCGGCCGGTCAAGTCCCCATCCCCGTCGTCGCCGCCGGGAACCGTGCACGAGCATCCCAGCACGAGCCCTAAAAGGAGTGCGCGGAGTAGATTGGCGATTTTCATTTCCCTGCCTCCAAACGCGAAAAACCCCAAATCATTTAAACACTCGAGGAAAAAACGTGTCAATGAAAAAGAGAGCCCGTCGGGCTCTCCTGGTTTCTTGAAGCGGGTTGATGTCGGACCGCTACAGCTCGACGGACTTGTGACGCGCGGCGTGGCACTGCACGTTCACCGCCGCCGGCAGGCTGGCGATGTGGCAGGGGTAGGTCTCGATGGCCAGCCACAGGGAGGTCGTCCGCCCGCCCAGGCCCTGCGGCCCGACGCCCAGCCGGTTGATTTCCTCCAGCCACTGCTTCTCCAGCCCGGCGTAGTACGGGTCCGGGTTGTAGACGCCCACGGTGCGCAGGGTGGCCTTTTTCGCCAGGATGGCGGATTTCTCGAAGTCGCCGCCGATACCCACGCCGATGATGGTGGGGGGGCAGGGGTTGGGGCCGGCCTCGTCCACCGCGCGCAGGACGAAGCGCCGCACGCCCTCCACCCCGTCGGCGGGCTTGAGCATGGCCACGCGGCTCATGTTCTCGCAGCCGCCGCCCTTGGGCTCGAAGTGGATTTTTAATGCGTCGCCGGGGACCACGTCGTAGTGGATGACGGGCGGGGTGTTGTCGCCGGTGTTCTTGCGCCGCAGGGGGTCTTCCACGATGGACTTGCGCAGGTAGCCGTCGGCGTAGGCCCGGCGCACGCCCTCGGCGATGGCCTCGGTGAGCCCGCCGCCGGTGATGCGCACCTCCTGGCCCAGGGTCACGAAGGCCACGGCGTAGCCCGTGTCCTGGCAGATGGCCACCTCCTCGTCCCGGGCGATTTCGGCGTTCTTGATGATGACGTCGAGGACGTCGCGCCCCACGGGGGAGGGCTCCGCCTCGCGGAAATCGCGCAGGGCCCGCTCCACGTCCTCGGGCAGGTAGTAGGCGGCGTCCAGGCAGAGCTGCCGGACGGCGGCGGTGATGTCTTTCGCGTCAATCTCTCGCATGGCCGTCTTTCGGGTTGGAGTCGGAATTATTGTACGACCGGGGACCGGGTCGGCGCAACCGACCGTCCGCCGGTTCGGTTGTTAAAGCCGGCTCAGGGCCTCGTCCAGGCGCCCGATAAGGTTCCCGACCGCCTCCGCCGAGGGGGGCGGACCGTCCGGGTTCCGGACGAGCCGCTTGAGGTGCACCAGGGCGTGCACCAGCCGGGCCGCGGCCAGCGCCCGCTCGTCGGGCGGGCCCCAGGACGGGTTGCGGGCGCCGGCCGTCTTTTGGTAGAGCGGGAGCTGGTCGTATCCCAGGCAGGGGGCCAGGTCCAGCGACGCCCAGCCGAGCCCCAGCTCGCCCCAGTCCACCAGGGTCCCGGAGCCGTCGGCGCCCACCACGACGTTGCGCGGTTCGAGCTCGCCGTGGACGACCACCGGCCCGTCACCCGCGGACAGGTCAACCGCCTCGACGCACGCGGCCGCGGCGCGATTCAGGATATCCCCGGCCTCACCCATTCCGGGCAGGCCGAGATAGGCCGAGGGGTCTTCCACCGACGCCTCCTCGGTCAGGCCTTCCCGGGAGGCGAAGGTGTAGCCCCGCCGGAGGTAGGCCTCGGCGTGACCGGCGGTGGAGGCGTGGAGGATGGCCATGTCGGTCACGATTCCATCGGGGAGGGAATCGGCGGTGAAGGGGTTGCCGTCGGCGCCGTTGCCGAGCGCGTGACCCGGCGTGAAGATGTAGCACAGGGCCCGGCTCTCGACGCCGTTCGACGAGATGTCCAGGGAGGAGACGAGTATGCGCGGCTGGTGCTTCATGCCCAGCCGGTGCCCCAGGACGAGGGCCTCGACCTCGTGCTCGGCGGGAATCTTGAAGAAGAGGTCCAGCCGGTTCTCTTCCCCGCGGCCGCCGCGGGTCGTCACGGTCCCCCGCCGGGGGGCGAAGCCGTTGCCGGAGCCGGTGGAAAGGGGGTCGGGCTCGTCGAATACGAGGTTCTCCACGGCCACGGCCCGGGAGAGGTGCCGGGCGAGCGCCTGTTCCAGCGCCGTCTTGCCCACGGGGGTGATTTCCCAGTCGGGGGCGCCGAAGGTATTGTAGCTCACTGTCGGCCCCCCTTCCTCTGCAGCTCATCCCAGAGGCGGGCGGCGCGGCGGTAGTGGGGGATGACCACGGAGCCTCCCACCACGAGCGCCACCTCCATGGCCTCGTAGAACTCCTCCTCCTCGACTCCTTCCTCACTGCAGCGCAGGACGTGGTACGTGACACAGTCCTCGCAGCGCAGAACGGTCGAGGCGACGAGCCCCAGCAGTTCCTTGAACCTGCCGGGGAGCCGCCCCTCGTCGTAGACCTGGGTGTCGATGTTGAAAAAACGTTTCGTGATTTTCCCGCCCCGGGAGAGGACCAGCTCGTTGAGCATCTCCCGCTCCCGGTGGAAATCGTCCGTCGCATTAGTCATCAAAAAACTCCAGTTCTGGATGCGATTCGCCCGGGGGGCGTTACTTCGTTTTACCGGGGCATAACTCGCTGCGCTTCGTTTTAGCGCGGTTGCAGAAGGCAATTACCTCACCCGTTTCCCGTCGCCGTCCTCCTTCCCCATGCACGGGAAAAGCCGTCCTCCGGTGCCCGAGCGGTTGAGCGTGTAAATATCGAGGCGCATTCCGCACCGCCCGGCCCGGTTGCCGGCCCGCGGATGTCACTGTGGGTAGAATACTCTATTAGGCGGCGTTATTCAAGCGGCCTACACCGTCCCGTCGCGCAGGCCGTCGGTGACGCCTCGAGCCCGTCGTCGCAGCTTCAACTGGGCGCGGCGCCCCTCGACCGCGTAGGCCAGCTCCGCCCCCAACAAGAGAATCGTCGCCGCATAGTAGGACCAAAAGCTGAATGCGACCAGACCGGCCAGAACGCCGTAGTAGACGTCCGGTCGGGCCAGGTCGGCCAGGTAGAAGCTGAAGAGCACCTTGGCCGCCTCGTAGGCCAGCGCCGCGGTGAGCGCGCCCACGGCCGCCGCCTGCCAGCTCACCGGCGCCGTGGGCACCAGGCGGTAGACGATGAAGAAGAACAGCGCCGTCAGGATGTACGGCACGACCAAGAGGATTATCCGGGCCAGGCCCTTGGCCAGGGGGAACTCCCACCCACCCAGCCGCCAGTCTGAACCGACCAGCTTGGCCAGGAGCCCGGTGAGCAGGGTTCCCGCCAACAGGAACACGAAGACCCCCACCAGCATGCCCAGGGCGACGAGCCTCCCCTCCCACCAGCGCCGCTTGCGCCCCGCGCCCCAGATGCCCTCCAGCGCCCGGCGGACGGAGTCGGTCAGCCGCGACGAGAGCCACAGGAGCACCACCAGCCCCACGATGCCCACCTCGACCCGCGCCCCCACCGCCTTTTCCAGAAGATTCCCCGCCCAGTCCAGGGAGTCGGGGAGGATTCCCCCCAGCGCTTCGGTCACGGTTTGGGCCGCCGCCCCGCTCGAGCCGAGGATGAAGCCGAAGACGCTCACCCCCAGAAGGACGAGGGGGACGAGGTTCACCCCGAGGAAGAAGGCGATTCCGGCCGCGGAGAGGGAGCCCTGGTGGGTGACGAAGTGGCTCTTGAGGACCCCGCCCAGGAAGCGGAAGAAGCCTTTGACGCCGGCCCAGATTCGGCCCGGTCGCGGGAGGCGCCGGAGGAGGTCGCGGAGGCTGTGGCCGGGGGTGTGGGGCATGGGCGCTCGGCTTTTACTACGGATGCGGCGGGTTGTATCAGTTACCGGCGGCGGTCAGGTCTGCGTGCTATTTGAGCAAACCTATACTCTCTAAGCAGCTATAGATGTCTAAAAAAACAATAAAAGAGTCGTATCTCTCCATTGACACTTCAGCAAAGCCATCCATTATGGTTAGTTGCTCACGGCTCAGGCGGCTTTCCACTATATATTTTAAATACCTCACCGGGCAATTCCAAGTATCATATTTCTCAATATAAGTAACATTACATATACGATAGTTGGATGGGTCTGTGTCAGAAATAGCTTTATTCAGCCTTTGGATTATTATCCAAGCGCGAAGAGCCATTTCAAACCCGCATTTTTCAAGATTTATAATTGGGTATTCGGTATACTCGGAAGCAATAATCAGTGTGAAATAATTGTCACAAAAATGGTAATATGCATCTTCTTGCTCACGGCTGGCAAAGCTGCTTTCCAATCTCCCCCGTAGCGGGTAGGCAATATTCGCCTTTTCCACTTCGGATTCCAGTCCTTTTATGGTTGTCTTACCTGCATCTAAATTATTTGTGATAAGGTAGAAGTAACCGATAAGCTCATAAGTTATGTCATCATAAACCTCAACCGGCGATAAAGCTACCCATTTAGTTCCGGTGTACTCCGTATAAGTATCGGCCACGACCTGCGCAATATCCGTGGCTTCATCCATCGAAAGCGCGGTCG
>CAYTCV010000024.1:0-12939 GCA_964436465.1 uncultured bacterium
CGCTTAATTAAACAGACCCCTCTCCCCAGCCCTCCCCCCAAAGGGGGGAGGGGACCGCTACACCCCCCTCCCTAGCCCTCCCCAAAGGGGGGAGGGAAAAGCGGGCGACCGCAAAGGATCGCCCCTGCGGATTGGATTCGCCGTTAATGGTTGTATGGCGGGGGCTCTGTACCCCGCCCTTTTCAAATAAAAAAAGCGGCACGCCCCGGTTGCCGCCCTGCACCGCCCACCGGCCACTTCTACTTCCCGGTCACGAAGTAGGCGGCGACCTGGTACAGGCCGTAGTTGGTGAGCTGGCCGACCAGGGTGAAGGTGATGGACCCGGCCCGCCACTGGAGCACCGAGTAGTTGGCGCTCTTGGACAGGCGCGCCTTCGTTTCGCCCAGGGCGATTTCCTGCCCCTTGAGGCTTCCCTGCTGAGCCTCCTCGAAAACCGAGAGCCCCTCGAGGCCGTCGGTGTAGGACAGATGCGCGGCGTACTGGCCGTTGGCCCGGTAACCCAGCTTGGTCTCGACCAGGACGAAACCGCCGGGGAGATTCGCTGGAACGACGGGCACGAATCCCAGCTCCTCGGGGAGCGCGTTCCGCTCGGATTTGCTGACCGGCTCGGCCTCCTCGACCACCGTGCCGGTGAACTGGCCCTCGGAGAAGTAATCGGGGGAGAATTGCACGTTGAACTCTATCCAGGAGAAGCCGGTGTTGGCGGCCGAATCGTTGCACTCCTCCCGGCTCTGCAGCACGAGATAATTCGCCGAGTCTATCCAGAGGATGCGGTGGGGCGTGGTGTTGTGGCGCGATGTGACCTCGACCCGGTAGGCGTCGCGCCCCGCCACCGTGTGGTTCGGCTCCAGCTCGAGGATGTAGTTGTCGGCGATGAGGTCCCGGCGCTCGGTGTCGCTCAGGCGGTCGTTCAGCATCCGCGGGGAGTCGGAGTGGACGGTGAGCTCGAGGTGCGGGTCGTAGGAGTATAGGTCCTCTCCGTCGTCTATGACGACCCGCTCGCGCATGGCGGGCGGCGAGAGGTAATCGGTGCGCGTCGCGCCGCCGGCCTCGAAGCTCACGCGCACTTCCATCGCCTCGGCCTGGGCGCCGTTGTAGAGGATTATCGTCTTCTCGCCGACGTAATTCTCCAGGGCCGGTTCGGCCACGAGCGCCCGGGTGAGCACGTCCAGCGCCGATTCGGCCAGGGCCGCGACACCGAAAACAAGAACCAGAATCGTGAGCTTGCGTGACATGATTCGCTAACTATTACGCAGGGCGGAGGTGGTTAGTTCTGGATTTTTAAGAAAAAAGGATGGGTCGCCTAAAAACGCCGGGGCGTAACCCGGCGTCTGTCGTGGACAATTTTCTACCTACTCCCCCGTCGTCTCCGCGACCGGGGCCTCGGCGTCCGCATCCGCGGCGTCGGCCACGGGCAGCTCCGGCAAACCGGCGGCGGCGTCCGGAATGGGAGAGCCGGCGCTGACGAGGGAGAAGCGGGCGCCGGTCGAAATCTCGGCGGGGATATCGGCGGCGCGGCTGAGCGCCTCGTCGGCCAGGACGTGGCGGGAGAGTTCCTCGGAGGAACTCTGGGACACCTCGGTCGCGGCCAGATGCTCGCTCAAGTACGCCTCGGGACCGCTGTCATCCGACACGGCCTCCGCCACCGCTTCGGCCACCTTGGCCGGCTCACTCCCGAGCTCGGCGGCGGGCGCCGGTGCAGAATCGGTCACGCGGTCGGTGAGGTGCGGCAGGTCGAGAACCGACGGAGACGCGGTTCCCGCCAGGTTGTTAAAGCCGAGAAGCCCCACCCCGACCGCGATGATGAGCACGGAGGCGGCCGCCAGAATCAGCCGCAGGTTGGGTCGGGCCGACCGGGCCTCGCTGCGCGACCGGAAACGCTCGGTCACCAGGTCCGCGAGACGCGAGTGGGAATGGACGGCCTGGTGGAAACCGTCGGGGAGCCGGTAGCTGACCGAGCCGACGGCCTCCTTGAGCGCCCGCAGCTCGGCAAGCGCTTGCCGGCAGGACGGGCACCCGTCCAGGTGCGCACAGAAGGCGTCGAGCTCACGCCCCCGCAGCTCGTTGTCCATGTAGGCCGAAAACAGACCTTTAGCGCGCCAGCATCTCATAGTAGTTGGTTGTCCGGTGTTGTCGGTGAAGACGAATCGTCAGCTTTCCGCTTGTTAAAAGGCTCTCGGTCGCTCAATGTCCGGTGTTGTCGGTGAAGGCGGATACCCTTACTTGCCAAAATCTCGGTCATCGTCCGGCGTCATCGGTGAAGGATACGTCTCATCTCCGTTTACGTTCCCTTCAATCCGCGGAAGCTCCGGCCGGCAACGATTTCCTTTTACCTATAAAGCCGTTCCCTTCAATCCGCGGAAGCTCCGGCCGGCAACGATTTCCTTTTACCTATAAAGCCGTTCTCTTCAATCCGCGGAAGTTCCCGCCCGTAACAACTTCCCATTCTCAGTAAAGCGGCCTTTGTCCCCAATCCCCCTGCCGGCCGACCCGTCGTCTGTATTGAGCCTGACGCCGATTAACAACGGCCTCACCCCACCAGCCGGACCACCGGCCCCCTTCAGGCGGGGGTGTATCCCAGGAGCTGGGGCGCCACGTTGGCCAGGCGCTCTCGGAGGAGCTTGCGCCCGCGGTGGATGCGCGAGCGGACGGTCCCGATGGAGCATTCCATCACCTCCGAGATTTCCTCGTAGGTGAGCCCCTCCAGGTCGCACAGGGCGACGGCCATGGAGTATTTCTTGGGCAGGCGGCTTACGGCGTCGCGCACAATCATCGCCACTTCGTTGGACCCGACGGTCCGCTCGGGGTCCGGGTCGGGGCTCTCAAGCTGGAAGGGGACCGAGGAGCCGCCGCCCAGGGAAATCGGCTCGTCGATGCTGCTGGTCTTCATCCGGTTCTCGCGGCGCCAGGAATCGATGTAGAGGTTCTTGAGCACCGTGTAGAGCCAGTTCCGGAGCGAGCGGTCGGGGTCGAAGTGCCGGAGGGAGCGGTAGAGCTTGAGGAAGGCCTCCTGAGCCAGCTCGTCGGCGCGGTAGCGGTCCCCGGTGAGGACCATGGCGATGTTGTAGACCTCCTGGGCGTGCTCCTCCACAAAGGCCTCGTAGGCCTCACGTTCGCTGGAGCTAACCGTCAGCGCACGTTCCACGTCGTCCCCCTCCGCGGCGGATTTGTTCCCCCGCCTCGACTCACCCCGGTCGGGGTCTTCGTTCATCTCCGGATACGCCATGGGGGTCGGTGGGGTTCCTTTTTCATCGCAGTTGCTCCCGCTCGAAGGGAAACGGCAGGAGTTCGGCCAACCGAGCCGACGCCACCGACCCGTCGTCGGCTAAAGTATAGACCAAGATGTCGCCGCCTCCCAACTCGAAGAGGAACTGACGGCAGGCGCCGCAGGGCCAGACGCCCCTCGGCGGGGAACCCGTCCGTCCGGCGACCACGGCGCAGGCCGTTATGGGCAGGGCTCCCGCGGAGACGGCGCTCCCGGCGGCGTTGCGCTCGGCGCACATGGATTCGCCGTAGGCCGCGTTCTCCACGTTGGCCCCGGTGAACACCCGGCCGTCGGCCGACAGCACCGCGGCCCCCACCGCGAATCCGGAATAGGGGGCGCGGGCCTGACCGCGGGCCTCCGCGGCCCTGGCGAGCAGTTCCTCAGGGCTCACGGCACCTCCGGAGAAATTTGATAGCAGACGAGCACGCCGTCGCGTCGGAGGACGAGCATCCGGCCCTGGTCGTCGCCGACGGGCGGGGCGTCGCACATGCCGCCCAGCTTGAGCTCCCACAGCTTGGACCCGTCGCTCAATGCGTAACCGCGCAGGGTTCCGAACCAGGTGGGGCAGACGACGGTCCCGCCGAAGACCGCCGCGCCGCCGCCGGGGTAATCCCCCAGGCCGACCTGCCAGAGCTCGGCCAGTCCGTCGGCGGAAAGGGTCGCGAGTTTTGCCCCGTCGTGGGCCAGGACGACCGTTCCCCCCGTCACGACGGGCAGACCGACCGGCGGCTGGCCCAGGGTGGTTTGGGCCTCGAGGGCGCCGTCGGCGGGATTCAGGGCGGCGAGCTGTCCCGAGCGGGCGGCGATGTAGAGCGCGCCGCCGGCCAGGGTGACCCCGCCGTAGGCCCTCCCCTCCACCCTGACCGACCAGACCGCCTCGCCGGTGCGCCGGTCCAGGGCGCTCACCACGCCGTCCTGGGAGGCGAAATACACGCAGCGCTCGTCCACCGCCGGGTGGGCGAGAATGGGGGAGCTCGCGGCGTAAACCCAGACCACGCCGCCGGTGAGGCCGTCCAGGGCGAAGAGGGCTCCGCTCTCGTCGGGCACATAGAGGAAGTTGCCGTAGGGCGTCGGGCCCACGTCGCACGGCCCGGCCAGCTCGACGCGCCACCGCACCGTCCCCGTCACGCGTTCCAGACAAACCACCGCCCCCCGGCCCAGGGAGAGGTAAACCGAGCCGTCGGTGAACGCGGGCGCCCCTCGTACCGGCTCTCCCAGGTCCGCGCGCCAGCGCTCCTCCCCCGTGGCGGGGTCGGCGGCGACCACACGGCCCGCCTCGTCGGCGGCGACGACTATTCCGGGCGCGGCGACGGGCCAGGCGAAGGTCGTTCCGCCGGTCTCCAGCCGCCAGCACTCGACGGGCGGCGTAGCGGCGTCGCCGGGAAAGACGCCCGAGTGGGTCCAGTCGCGCCCGGCGCAGCGCCACCCCTCCATCTGGGCGGGAGACGGTTCGGGGCGGGCGAGGGCGTCGGGGACGGCCTGCCCCCCGTCCCCCCCGTCGCCGCAGGCGAGGAAGAATAGAAGGAATACCGGGGCGAGGTCGCGAACGCGCACGTTACCCTTCCCGCAGCTTCTTGGCGGTCCCGGCGACCAGGAGCAGTCCCATGTACGCCCGGTAGAGGACGGGCATCTCGGGCGCGGTGATGCGAATTCGCCGCCCGCCGGTCCGCTCGAAACCGGGGTAGAGCTCCGCGAGGTCCGCCATCTGGGTCTCGGTGAGGTCCACCTCCAGGGTGCAGGGCTCGGCGGCGCGGTAGAGCGGCAACTTCTCCCGCGAGATGACCGCCTGCCGGGCACCCTCGCGCAGCCGCTCCAGAATATTTTCGGGGTGCTCGCAGGCGGCGGCAAAGCGGCCTATTCCCGCCTTCGTCCGGACGAAGACCACCGCCGGGCCGAAGCTCTCGGACACCTGGGCCTCCAGAGCGGCGTCGCCGGATACGAGCCCCAGCGGAACGCCGTAGTGGGCGGCGTAGGCGGCATTGAGCTCGGTCTCGCCCACGACCTTCCCGTCCAGCCGGACCTCGTAAATCGCCCCGCCGGAGTAGGAGTGGTCCATCAGAGCATTGGATTGGCCCACGCGGCTGTGGTAACCGACGAAGCAGGCCAGGGCGTGCTCCGGGCCGAGGCCCTCCACCATGTAGTTGGGGCGCGGGAACCCGCGGACCAGGGTCACGTCCCGCGGCATATCGCCGGGCGGAAGGTTTAGCCCCCGGGCGTGGGCGTCGGTCACCGTGAACCCCTCGACCGGTTCACCCGCCTCCCGGGCTCCGTCCCGAAGCCCCTCGATAACGGCCAGAACCTCGGCCGTGGCCTGCCGGACGGCGAAGGCATGGTCCGGCCCCGCCGGGGGGTCGAAACCGGCCCAGTTCACCAGCCCCGCCACACCCTCCATATCCAGGGAGATGAAGAAGCGCACCGTCGTCACCCCTTCCCTAAAAACGTTTACGGGTCAATAATAGCTCACCCGTGCCCGAACCGCCACACCGACCCGGCAAGACACGGGGCCGAGACCGCGCCCGACCGGAGAACGAGGTCATGTCCCACCCGTGCAACCCCGCCGTAGTAAAGGATGGCCCCTCGCGGGGCCCGTCCATCACGCACTCCCCCCCTGTTCCCCATCAAAAAGAGGGCCCCTCACGGGACCCTCTCGGCGTTCCTGTACCGTTTTAGTCGAGTACCTTGAACTCGATGCGACGGTTCTGCTCGCGTCCAGAGGCGGTGGAGTTGGAGGCGATGGGGTCGTCAGGCCCCATACCCACGGCGGTCAGGCGGCTCCGGTCGATGCCGTACTCGTTGACCAGTACGTCCACCACGGCCTGGGCCCGGTCGCGGGAGAGCTGCATCAGGAAGTCGCGGTCGCCGCGGTCGGTGGTGTGGCCGACAATCTGAACCTTGATGAAGGGGTTGTCTATCATTATCTTCGCGGCGTCCTCCAGCTTGCGGGAGGAGCCGGGTATCATCGTGGCCACGTTCGGTTCGAAATTCACGCCCTCGAGGCGGAGCGTCTTCGGGCCCGTGTAGACGACAGGCTCGGTGTCCGGGCAGCCGTCCTCGTCCTCGAATCCGTTGACCGTCTCCGGCTCGTTGGGGCACTTGTCCTCAGTGTCGGGGATGCCGTCGGAGTCGTTGTCCGGGTCGGGACAACCGTCGGAGTCCTTGTACCCGTCCATGTCCTCGGGCTCGTCGGGGCACTTGTCCTCGGTATCGGGGATGCCGTCGTTATCGTTGTCGAGGTCGGGGCAGCCGTCGGCGTCCTCGAAGCCGTCGAAGTCCTCGGGGTCTTCGGGGCAGAGGTCCTCATCGTCGGGGATGCCGTCGCCGTCGGTGTCGCGGGGAACCAGGTCAATGTCGGCGGAGAAGCCGGTGATGACCTCTATCCAGGGGTTATCCTTCCCCACGCCCAGGGCCACGGCGAAGTCGTAGTAGAGGAAATCATCGCCGGACAGACGGATGCCGGGCACGACCTGGAACCAGTTGTCGGTGACGGCGGAGGTCCGGCCGTCGCGACGCTGCTCCTCGGCAAAGGCGTACTTGCCTACCAGGTCGGTGATGAAGGAGAAGTTGTCCGTGGCCTTGACCTCGAAGCCGGCCCCGTAGAGGAAGTAGTCGGGCACGGGGTAGTCCGCCATCGCTACGACCCGCTCTGTATCGCCCGTACTCTCGTCGAACGTCCACTCGTAGAGGTCGTAGGTGCCCAGGGTCAGCCGGTAGCCGAGGTTGACGTGGTAGCTGAAGAGGTCGTTTTTGCCCACGTGCTTCGACAGGGCGTAGATGAAGTCGATGTTGGTGTCGCCGTGGGTCGTCCAGTTGAGCGCCTCGTCGTAGAAGTTCGTGGAGAGGTCGTCCTCCTGGGCTATTCCCGAGCCGAGGTCGAAGCCTACGACCAGGGACATACCGGGCAGGTAGCCGTTCTTCTCCTCGAACAGGGGGTTGAACTTCGTCCCGATGAAGAGCTCGGATAGCCCGACCTCCTCGATTTCGGTGTCCAGGACCTTATGCGCCGCGAAGGTCGGGGTTACGGAGAACTCCCACCAGTCGAAGAAGCAGAAGGTGAACTGGAATGGGTTCCGGCTGTATACGTCGGCGATGTAGTCATCATCGGTGTCGGCCCACTCGTAGCCCGAGCCCTGGATATCCTGGTAGTACGCCCAGATGTCGAAGTGCAGACCCAGTGAGATGCCCCACTGCTGAATGGTGTCGGCGGACCACAGCTTGAACTGACCCGCCATACCGTATGGATTCGTGCCCTTTGCACTGACGCTCACGGTCAGAACAACGAGCAGCGCAACTATCACGAAAAGCTTTCTCATGGTGAACTCCTTTCAAAAAGCCGCTGTCGTTGTTCTTGTTACTCCACTTCGACGATTACCGGGTCGGACATGTTGCCCGAGTAATCCACGAAGCAGACGGCCCACTTGTAATCCTCGTAATCCATGGTCGCCACGTCGAAGCCGGTGTCCACGAACCCGAAGGAGTAAGTCTCGCTGAGGTAGTACTTGTAGGGGTAGTAACCGGACGGGTTGTGCACGTCCCAGCCCTCGACGGGGTTCTGGTCTCCCTTGAAGCCGTCCAGATTCGGGTTGTAGGCGGGGAAATCCAGCTCCACGTTGTTCGCGTCGGAGAAATCCACGGTGGGCTCATCGTAGATTATCACCTTGTTGGAACTCTTCCAGTTCTCGGGCGGGATGGGATTATCGCGCTCCGTCTCGGGCACCATGTACCTGCCGTCGGTCAGCTCGGTCCAGGTGGATTCGTTGTTGGCCTTGCGCCACACCTTGAAGCCCATGTAGTAGGGCTCACGGGACTGGTACATGGTGATGTAGGGCTTGGTGAGCGGTGTGGGTTGACCGTTGACCCACACGCGGTACACCTGCAGGGTCCCGGGGTACTCGGGGTGATTCACCGGGTCGTAGGGCGGGAAAACCATTACCCTGCCCGGTGATGCGGGCTGATTCTGGTCCTGGTAGAGGTCGTTGGCGACCGGGTCCGTGCACCCGGTGACCAGGAAAGTCACCACCAGGGCTATGGGCACGAACCAGCGCACGAAGGTAAATCCGGATTTACTTACCTTCATTGTGCCTCCTTTGGCTGTGGATATTTGACGGCTCGCTCCGAACACTACGAAAAACAATATTACAACAACGCCGGAAATCGAGTCAAGCTCCGCTTACCCGAACACGAACCGTGTATTATAAGTTAAGTACCGTGTATACAAGAAATTATACATCCATCTTGACCGGTCTTATTCCCGACTGATAAGATAAATGGAGCGGTCATCCACCTTTCACCCCCTCATCTCGGAAAGAGGTTTACACATGCGCAAGGCCGTTTTGGTTATCGTTCTGCTGGCCCTGTTGGCCCTGCCGGCCGGCGCCCGCGTCGGCGCCGGGATGCGCCTGGGATTCCAGGACCCCTCCTTCTGCATCAACCTCACGGGCGACTTCGAAATCACCCCCAACATAGACATCACCGCCGACTTCGACATGATAACCGCCGGCGTCTTCATGGGACAGTTCACCGGCAACTTCAAGTACATGTTCAACCTTTCGGGCATCAACCCCTACGCGGGAATAGGGGCCGGCGTGGCCTTCGGCGGCGGGTACGCGGGATTCAGCCTGCCATTCCACGTGGGGATGCAGCTCCCCCTGGGCGCCAACTTCTACCTGGACGCCGACATCCGGCCCTGCCTGTGGATCGGGACAGGCACCTACTTCTCCTTCGGCTTCATCGCGGGTATCGTGTACTTCTTCTAGCGAAATCCGGGCATTCGCAACGGGGGACCCGGCGGGTCCCCTTTTTCCTTGCTTAATCGCGCGCCCCGTGTTAATCTCCTCGCGCTGGGTCCTCGGCGGCGGCCCCTCGAGGACCGGGACCCGGCCCCAGGAGAGCGGTCAGACTCCGTCTCCTCCCGGAAAACGAGGGGCACTGAAGGATTTACCTTTAGCCGGCCGCCGCGCCGGTTTTTTTTACAAGGGGCAGGGCGGGATGCGCGGACGCGCGTCAACCACAATCCTCGTGATTCTGGCGGCGCTCCTCGCGGTCGGCGTAGGCTGCGCTTCGAAAAAGCCCTGCGACCTCACCCGCGAGGACTTCGATGACGGCATGAACGCCCTGGACGCGGGGGACCTGGCAACCGTGGAGGAAGTAGTCGCCAGTCTCCAGGAGCGCGACCCCCGGGAGCCGCTCGTTCCCTTCTTTCAGGGGATGCTGGCCCACCGCCGAGGGGACATCGAGAAGGCCGATATCCTGTTCGACGACTTCTACTCGGCCGCTTACGACCGATACATCAAGGGCTTTGACAAACTGTCCATCTACGACCGCACCCTGATTCAGACGGCCCGCATCGCCGCCCTCGACGTGATGGACCTCTACATCGGCGAGGGCCGCTACATGGCCTCCAACCTGTTCAACATCCTCGTGGACGACCTCGACGCCGCCGCCAGATACGGCGGCGCCAACCGCTAGAGGAGAAAAATGCCTCTCACCAAGGATACCAAAACGGAGCTCATCGCCAAGTTCGGCGCCAACGAGGCGGACACCGGTTCCTCCGAGGTGCAAATCGCCCTCCTGACCGCGCGCATCACCGACCTGACCGAACACTTCAAGCTGCACCCCAAAGACCACCACGGCCGCCGGGGTCTCTTGAAGCTGGTCAGCAAGCGCCGGCACCTTCTCAACTACCTCCAGCGCACCCAAGAGGAGCGCTACCGCAAGCTTATCACCGAGCTCGGCCTCCGCAAGTGATGCGGGGTTCCGCTCGCGAGAATGGCACGAAAGTGAGACTTTACCCATGAGCCTACGCAAAGAGATAACCATCGGACAGGGCACCCTGGTACTGGAAACCGGCCACGTGGCCAAGCAGGCCGACGGCGCAGTCCTGGCCTCCCTGGGCGACTCCGTCGTCCTGGCCACCGCCTGCATAGATTCGCACCCCCGCGAGGTGGACTTCATCCCCCTGACGGTGGACTATCGGGAGCGCAAGAGCGCGGGCGGGAAAATCCCCGGCGGATTCTTCAAGCGCGAGGGACGGCCCTCCACCAGCGAAATCCTCGTCTGCCGCATGATAGACCGCTCGATTCGTCCCATGCTGCCCAGCTTCCTCAACCGCGAGACCCAAATCGTCGGCACCGCCTTTTCCGCCGACCCCGACCACTCGACCGACGTAGTGGCGATGAACGGCGCTTTCGCAGCCCTGGCCCTCTCCAGCGTCCCCCACGACCACGTCCTGGGCGCGGTCCGCGTGGGGAAGATAGACGGCGAGCTGGTGTTCAACCCGAGCACCGCCGAGCTGGAAAAATCGCAGATGAACATCGTGGTCTCCGGCAACTCCGCCGCCCTGGTGATGGTCGAGGGCGAGGCCAGCCAGGTGCCCGAGGAGGTCCTCGCCGAGGCCCTGGAGGCCGCCCACGCCCAGATAAAGAAAATCATCGCCCTGATAAAAGAGATGGTCGCCGAGGCCGGCAAGCCGCAACTGGTCCTCGAGGAGACCGCCCCGGACGCCGAAATCGTGACCTTAGTCCGCGGGATGGTCGGGGATAAACTTTTCCGGGCGATGACCGGGGCCTCCGACAAGCTGGCGCGCAAGGCCGCCGTCAAGGAAATCAAGGACGGCGTGCTGGAAGAGCTCGAGGAGCGCTGGAAGGAATCCGACGACCGGGCCCACCGGCTCAACCAGGTAAAGCGTATCTTTAAAGACCTTGAGCGCGAGGTGGTCCGGGGACGCGTGGTCACCGAGGGCCTCCGGGTGGACGGCCGCAAGCCGGACCAGGTCCGCCCCATCACCATCGAGGCCTCCTTCCTCCCCCGCACCCACGGCTCCACGCTCTTCACCCGCGGCGAGACCCAGGCCATGGTCACCGTCACCCTGGGCACCGTCTCCGACGAGCAGAAAATAGAGACCCTGACCGAGGAGTACTGGTCCCACTTCCTGCTGCACTACAACTTCCCGCCGTACTCGGTGGGCGAGGTGCGCTTCCTCCGCGGGCCCGGGCGGCGGGAAATCGGGCACGGCATGCTGGCCGAAAGGGCCATCACCGCCGTTCTGCCCAACAAGGACGACTTCCCCTACACCATCCGCATCGTTTCGGACATCACCGAATCCAACGGCTCCTCATCCATGGCCACGGTCTGCGGCGGGTCCCTGGCGCTCATGGACGCCGGCGTGCCGGTCAAGGCCGCCGTGGCCGGCGTCGCCATGGGCCTGATAAAAGAGGGCGACGAGTACATCATCCTCACCGACATCCTCGGCGACGAGGACCACGTGGGCGATATGGACTTCAAGGTCGCCGGCACCCGCGAAGGCGTGACGGCCCTCCAGATGGACATCAAGCTCGACGGCCTGCCCACCGAGGTGCTCAAGCGGGCCCTGGACCAGGCCCGCGCCGGCAGGGTCCACATCCTGGACCGCATGGACGAGGTCCTGCCCGCGCACCGCGCCGAGCTCTCCCCCTACGCCCCGCGCATCCAGACCCTCGACATTCCCACGGATAAAATCCGCGACCTCATCGGCCCCGGCGGAAAAATCATCCGCGGCATCATCGAGCAGACCGGAGTCTCCATCGACGTGGAGGACGACGGACACGTGACCGTCGCCTCGGCCGACCTCGACGCCCTGGAACGGGCCATGACAATCATCCGGGGAATAGTCACCGACCCCGAGCCGGGACAGGTCTACACCGGCAAGGTCGTCCGCATCATGAACTTCGGCGCCTTCGTCGAAATCCTCCCCGGGAAGGACGGCCTGGTCCACATCTCAGAGCTGGAATGGGGCCGCGTGGGCAAGGTCGAGGACGTCTGCAAGGTCGGGGACGAGATGACGGTCAAGGTCGTCGAAATCGACTCCCAGGGCCGGCTCAACCTTTCCCGTCGGCTCATGCTGGAAAAGCCGGAGGGCTACGACGAGCACCGGCACGACAGCGAAAAACGCGACTCCGACAGGGGCGGTTCCGGACGGGGACGGTCCGACCGCCGCCCGCGGAGGGACCGCTGACCCGTTCCGCCTTCGGGAGGTTTCCCGTGAAAAAACTTCTGCTAATCCCGGTCTTCCTTCTGGTCCTCACCGCCTGCGAAGAGGAGGGGGAACCGGTCGAGACCGGCTACGGCATTCCCGGGCTGGAGCTCTCCGCCACGGAGCTGGACCTGGGTGATACACTGACCGTGGCGTTCACCGTCACGAAGCCCGCCCTGGACGCCGCGACCGGCGAGTACGACGTGGTCGAACAAATCGAAATCTACCTGGCCGACGACCCCGACTCCATCGCCTTCGCCGACGGGGCCATCGCCGCGCTCACCGGCAAGGGCGAGGCCGCCGAATTCAGCAACGAGATATTCCTGGACCCCGTGGCCTTCCTCCCCGGCGCCTACGAGGTCCACGTCACCTGCTTCGACAAGGTCAACGGCAACGAGCGGGCCGAGGCCACCGCCCGCTTCACCGTCAAGGCGACGCCCATTCCCCTGCCGGAGAACGTCCAGGAGCCGCTGCCCCAGGAACAGGCCCGCGTCCAGTAACCCTCGGTTGACGCCTCCCCCGTTATATGCTACATTTCCTCCGCGGGGTGGAGCAGTTCGGTAGCTCGTTGGGCTCATAACCCAAAGGTCGCCGGTTCGAGTCCGGCCCCCGCAACCAAAGGGGGCCCGTATAGTGGGCCCCCGCCATAAAAGAGAGACAACGCCGT
>CAYTCV010000024.1:13039-23808 GCA_964436465.1 uncultured bacterium
CGTATAGTGGGCCCCCGCCATAAAAGAGAGACAACGCCGTTCGCGGCGTTGTTTTCGTATCCGCCCCCGCTCTGCGTTTCAAATCGCGCGACGTCCTCGTAGGGGCCGACCTTTAGGTCGGCCCGCTGAATCCCCTCCCCCCTCTGGGGAGAAGCGCGCTTACGGGTTAGGGTGAGGGATAAGAGCTTTACAACCAAAGGGGGCCCGTATAGTGGGCCCCCGCCATAAAAGAGAGACAACGCCGTTCGCGGCGTTGTTTTCGTATCCGCCCCCGCTCTGCGTTTCAAATCGCGCGACGTCCTCGTAGGGGCCGACCTTTAGGTCGGCCCGCTGAATCCCCTCCCCCCTCTGAGGAGAAGCGCGCTTACGGGTTGGGGTGAGGGTCGAGCCGACCTGAACGGCGCGCCGTCGGTCGGTCCCTACGTCATCGCAGCGGGCGGGTGTGGACACCCGTCCCTACGTCATTACAACGCAGTGTGAGGGATGTCCGGTCCCCTCTCCCTTCCGGGGAGAGGGTTAGGGTGAGGGTAGGGGTAGGGAACGTGAAAACAGCGGCCCACGGAGGGACCGTCCTACATCACCACAAATCCCCGGCCGGACCTACAGCTCGGGCGGGTTCGCCGGGTCGAAGGCGGCCGGATTCAGCCCGTCCCGGGCGAGGGCCTTCCGCACCTCATCCAGGGCCGCTTCGAGGGGCTCTTTCGCCGGCGGATGCCCGCCGAAGGTCCCCAGTGTCTTGACCGCCGCGGAGATGTACGCCGCCGCGACGGGATAATTCCCCGTTTCAAGGGCGAGCCGCCCCAGCTCGCCGAGGGACTGCGCCACCCCCGGCGCCGCGTTTAGCTCGAAAAACCCCAGGTACGCGGCGCGCAGTAAATCGTGCGCCCTCCGCCGGTCGCCGGTCGTTCGCAGCGCGGTCCCCAGGTTCAGGCGGCATTTCAGTTTTTCCACCGAATCCGGCATCCCGTCGAGGGCGGGTTCCACCTGGGCGATGAGCCGCGCCGCCTCTTCCGTCTTCCCCGCGAGCCCGTTCAGCCGGGCCAGAACGGACCGGGTATACGCGACCTTGTTCGCCTGGCCCAGCTTCTTGTAGATGCCGAGGGCCTTGCGCGCCGTGGCCAGCGCCCCGTCGAGTTTCCCGGCGTCCGCCTCGGCCAGCGCCATCCGGACCAGAATCTGCGCGAGGGTTATCGGCTCATCAATCCCCTCCAGTAGCTTCAGGGCCTCCTGTAAGGCCTCTACGGCGCCCTCGCGTTCCCCGAGGCACGAGCGCGCGTCCCCCAGATTCGACAGCGCCGCGGCGATGGTGCTGGGGGTGTTCAGCTCCCGGAAGATTGCGAGCGCCCGTTTGCAAACCTCCATGCTCTTCCCGTACTTGCCGATTTCGATGTAAACGTCGGCGAGGTTGGAGAGCATCACCGCTTCGCCGAAGCGGTGGTTGCCCTTCGAGAAGAGAAAAATCGCCTCCTCCAGTGACGATATGCTTTTCCGGAACTCGCCCAGCTCCAGGTACACCAGGCCGAGGTTGCCCAGGTTGCCCGCCATCATCTCCTCGTTGCGACCCCGCCTCTGGCTCTCGATTGACTGCTTGTAAGACTCCCGGGCCAGGTCAAGCTCCCCCCGGTCGTAATACACGTTCCCCAGGTTGTTCACCGTCATGCTGACCATGGACGTGTCGGCCATCTCGACGGCGATGTCCTTGGCCCGGTTGAAGTGCTCGATGGCGTCGTCGTACTCGCCCCGGCGGTAGAGGATGACGCCGATGTTGTTCAGCGAGAGCACCTCGCCCTGCTTGTGGCCCGCCTTCTGCGCCATGGCGAAACCCTGTTCCAGGAGTGAGAGCCCCTCTTCGACGTTGCCCCGCCGCTCCTCGAGGGAACCTAGCTGAATCAGGCCCTTGGACGCACCGGCCGGGCAGCTGAGCGCGTTGAAGGTCTCGATGGAGGAACTGAAAGACTCCGCCGTCTCGGTGAAGCGTCCCGCCCGGCGGAGGCAGAGGCCGATGTCGAACAGGGTCCAGGCCGCCCCGATGTCGTCGCCCGCCTCCCGGAATAGTTGCAGGGCCTCGCCCAGGGGGCCGAGGGCGTCGTCGTGCTGGTTCGCCGACCGCTCGACGAAGCCCAGGGAACGCTTGAGGGTGGCCAGTTGGACGGAGTCGGCGCCGCCGGTGATGCCCATGCCGTGGAGCACGATGTGCCTGGCCCGTCCGTGCTCGCCCAGGGATGCCTCCGTGACGCTGATTCCCGTCAGGGCGTCCATCTGGATGCCGGTGTGGACCAGCCGCTGACCCGCGCTCATGGCCTGCATGTAGTTGCCCTTGGCGGTCTCGTGGTCGCCCGACTCCATCCGGCAATAGGCGACCAGATTCAACAGCGCCGCGACGTTGGTCTCGTCCTCCACCTCGGCGCTCAGAATCTCCAGAATGTCCTGGACCTCGGCCGTTTTGCCCTCCAGGAGGAACCGGTAGCACTTGAGCAGCGCCTTCTTCTGCTCCTCCCGGACCAAGGCCGGAGGGTACAGCGGCGGGAAGCCCGACCACTCGACCTTCAGGCGCAGGGAACGCACGGCCTCTTCCGGAGTCAACATCCCGCCGTCCTAAGTCACATTCGCTGAAATCAACAAGTTACGAGATAAGCCTTTAGTAATATATTCGAAAATACGCCCCCCGTCAAGGTTTCCGGCACCGGCATTCATCCGCCGCTGAAAAAAGTCAGTCCTTCACCTACGGCCGCCGGACGACGGGGGTTCCTCCGGGGCCTCCGGAGGCGCCGGGACTACCGGCCCCTTTATTTCACTCGGGCGGCGTCGTATAATCGCAGGGCCTTTTCTGCGACCATCGCAAACCTCAAACCGGAGGATGGCCACGATGCTGCCCCCCTTCAAGAACGAACCCTACGTGAATTTTTCCGAACCCGGCCCCCGGAAGAAGATGGAGGAGGCCCTGAAGCTGGTCGAATCGAAGCTCGGCCGCACGTACCCCCTGGTTATCGCAGGCGAGCACGTGGAGACGGGCAAGACCTTCGATTCCATCAACCCCGGCAACACGAACCAGGTGGTGGGCACCTTCCACAAGTGCACCGCCGAGCTGGCGAAAAAGGCCATCGAATCGGCCGACGCGGCCTTCGAGAGCTGGCGCTTCGTCCCCGCCGAGCACCGGGCGCGCTACCTGCTGAACGCCGCCCAAATCTGCCGCGAGCGCATCTACGAGCTGTCCGCCTGGATGGTCTACGAGGAGGGGAAGAACTGGATTGAGGCCTACGCCGACACCTGCGAGGGAATCGACTTCCTCGAATTTTACGCCCGGGAGGCGGTGCGCTACGCCAAACCCCAGGAGCTGACCCCCTGGCCCGGCGAGGAGAACGACTACTCCTACATCCCCCTGGGCGCGGGGGTCGCCATCCCGCCCTGGAACTTCCCCTTCGCCATCATGGCCGGCATCACCGTGGCGCCCATCGTCACCGGGAACACGGTCTGCCTGAAGCCCGCCACCCCGGCCCCGGCCATCGCCTGGCAACTGGTCGAGATTTTCGAACAGCTAAACCTGCCCCCCGGCGTGCTGAACTTCATTCCCGGCTCCGGCGGCGAAATCGGCGACCTCATCGTGGACCATCCCCAAACCCGCTTCATCAACTTCACCGGCTCCATGGAGGTCGGGACGCGCATCTTCGAGCGGGCGGCCAAGGTCCACCCGGGGCAGAAGTGGCTCAAGCGGACGGTGCTGGAGATGGGCGGCAAGGACTTCATGGCCGCCGACGAGACCGCCGACGTGGACGCCTTCGTCGAGGGCGTCACCGTGGCGGCCTTCGGCTACCAGGGCCAGAAGTGCTCCGCCGGCAGCCGCGCCATCGTCCACCAGAAAATCTACGACGAGGTGGTGAAAAAGCTCGCCGAGCGCGTCCCCCAAATCGTCACTCACGACCCCACCGAGTGGATTGACGGTCCGGCGGTGAACAACCACGGCCCGGTAATCACGAAGGACTCCTACGACAAGATTCTGTCCTACATCGAAATCGGCAGGAAGGAGTCCAGGCTGCTGTGCGGGGGCAAGCCGGCGCAGGTCATCGGCCGCGAGGGCTACTACATCGAGCCCACGGTGTTCGTGGACGTTCCCTGGAACGGGCGCGTAGCCCAGGAGGAAATCTTCGGCCCCGTCACCGCGGTGGTGAAGGCCAAGGATTTCGACGACATCGTGCGCATCGCCAACTCGACCCCCTTCGGCCTTACCGGGGCGCTGTACTCGAACAAGCGCGAGAATCTGGAACGCGGCCGACGCGAGCTGCACGCGGGGAACCTCTACCTGAACCGCAAGTGCACCGGCGCCCTGGTGGACGTGCAGCCCTTCGGCGGGTTCAACATGTCGGGGACCGACTCCAAGGCCGGCGGCCGCGACTACCTGCTGTTGTTCCTGCAGGGGAAGAGCGTGAGCGAGAAAATTTAAGCGGCGCTCGCGGGGAGCGGCTTGATGCTACACAAAATCCTCCTCGCGGAGCAGGCTCAAGGCCCCGCCTTGCAGGGGAAGAGCGTGAGCGAGAAAATTTAAGCGGCGCTCGCGGGGAGCGGCTTGATGCTACACAAAATCCTCCTCGCGGAGCAGGCTCAAGGCCCCGCCTTGCAGGGGAAATCGGTGTCCGAGAAACTGTAGCCGCCTCACCCCGACGGTTATGACGATGTAGGGGCCGACCGACGGCGCGCCGTTTAGGTCGGCCCTGCGGGGTAGTCGGCAGCTCAAAATGTAGGGCGGGGACTTTAGTCCCCGCCGCTTACCTCGGCCCTCACCCAACACTTCCCCCTCCGCTCAATCATCCCCGGCGCGTTCATGGCGAAAAAGCACATAAATAAAAAAAGTGCTATACTACATGGGTGCGAAGGACGTACTGGAGATAAGTGTAGAACGGGAATTTTTTCCCAAAGTTTGTAAAGAAAAATCCTCGTTCGAGCTGTGGTAGTCCTCGCAGTAGGCCTTAGGCGGGTGCGGATACCCGCCGTTTTGTATACCAACGGGATTGAATGGCAAAACTCGTCTGGAAACATCACTCACAACGTTATCCAAAGAGAGTTTTCCAGCCGTGCAAGTAAGTAAGGAGTCAAACCAATGAGAGCTATGTCATCGAAGCCCCGTGTACTGTTGAGTAGCGTATACAGGCGTTTTTCAGGCGTCTACGTGGACTTCATCAACGACAACTTTCAGCACAAGCCCTGGAGCCCGTGCATGCCGCGCGATTTCAACATCGGCCTCCGATTCATCAAGCGCAACGTGCCCGAGGTGGAGCTGCTCGAGTTCCCGAATTGGGATGAGTATAAGGCCAAACTGGCGGAAGGCTGGGACATAGTCGGATTCAGCTTCTACCAGAGCGAAATCACCGAAATCGAGCGGATGATAGCGGAGGCCCGACGCCAGGGTGTGCGAGAAATATGGGCCGGGAACTACGGCGCCCTCGACCCGCACGTTCAAACCCTGGTGGACCGCACGGTAGTCGGACCCGGCGAGAACGCCGTCGCCGAGATATTCGGACACCGGGTGGCCGAAGACGAGATAAAGCATCCCCTGGTAGTCGGCAAATTGAGCATCAACCATGGAAAAATCAAGCTGTTGAACGTGGCGATTCTCTACACCCGGCACGGCTGCCCGTACAAATGTGTCTTCTGCCAGGCCGCGGCTTTCGGAGGGGGACACACATTCAACATCAACGAGGACGGCATCGAAGAGGTGCTCCGCAAGCTCAAGACCATGGGGATAAAATACATCCTGCTCTACGACGAGACCTTCGGCATCGACCCCGTGGCGAGCGACCACATCACCCTCCTCTTCGCCCGGTACGGCTTCCGTTGGTTCGCGATGACCCGGGCCTCAATCGTGCTCCACAACCTGGACACCTGGTGCGAGCGCGGGCTCATCGCCACCTGCATCGGCGTCGAGGTCGTCTCCCAGCAGGTGCTGGACACCGTCAACAAGAAGCAGAAGGTGGAGGAAATCCTCGAGTTCGCCCGCAAAACCAAGGAAAAGGGGCGCATCTACCGGATGATAAACTACATCGTCGGCCACGAGAACATGGATGAGGCGGATACCCTCCGGGACGTCCGCCGGTTGGGGGATATGGGCTTCGACGTCTTCGCGCTGAGCATCCTGACCCCCTTCCCCCGGACGCCGATGTGGGACCAGATAGACTCCACCTATGGCATCTTCGACCACGATTACCGGCACTACAACACCGAGCACCTGGTCTGGAACCACCCGTACATAACCCCCGAACGGATGCGGTTCCTGCACCGGGAGGCGCACCGAATCCTCAACCGACCGTTCAAGACGGCCGGCGGAATGCTGAGCCGGTTGATTCTGCCGCGGAAGCAGTCCACCCGGTTGGCCCTGGACATGGGTTGACCCGGCGGCCTGGAGCCGGGGTGAATGAGCCCATTGGGCCGATGGATGACATAGGGGCGGGTCTCTTGACCCGCCTTTTTCATCCCGCATCCAACCCGAACAAGACATCGGGCATGGTCCGCCTGAACGGCGCACCGGACACCGTGTGCTATAATCGCACGGCGACTCATCGGGAGAACGGCCGTGACCCTCGCGGCGGAAAAGAATCGTCCAGCCAAGTGGCTGTTAGTGGCGGCGCTGGCCTTTTCGGCGGTCTCGGCGGTCTGGTACGCCATCGAGTTCAACTGGCTCTCGCTGGACGACGTCTACATCAGCCTGCGCTACGCCCGCAACTGGGACGACGGGCTGGGGCCGGTGTACAACCCCGGCGAGCGCGTCGAGGGCTACACGAACTTCGCCTGGACGGCGGTGCTGGCGGGGCTGATGAAGCTGGGCCTGCCGGGCCCCCCGACGGCGAAGGCCCTGGCCGAGCTCGCCATCCTGGGGGCGATTCTGTTCGCCTGGCTCCTGGGGCGGCGCCTGGGGGGGAAGGATTCCTGGGCCGGACCGGCGGCCGCCTGGGCCCTGGCCCTATCGTCGAGCTTCACCTTCTGGGGTCTGGCCGGGGCGATGGAGGTCTCTCCCCTGGCCCTGACGCTCACCGCCGGTTTCTATCTGCTCCTGGGCCGGGAGGGCGCCGACGGGAAGAGGCGGAATAGGGAGCTGCTCGGGGCCGGGCTGCTCTTCGGCCTCGGCGGACTCCTGCGGCCCGAGGGCAGCCTCTTCACCCTCCTGGGCGTGCTCTACGTCTGGCCGGGCCGGGAGGGGCGGCTCAAGCGGCTGCTCATCTACCTGCTGCCGTCGGCCATCCTGGTGGGCGGGCTCGAGGTCTTCCGCCTGGCCTACTACGGCGACTGGCTGCCCAACACCTTCTACGCCAAAACCGGCCTCAACGGCAGGCTGCTCCTGCGCGGACTTGAGTATGTGGGCGGCTTCATCCTGAGCCACCTGCCACTGTTCCTGCTGGCGGCGGCCCTCCCCTGGCGCAGGCTCGGGCGGCGCCTCACCCCGATGCTCGCCGCCGTGGGGCTGTATTTCATCTATCTGGTCCTCATCGGCGGGGACTGGATGGCCTGGCGCCTGTTCGTACCGATTCTGCCGATTCCGGCGGTGGCGGCGGGGCTGGGTCTGGACCGTTTGCGGAAACTCGAGGTGCCGCTGCGGAAGGCCGCCCTGCCGGTCCTGGTCGCGGCCTCGGCCGGCGGGCTCTTCCTGCTGTCGGCCTCGCTGGGCGAGCACGCCCACATCGGCGAGTACCGCTTCCACGAGACGCTGCACCTCCACACCGGCCACTGGCTCGCCAAGGTCAGCGACCCCGACGACACCATCGCCGTCTCCAGCGCGGGCATCATCCCCTGGCTGACGGGCCTGCGGGCCATAGACATGCTGGGGCTCAACGACTCACACATCGCCCGGGAGGGAATAGACCTGGGCGGACGGGCCACTCCGGGCCACGAGCGCTACGACAACGACTATGTCCTGGCCCGGAAGCCGGATTGGATAATCCTGGGCCTGACCCCGAACTTCCTGCTCTCGGGGGAGAAGCCGGCCTTCCTGCCCGATTACGACCTCATCACGCGCCCCGAGCTCTGGCGGGACTACCACGTCGTGTTCCCGCCGCTCCCCACGCGGGCCATCCTCCACCGCCGCGACGACGTCGAGGGGCTGCAACGACTTGAACCCCACTGCTGGACCTGGCTCTGGTACTTCACCCACCCCCTGGCGCGGATGACGGAGCCCCTCCCGCCACCGCCGGTCTACGGGTACTAGATGAGGCCTGGACAGGGATGTAAAGCCGCGCTACGGGTGCGGCCTTTTTTTATTCCGCCACGCGGGGGACGGCACGGGCAATCCCACCCCCGAAACAGAGGAGAAACGTACGCGATAGTCCAATTTAAAAATTTTAATTCTTTTAATATCAATAAGATAATCCTCGAATGCTTGACGGCCTAAAGAAATTGTGCTATTTATATTAAGACTAATCAGGGCAAGCCTTACCCGAGACGGGAAGGTAGCCGTGAAGAAGCCCACCGCAAGCCTCTTCCTGTTTTCATCGGCCATCTTAATCGCCCTCGGCTGCGGGCGCGTGACCGACATCAGCGGGTACGTCCTCAAGTACGACGAGCCGGCGCGCCAGTCGCAGGTGGTATCCGACACCCTCGCGGTGGACCTCGTCGGGTACGACTGCCTTACGCCTCGCGGCGTGGACTGGGCCCGACCCATCGCCGACGAGGCCGCCCGGACGTGGAACCCCGACGCCCGGTGCTATCTGGTCGCCGGCGTCTGGCTCGACGAAACGGGGAACCTGGCGAACGAGCGGGACTGCCCCGAGTGGCAGTTCGAATACTTCTCCGGGGACTCAAGGCTGCTCACGGTCTGGGTGGACTGGGGCGGGGCCGTCACCACCAAGAGCTGGAGCACCGAAGGGGGCTCCTTCTCCCGGCTGCCCGACTACTCCGACGGCCAGGTGGAGAATTGGATGCGCACCGCCGCCGCCGAGTTCCGCCGGCTCTATGGGTGGAGGGACTGCGAACGCCAGCTCTTCCTCTGGTCGCTCTCGGGGGAGCGGGTCGGCCAGCTTCAGTTCTTCGCCGACCGGGACTGCTCGCGACTCCTCGGCTACGTCACCCTCGACCTGGACTCGGGGGGCATTCTGGAGCGCCGGCTGGAGTGAGCCGTTGCCACACCGCCGGGCGTGGTTTATCATCGGGGGCGCACCCGATTTTTTTAATGCCGTGAACCTGTCGACCGAACCGCACGAGAAGTGGAGCCGGTTGCTTCTGCTGGGGGCGCTCATCGTCGCTCTCGCGGGGGCCTTTATCTACGCCGACCGCTTCCTGTGGAACTCGGTGGACGACTCGTACATCTTCATGCGCTACGCCGACAACTGGCTCGCGGGCCACGGGCCGGTCTTCAACCCCGGCGAGCGGGTGGAGGGCTACACCAGCTTCGGCTGGCTGGCGATGCTGACGGGGCTGATGGGGCTGGGCCTCCCCGGGCCGGTGGCGGCGAAGGTCCTGGCCGGGCTCTTCGGCGTGGGGGCCGTTATCCTGACCTGGCTTCTGGGGCGAAGGCTGGGCGGGAAGGGAAGCTGGGCCGGTCCCCTGGCGGCGTGGCTGGTGGCGCTGAACGGGAGCTTCCAGTTCTGGCATCTGGCCGGGGGCATGGAGGCGGGCGCCCTGGCGGTGTGCCTGGCCGGGGGATTTTACCTGCTCCTCGGCCGGGAGGGGGCGGACGGGCGAAAACGCCGGGGCGAGATTATCGGGGCGGGGGCCCTCTTCGGCCTGGCATACCTGGTCCGGCCCGAGGCGGCGCTCTTCGCCCTCGCCGGTCTCGCCTGGCTCGTTTTCCGCAGGGACCGGAGTTGGCGGCAGGTCCTCATTTTTTTGGCACCCATCGCCGCCCTGGTCGGAGGGCAGCTCGCGTTTCGGCTCTTGTACTACGGAGACTGGCTCCCCAACACCTTTTACGTCAAAGCGGGTCTGAGCCGGCGCCTGGCGGAGCGCGGCCTGGGCGACCTGGGCCTGTTCCTGTTGTTCACCGCGCCGCCGCTCGCCTGCCTGGCGGCCGTGGATTGGAAAAAGCACGGGCGCGGGCTGTGGCCGATGCTCGCCGGAACTGCGGCCTACTGGCTTTTCTTCGTGGTCATCGGCGGTGACTGGATGGTCTTCCGCCTCCTGGTGCCCACCCTGCCGCTGGTCTTCACCGCCTCCGCCCTGGGCGCGGAGCGGCTTTTAAATAAACTGCCCCGGAGGAAACTTACCGTCCCGGTCGCGCTGACGATTCTCCTCGCCGGAAGCTGGGCCCTTTCCACCTTCTGGAGCGAGCCGACGATTACCTTCGGGAATCTGCGGTACTACTCCGAGCGGCTCCACGCCACCGCCCGCTGGCTCGGGGAAAACGCCGACCCCGACGACACCGTGGGGGTGACCATCGCCGGCGTGATTCCCTACTTCACCGGCCTGGAAACGGTGGACATGCTGGGACTCTCCGACGCCCACATCGCCCGGGAGGGGGTAAAAATCCCCGGCCTGGGGAAGCCGGGGCACGAGTGCTACGACACGGATTACGTCCTGGCTCGCGCCCCGGAGTGGATTACGCTGCAGCCCTTCCCCGAGTTATTTTTATCCGGCGGCACGCCGGAGCTGACCAGCGAGCTGGACCTCACCCGGCGCGGGGAACTGTGGGAGCGGTACCACCTCGTCGTGCCGCGGGCGGCCACGGTGACGGTGCTGCACCGGCGCGACGACCGGTCGGGGCTGGCGCGGATGGACCCGGCCGAGTGGCGCGACGCCTGGTATTTCGCCCCGCCGTACGCCGAGCTGACCGGGAGGCCGCCCCCGCCGCCGGG
>CAYTCV010000025.1:0-10655 GCA_964436465.1 uncultured bacterium
GACTTTCACCCCTAACCCGCCGGGTCAGACGTACCCCCGCAGGCCGGCGTAATCGGCGGGGTCCTCGCCCCGCTCGCGCATCCCGTCGAGGAACTCCGCCAGCGCGGTGTCCGTATCCAGGACCGACCCCCCCGCCATCCGGTAGAGGTAAACCCGCCGCCCGTCCTCGGGGCGGACGGACACCAGCTCCCGGTCGGCCCAGAGCGGAACGATTTCCCCCGAGGCCGTCTCCACCACCGGCACCTGGGCGTTCTCCTGGTCCGGGAAGAGCGGCGCCTCCTCCCGCAGCTCCTGGAGAACGCGGGCCAGCGGCACGCCGGAACGCAACGCACCGGTCCGCAGGCGGCTGTAGGAGGTCTCGATTCGGGCCCCCTGGAGCGCCCACCGCAGCGCGGCGAACTCGAACCGCCGCATGTTGTCCGCCGTGTAGAGCGCCTCGTTGTAAACCGTCACCCCGGACTTCCGCAGGCGCGTGATGACCGTCACCGCTTCGGGGGTGACCTCGTAGGCGTGGCAGAAGCGGGACATCAGCCCCACCTCGAGCTGGGTCGGCTTTATGTACCGGGAGATGATTTTCGTCAACAGGGCGGTGAATCGCTGGGGCATTACCACGGGGAAGTTGGAGCGGATGAGGATGCGCCGGAGGTGCTTGTAGCGCGAAAGCCCGGCCAGTATTCCCTCGACCTTGGAGTCGGTCAGGCACAGGACGTCGCCCCCGCCGATGACCGCCTCCCAGACCTCCGGGTTGTCGCCGAACCATTCCAGGGCCGAGCGGAGCTTGGAGTCGGTGACGTCCAGCTCGGTGGTCGGCGGCTCGTAGCACGAGTACTGGGGGGAGGCCAGGCAGGGCTTGACCAGGGCGCTGAAGGGGTTGAGCTGCTCGACGAGGAGCGGAGCGCCGCCCGACTCCCCGCCGTCGTCGGTCGCCCTCACCGCCGTGACCGGCGGCAGGACGCGGTTGCGCAGTGACCGGTCGAAGAGCCCCCCGGGTTCCTCGTCGAAGAGGGAGAGGTAGTAGGGGGTGACGGACCACCGCACCCCGGCGGCCTCCGCCGCGTCCAGCCCCGCTTTCTCGCCCTCGGAGAGCGGGATGAGGTCGGTCAGGACGGCCCGGTCGCGCACCGTGTTGCGGGTCTGCCAAATCCAGTCGTCCCACTGGCTGGGCGAACCGCCGAGCCGGTTGAGGATGCGGACGCGATTCTTGTGGCGCCGCCGGTAGACGTCCCGGTCGCTGCCCGCGGGGTACCGGGTGAGGAAGAGGGAGGCCGCGTCCCCGCCCGGCCGGCTCTCGGCCTCCTCCCGGCCGGCGAGCGCGGACAACAGGCCGTCCAGCTCGAAGAGGAAAGCCCGGGAGACCCCCTCGGTCCGCCCATCCGCCAGGGCCGCCAGGGTCGCCATCACCGGGACGCCGGTCAGTTCCTCGGCCCAGCGGGCGGTTATCGTCTCCAGGACGTGCCGGGCGCGATGGGCGCACACCGAGGCGCACCCGGCCCCGAGCTCGGCCAGCATCCCGTGAAACAGCCGCCGGCACTCCTCGACGTCGCCGACCCCCGCGAGCCTCTCCTCGAGGCCCGGCAGACGGGAGAGCACCTCCCGGCGCCCGACGTTCGTCATCTCCTGGCTCATCCGGCTCCGCTCCACCGGGTTCGGGACGGCACACGAAAATGGACTCTCCAAGTTTAACATATCCTCACCGGTTGGGCTAACCGACCCCGCTTCGTTGACACTCCAAGGTTTAAGTGTTATAAAGGGGGGCCTCTTGGTCCGGAAACCTTTTACACGTCGTACCCGACGGGGGTGCCTAAAAATGCGGTTTCGACTGATTTTAACCTTCCTCGCGACGGCGGCCGTCGCCCTCCTCACGGCGGGGTGCGGCACCGAGGGCGAGACGATTCTGACCGTCGGCGGGAACACTTACACCATCGGCGACCTCGCCGACTACTACGCCCACCTGGACCCCTCCACCCGTCCCATCATCTCCAACTACGAGGACGCCCGGGACTACCTCACCGCCTTCGGCAACAAGGTGCTCCTGGAGACGGCGGCGCGGGAGGCGGGGTACTACGAGAATCCGATGGCCGTGGCCGAGTTCGAGGGCTGGCGCCGGGGACGGCTCATCACCGCCCTCCAGCAGCAGGTGACCGCCGACGTCACCGTCACCGAGGAGGAGCTGGACGCCTGGGTGCAGCGCTACGTCTCCGAGGGCGTCAACTTCAGCCTCATACAGTTCCCCAGCCTGGCCGAGGCCCAGGCGGCCTACGAGCGGCTCAAGGCCGGCGAGGATTTCGGCAAGGTGGCTCGGGAAACCTTCTACATAAAGGGCCCCAGCGACATCTTCCTGGCCCAGGCGGGCGGTAAAAGCGACCTCCCGTTGCAGTGGAGCCCCTCCAGCCGCAACGAGGTCATCTTCGGTCTCGCCGAGGGCCGGTACTCCGAGCCCGTGTTCTACGACCTCCACAACGAGTGGGTGTACTACATCTTCCTCAACCGCGGCCCGGCGTCCAGGGACGACTTCCCCGTCACCGACGTCGACCAAATCCGCCCCCGCCTGCGCCAGGAGATGCTCTTCGAGCGGGCCAGGGCTAAATGGGACTCCTACGTCGCGGACCTGCGCTCCCGGGCGACCGTCGAGGTCAACCAGGAACTCCTGGACCAGTTCGACGCCATCCTGGAGGACATCTACCAGCGGTCCACCGACGAGGGGCTCATCGCGAGCCGCAGCACCATGCTCTCCGTCAAGCCCGAAGACCTCGTCGGCCTGGGCTCCACCATGGCCGAGCCCTCCGCCTTCGCCCGGAAAATAGCGTCCCAGGCGAACGCGCGGCGCGTGATGTTCACCGAGTCCATCTCGCCCTTCTTCCAGGAGCACCGCAACGACTTCCTGGTGAAGGTGAACGGCGAGAGTGTGCCGCTGAGGTTCTGCACCCAGAATATCCTCATGTGGCTCCCCATCGACGACACCCGGCTCCTGCGGCCCGAATCCCGCCGCGAGCTCCTCCAGCGCTTCGTGGACACGAGCGTCAACGACCAACTGGCCCTGCAGCAGGCCGCGGAGCTCGGCCTGGACACCGCGGAGCCCCTCGCCTCCAAAATCGCCCGGAAGCAGGACGAAATCACGGTCACCCTCTTCCGCCAGGAGCGCTTCCTCGCCACCCAGCCCCGGCCCACCGAGGACCAGGTCCGACAGCGCTACGAGGAGAGCAAGAACCGCTTCGTCTACGACAAGAAGATGGCCTACTACCTGGCCGTCCTGCCCGACCGCGCGAGGGCGGAGCAGTTGCGCGCGCTGCTGGTGGACGAGGCCAACTTCTCGCCCGACGCCCAGCCCATAACGAGCCTGGCCGAGCTGGAAACCCGGGCTCCCGGCGAGCCGCTGGCCCACAATCCCGAAGAGCTGCTGCGAATAATCATCCGCGACGAGTCGGTGGACAAGAAGACCGCCAACATCCACCAGTCCGTCGAAATCGACGAGGCGGACGACTACCTCCGGCCCGGATTCGCGCACGGCAAGGGGTGGATAAGCCCGGTCATCGAGGGCGAGCGCGACGGGGTGAAGGGCTACGGAATACTCTACGTCCTGGACATCCTGCCGCCGGCCGACCGCACCCTGGAGAACGACCCCAGCCTCTACGACTACCTCGTCGATGAGCTGATGCGCGAGGCGGAGCCCGGCCTCTTCGACTCCTTCATCGAGGAGCTCAAGAAAACCTACCCCGTGGTCTACGACGAAGACCTCGTGGAAGACCTCTTCGACGCCCTGCTGGACGCGTCTCGAACCGTACCGGAGGCCTGACGTGCACCGCCCGCTCGCACTGTTGCTCGCCGCCCTCTTCCTCCTCGCCGGCTGCGGCGGGGATGAGGGCGACGAGAATGTCATCGCCACCGTCCAGGGGGAGAGAATCACCCGGGAGGAGGCCTGGGAGCTGATGGGGGCCGACCCGGGAACGCCCATCCCCGACGAGGTGGTGGACCGCCTCATCACGCGCCGCCTGGTGCTCCGGGAGGCGCTGGACCTGGGCATCACCATCCCCGACGAGAAGGTGGAGCGCATCTACCAGGCCCTGGCGGCCAACGACGAGGTCATCCTCGCCGGCGGCCCGGCGGCCCGGATGCGGGAGCAGAAGCTCCGCGAGAAGGTCCGCGAGGACCTGCTCTACGAGGCCGTGGTCGGCCAGGAGGTCCTGGACCGGATTCAGGTCACCGAGGCTGAAATCGCCGCGTACTACCAGGAGCACGCCGCCGAGCTCGGCGGCCGGCCGCTCCGGTTTTACCAAATCGTGACCGCCGACCGCGAGAGCGCCGACGCGGTCCTCGCCCGTCTCGAGGCGGGGGAGGATTTCGAGGAACTGGCCCGTTCGCTGTCCATCGCGCCCGAGGGCCCCGCGGGGGGGCTGGTCGAGGTGCCGGGCTCCGAGGACCTGCCGGCGGACCTGGCGGCGGCGCTCCAGGGACTGAGCGTCGGCGAGGTCGCCGGACCGGTCGAGACCGATTACGGTTTCCACCTCCTCATGATTAAAGAACCGCCGCCGGAGGCGTCGGTCCCGCCGCTGGACATCGTCCGCGATAAAATCCACGACATCCTCTTCGATGAAAAGAGCGCGCAGGAGCGCGAAAAGTGGCTCGCCGGCCTGTGGGCCAAGGCCGAGGAGACCATCTGGCGCGCGCCCCGGGAAGAGCCGGCACAGTGATGCGAACCGCCCCCATCGTCCTGGTAATTATGGCCGTCGCGGTGTCCGCCGCCGACGTGCTGGACCGCATAGCCGTCGTGGTCGCCGACGAGCCCATCCTGGTCTCGGAAATCCGGGGGACGGTGCAGAACTACCTGGCGCAGGTCGGCGCGCAGCCCACCTCCGACGAGCTCGACCTGTTGACCAAGCAGGTTTTCGCGCACCTGGTGGCCAACCGCGTGCTGGTCCAGGAGGCCGAGCGCCGGGGGATAACCATCACCTACGCCCAGCTCGACGCCCTGGTAGCCAAACAGCTCAACCAGGCGCGCTCCTCCTACGCGACCGACGATGAGTTCGAGGCCGCCCTCGCCGGGGTCGGCCTCACCGAGGACAAGCTCGAGGACCTGTACCGCAAGCAGGCCCGGGAGGACTACCTCATCTCTCAGCTCATGCAGCAGTACTACTCGGCCGTAATCAACATCACCGAACAGGATATAGACGACTACCTGGCGCGGTACACGTCGGACGAGGAGAGCCGGGTCGTCTACACCCTGCGCCACATCACGGCCTACGTGCGGCCCGGGCCGGACACCGAGGCCGAGGCCGAGGCCCTGGCGTCGCGCATAGCCGGTCTCGCCCGCCGCGGCGGAGACTTCTTCGCCCTCGCCGACACCTACTCCGACGCCCCCGCCGACCTGGGCGTCGTCGAGCGGGGCTCCCTCGATGAGCCCCTGGACCGGGCCATCTTCTCCCTGGCGCCGGGGGAGGTCTCCGACCCCATCCGCACGAAATACGGCTGGCACGTGGCCAAGGTCCTCGAACGCCTGGACGACAACCACGTCCGCGCGGCCCACATCCAGCTCAACGTCCAGCCCACACCCGACGACGAGGCGCGGACCTATCAGGCCCTGGACGCCGTCCGCCGGCTGCTCGAAAGCGACCCCGCGGCGGAGGTGACCGGCACCGGCTACGAGGACATCCTCGAGGTCGACGTCCGGGAGACGCCCCGGAGCGTCCTCGAATCCACCAACGCCCCGCTGGGGGCGGAGCTGGCTACCCTGGCGCCGGGGGAGGTGTCCTCCGCCTACGGGGTGAGCGGCGGCCTGCGCGTCACCCAGCTCGTGGACCGGTCCGTGCGCCGGGAGATGACCCGCGACGAGGCCGAATCGGCCATCTACAACCAGCGCCTGCAGGAGAAGCAGACCGTGTGGGTCACCGAGCTCATCGCCAAGACCTACATCGACGTGAAGCTGCCGGAATTGCGGGGCATCCTCGACGACGGCCCCGGCCAGCGTTGAGCCGCCGTCCCCTCCCTTCTGTGGGGTGAGGGTCAGGCTGTACGATAAAGCGGCGGGGCGTAGAAGCCCCGCCCTACATTTACGGGGTGGGTGTCGTTGAGGGGTGTAGCGGCCCCCCTCTCCCCGTGGGAGAGGGGATGGGGGTGAGGGCTACCTTTTAAAAAATAACGGGCCGACCTAAACGGCGCGCCGTCGGTCGGCCCCTACATCATCACAATTCGCGGCGGCCCGCAGGGGATGCATCCCACGGGGCCGCCCTACATCATCGCAGCGGCGCACCGACGGGCCGGGGTGAACGGCCGCCACCGCCTTTTTCCCCGACCCGGTGGCCGTGGCGGCCGGGTTTGGTTTAAGATGGAACCGAACCCATGCACGAATCATCATGCCGAAAAAAATCCTCCCCCTCCTCTTCCTCCTCCCCGCCCTCGCGGCGGCCGACGACGGCGGGCTGACGCTCTGCCTCGTCCCCTCCGGCACCCCCGGAATACTCGCCTTCATCCTGCGGCCCGACCTGCCCTCCGACCCGCTCTTCCGCCCCCCGTTCTACATCGCGGCGGGCGGGGACGAGGAGAGCGACACGGTCCTGCGGCAGGTCCGGCGGGCGGAAATCCGGCGGGCCCTGCCCAACCGCCTCCCCCCGCCCCACGCCCCGGACGTCGCCATCGCGGAGTCGCAGCCGGGCGCCGTCGTGGAACGGGTCCGCGCCCTGGGCGGACCGGCGGTCCTGGTGGTGACGGACGCCGGCCTCGCCGACGCGCGGGAGGCCCTGGCCCGGGAACTCCCCGGCGTCCGGGTCATGCCCGGTGTTCGCGCGGGCTGGGTGGGCCTCGACGCCCGGTACGATACGGGCAGCCTCGAAATCTACTCCTGGGAGTGGTGCGACCCCTGCCGCTCCTCGGGCCCCTTCGACGACTCCTTCTCGGCCTGCGGGCTGTGCTCCGGGGAGCTCGGCCCGGTCCTACCGCGCCTGGTCTGGCGCGACCGTCTGGGCCGCCTGCGTTCCCGGGAGGCGACGGTGGAGTGGCTGACCGATGAGGAGCTGGCCCCGCAGCGCGAGCTGTGGTACATGCTCCGGGGCCGCGACGCGGAGGGGCGATGACGCCGGTGCTTCTCGTCCTGGCCTGGCTGCCGCTCACCCTCCCCGGCATTAGCCCGGGGATTCCGGTGGAGCTGGAGCCGCTGCCCCCGCCCGACGCGGGTCACACCCTGGCGCTGGGAGCGGATTTATCCCTGGTATGCCCCGCGCCGGGGCGGGTGTTCGTCGCCTTCGGGGGTGAGGAGCCGCGATTGGCGGCGCTGGGCGGGGCGAAGAGCCTGGCCTGGGCACTGCCTCTGGCGGCCGGGCCCACGGACCTCGCGGCGGCGGGACCCTCCCGGTTGGCGGCCGGCGACGCGGACGGCGGCGTGTACCTGATTAAAGGCGACGGGACGGTCCTCTTCGCCGGAGGGCTGCCCGGCGGCGGACCGGTCCGGCTGGCCGTCACCGAGACCGCGCCGCCCGGTGATGAAAAGCCGTGGACTATCCTCTACTGCCTGGGGCGGGAGAGCTGGGCGGTCCTCGACCCCGAAAATCCGGCCGATTCATCCCCGCGGCCCCTCCCGCTGCCCGCGACCTCGCCGCCGGCGGTCATCGGCGGAACGCTCCTCTACGGCGCCGGCGACACCGTGGTCGCCCTGGACCCGGACGGCGGCGAGCTCTGGCGCTACCCGACCGGCGGGAGCCTGACCCTCGCCCCGGCCGTCATCGGCGGGATGGCGTACTTCGCCGGTGGGGACAACCGTATCTACGGTTTTTTACCGGACAATCCCGCCGCGCCGCTGGTGGAATACCACGAGCTGGGCGCGCCGCCTTCCGCGCTCTACGCCCTGCCCGGAGAAGGGCTGGCCGTGGGGACGGTGGACGGGAGGCTGCTCTTTTTCCGGGACGGCGCCCCGGCGGGGGAGTTGGAGTTGGGGTGGACACCCCGGCCGGGGGCGGTTCTGCGCGGCCGGGAAATGATTCTCCCCCTGGGCTGGAACCGGCTGGCGGCCCTGGACCTGGCAGGCACCCCCTTCGACCCCGAGGAGCCGGGGCCGGGGCGGGTCGCGCTCGGTTGGTCCTTCATCCATGGACCGGGCCTGCTCGGCGGGGCCACCCTGTTCGCGCCGTCGGCGGACCTCAAGCTCACCGACGAGGAGCGGAGCGGGCTCGGCGTGTACGTCGCGGGGCTGGACGGGCGGCTGGTGGTCCTGGCCCGGGGGCATTGAAATCCCCTCCCCCCTCTGGGGAGCGGCGCGCCGACGGGCCAGGGTGAGGGGTGCGATGGCCCCTTCCCCCCTCTGGGGGGAAGGCTGGGAAGGGGGGTGCAGCGGTCCCCTCCCCCCTCGGGGGGGAGGGTTAGGGTGAGGGGTGCAGCTACCCCCTCTCCCTTTTAGGGAGAGGGTAGGGGTGAGGGTAAGGGTTTCGAACGTAAACGCGGCGGTTCACGTTTTCCCTCTCCCTGTGGGAGCGGCACGCCGACGGGATTAAGGGTGAGGGCTTCCTTTAAAAAAAGACGGCGGGGACTAAAGTCCCCGCCCTACATTATCGCAACCTGCATGTCCCCTCCAGGGTTAGGGTGAGGGGCGGGCCCTACATCGAATCCTCGAGGTCGGGCACGGACTCCTGGGTCGGCGCCGTCGCCTTTTTCCGCTTCAAGAGAATCCGCCGGATGACGAGGTACAGCGCCACGACGCCGATGGCCACCAGCGCCAGCGTCACGAGCACGCCGACCAGGCGCCCCTCGAACACCTGTCCCACGGGCTGCCAGGCCGCCGGGAAGGCCGGCACCCGGAACTTGCCCAGGTAGTACCGCTCGTCGTCGTCCATCGACCCGATGACGGCGTTGTAGAGACCCTCCCGCAGCGGCTCCACGGAGAGGAACCGCTTGCCCCGCGGGGATAACAGCGGCAGCGAGCCGCTCCGCGAAAGCATCTTGCGCGGCTTGCCCTCCAGGTCGTAGAGGTACACGGCGGTGTCCGGCTCCACGGGCGGGACGGGCTCGGGCGGGGCCTCCTCCGTGACGGCGGGCTCCTCTACCGCGGCGGTCGCGTCCACCGCGGTCGGCTCGGGCTCCGGCGGGACGGCCTCCACCGCGGCGGGCTTCTGTGGTGCAGGTTCCGTTTCAACAGGCGCGGTTTCGACGGGCTCGACCGGAGCCTCCACCGGCGTTTCGGGAGCGACCTCCGGCTCCACGACCTCCCCGGCCGTCTCCTCGGGCTTCGGCGTCGCCCCGGTGACGGCGGTCACCGTGTCCGCTCCGGCAGCATCATGAGGAACCGCCCCCCCCTCGCCGCCGGCGCGCGGCATGAGCACCACCAACTGCCGCCGGTAGGGGACCCAGGCGAAGTCGTTCACGCCCTTGGCCACCAGCGACTGCGCCCCGTCCAGGTCCACGACGTACAGGGAACCCTCTCCGTCCATGTAGGCCAGCTCGTCGGAGCCGGAGCTCCAGGCGAGCGTATCGGCGGCCTTGGCGTCCCAGGGGTCTTTCACCTCCAGGAGCTTATCGCCGGCGGCGGTGAAGACGGCGGTGTGCATTTGCCCCTGGTCCTCCTCGACCAGGAAGAACCGGGAGCCGGTGGAATCCCAGGCCATGCGGTAAAAGTCGGTGCCGGTGCGGGTCTGGTCGGCGCCGTCGAAATCCATGAGGTAGGCGTCGCGGTCCCGGTCCACGCAGACCAGCCGCGAGCCGCGCACCCGGCCCGAGTAGTCCCGCGCCACGTAGTATTCACCCACCTCCTCCACCAGCCGGTAGACGGCGCTGCCGTCCGCCAGGGCCGCGGTGAGGGTCCCCGAGTCGGAGATGAACAGCACCAGGTCGTCGGTCACGAAATCGGGCCCCTCGGCCACCCCCCCGGCCAGGTAGCGGCTCGTCCCGCCCTCCAGCTCGAAGACCTTGAGGTCGCCCTCCTCCACGTAGGCCAGCCTCGTCCCCGAGGGGTTCCACCGGGCCGACCAAACCCACTCGGCAATGATTTTCTGCTCCCCGCCGGCCTCGTCCAACAGGATGAGCTGCTGGTCCCGGTCCTTGATGTAGGCCACCGTCCGGCCCACCGCGGAGAACAGAGGCTCCGTCCGCGTCTTCACCTCCACCCCCGTGTCCACACCCGTGAAGCACCAGAAGCTGTCGCCGATGGGCTTGGCCACGCGGTAGGCCACGTGCCGCCCCGAGGGGGACCAGAAGAACTCGTCCACGTCGTCCCGGTTCGCCAGCGGCCTCGGCTGGTCCGCCCCGGGCTCCCACAGGTAGACCTCGCCCTCGTCCAGGTAGGCCAGCGACGGCTCCTCCTCGCAGCCCGCCGCGAGCGCGGCCAGGACCGGCAGGAGCGCCAGGAGAGGCTTTACGCGGGAACGCAGTTTCATCGCCATCTCAACTTATCCTTTTAACCAACGCCCAGACGGCGTAGAAGGGGAGAAAGACCAGCAAGAGGGGCCAGGTGAAGACCTGCCAGGCCGAGAGGCGTTCGAGCTCCTGGCGGCGGCTGGCGTAGGGCACCTTGTCGGCGAAGCATCCCAGCCAGAGGTAGGCGCGGAAGAGGTAGCGCCCGACCGTGAGGTAGAGGAAGAGTCCGGCCAGGACGGCGATTATGCGCAGGAACATGGGTTAAACGGTAGAAACGATTTAAATTAATCGGTAAGAGGAAAACCGAGCATCAGGCTGAGATACCT
>CAYTCV010000025.1:10755-22821 GCA_964436465.1 uncultured bacterium
TAATTCTCCGGGATTTCGAGCAGGTTATAACAATAGTACTCATATTCAGGCAAAGTATCTGTAACGTACCCCCAAGGCGTAGTAACGATGAGTATGAACGGTAGGAACAGCATTCCTGGACCGTCTCAATCCAGCACGTCGGCGGTGCGGCCGCGGATGAAGAGGTTCCGCACCCGTCGCGCCAACGGTAATCCCACCCTCCACCCCCAGCCCCCGAAGGCCGACAGCTTGAGGTCGTGCGCCCCGACGAAGACCGTGTGCTTCCCGCCGAAGCCCTTCTTGAACCTGTACACGCCCCACAGGGGGTGCCTTTCGTCGGGCACCGGCGGCGCGCCCCAGAAGTCGTAGGTGAGCGCCCCCCGCTCCCTGGCCCGCTGAATGGCCCGCCACTGGAGGAGTTGGGCCCCCTTGTGCTTCGAGTGCCGGTGGGAGCTGGCGCCGTAGACGTAGTACGCGGTGCGCCCGGCGTAGATGAGCCACACGCCCGCCGTGTCCTCGCCGTCGAAGGTCGCCAGGAGGAGGTCGCAGGCGTCGGTCTTGGAGAACGCGTCCCACACGCGGCGGTAGTACGCGCGGTCGTGGGCCAGGAACCGCTGGCGCTCCTCGGTCTCCTCCAACAGGTCCACGAAGCGCTCCACGCCCGCTGGGGAGTTGGCCGATTCGATTTCCACCCCGCGCCGCTCGGCCAGGCCGACGTTGTAGCGCGTGTGGCTTTCGAGGCCGGCCAGCAGCGCGTCCTCGTCCGGGGAGAGGTCCAAGAGGAGCGTCCCCCGCGGCTGCACGTCCTGGACGCCGCGGCGGAAGCCCAGGCCGGTTAAAAGACTGCGCGACTCTTCGCCGTCGAGAATGCGCGGCTCGACGGTCAGCACGGCCGCGCGCCGGGCCGGCTCGTGCCCCTGCACCGCATCCAGCCAGAGCTTCAGGGCGTCGGGACGCGCCGGATTCCACAGCGGCCCGTAGGGGCAGTAGAGCCAGTCCCGGCCCAACAGGGGCAGCTTCCGCGCCAGCACCTGCCCCAGGGCCAGCGGCTCCCCGTCGGCGGAAATTACGGCGACGCGCAGGACGCGGTAGCCGTAGGCCGCCTTGACCCCGGCCCAGGCGGTGGTCTGGGTGGGCGGCGCCTCGTGGAACGACCCGACCAGGGCATCCCACCCCGGGGGGTCGAAAAGTGTTTCGCTCGACGCCACGGCCGACCTAAATGTCTTCGTGCTCCCGCTTGGGCAGGCGCACGGTGAAGTTGCTCCCCTCGCCGGGCCGGCTCTCGAAGGAGATTTTACCCTCGTGGGCGTCCACGATGCTCTTCGAGATGAACAGGCCCAGGCCGGTCCCCTCGGCGGCGGTGGAGCCCCGCTTGTACTTCTCGAAGATGTGCTTCTGCTGCGCGGGGTCTATTCCCGGGCCGTTGTCGGCCACGGAGAAGAAGACGTAATCGTCGTCCTGCCCCGTGCTGACGATAATCTCGCCGCCCCGCTGGGTGAACTTCAACGCGTTGGAGAGCAGGTTGTTGATGACCCGCTCGATTTGAATCGGGTCCAGCATTACGGGGGCCAGCGTTTCGTCCAGATTCAACCGCAGGGCGAGCTTCTTCATCTCCAACTGGGCCGCCACGTTCTTCGCCAGGTGCGAAATCAGGCTGTTGACCTGCAGGCGCTGCATGTCCAGCCGCACGCCCTCGGACGAGAACTTGTTCATCGCCAGGAAGTCGTTGATGAGGGCCAGCATCCGGTCCGAGTTGGTGGCGATGCTCTGCATGGGGTCCACCATGCGCTCCGGGACCTCGCCATAGGCGCCCGACAGCAGGAGCGAGCAGTAGCCCATCACGCTGGTGAGCGGGTTCTTCAGGTCGTGGGTAATCATGGAGATGAAGTCGTCGTTGAGCCGCTGGAGCCGGATTTTGTCCATCGCCTTCTCGACGGCCAGCTTCAGCACGTCGAAATCGAAGGGCTTGACCAGGTAGTTGTAGGCCCCGCGCCGGAGCGCCTCGATGGACGACCGCATGGAGGAGTAGCCCGTGATGACGATGACCAGCGTGTGCGGCAGGTTCTCGCCCACGTAGTCCAGGACGGTGAAGCCGTCCACCTTGGGCATCATCAGGTCGGCGATGACCAGGTCGTAGTTCGACTCGCGCAGCATCGAAATGCCCTCGCCCCCGTCGGACGCGGTATCCACCCGGTAGCCGGTCTGCTCCAGCAGGATGCGGATGGAGTCGCACATCCGACGTTCGTCGTCGATGACGAGGATTTTCTCGCGGCCGGACTCTGCCACAGCTAACCCTCCCGCGCCGGCAGGCTGATGGTGATGGTGGTCCCCTCACCGGGGGCGCTTTGTGCCTCCATCATACCATCGAAGCTCTGCACGATGCCATAGGAGACCGAGAGACCCAGGCCGGTGCCCTTTTTGCCCTTGGTGGTGAAGAAGGGGTCGAAGATGTAGGGCAGGTTCTCCGGGGGGATTCCGAGCCCCGAGTCGGAGAAGGAGATGACAACCCGGCCGTCCGAAAGTTGGGTCCGGACGCGCAGAGTACCCCCGGTGGGCATGGCGTCCTGGGCGTTGGTGACCAGATTCAACAGCACCTGGCGCAGCTGGTCCGGCGACACCAGAACGCCGGGCAGGTCGTCGGCCAGGTCCTTCTCCACCGCTATTCCCACCCTCTCGAGCTGGATGCCCACCAGCATCAACAGGTCCTCCACGAGCCGGTTGACGCCGGTCTCCTCGAGGTAGGCGCTCTCGGGGCGGTAGAAGTCCAGCAGGCCGGAGATGATGCGGGCTATGCGCTGGACCTCCTCCTCGATGACGCCGAGGGTTTTGTAGGGTTCGCCGGAGGGGTCGAGGTCCCCCCGGGCGATTTGCAGGTAGTTCTTGATGATTCCCAGGGGGTTGTTGACCTCGTGGGCGATGTCGGCGGCGAGCTTACCGGTGGCGGCCAACTTCTCCGAGCGCGTGAGGGCGAGGCGCAGGTCCTCGAGCTCGCGGATGTCGCGACCCACGGCTACGCTGCCCGTGAACCGGCCCTTCTCGTCCACCAGCGGCGATACCGACAACTCCACCGTGACGGGCGAGCCGGCCTTCGTGCGCAGGTCCACCTGGCGAACGGTGGAGGGCCGGCCCTCCTCCAGGTACCGGGTCATCTCGGCCACCGTGTCCCGGTCCCGGTCGAAGTAGAAGGTTTCCATGGGCTTCCCCCGGACCTCGTCCTCGGCGTAGCCCAGGGCCACGGAGGCGGCGCGGTTGAGAATCTCCAGCCGGCCCTCGGCGTCGGCCACGGTCACCAGGTCCGGCGAGGCGTCGATGACCTCGCGCAGATACCGCCGGGCCGCCTGAAGCTGCGCCGTCTTGGCGTCCACCTCCCGCTCCAGGTCGGCCGAGTAGTTCGCCACCGCCTCCTCGGCCTTCTTGCGCTCCGTGATGTCGGTGATGAGCGAAATCATGTACTGAATGGATTTGTCGTGGGTGATGAAGTCGATGTTCATCTCCACGGGGATGCTTTCCCCGGACTCCTTGAACAGGGTCAGCTCGGTGGGCTTTCCCGAGAAGATGGCCAGCTTGTCCTGGTACACCTGCGTGTCGAGCGTCTCCCCCAAAAGCTCGCCCATCTCCCCCGGCTCCTCGGGGACGATGAGGTCGTAGAACCTGTTCCCGACGAGCCCCTCCTCGTCGAAGCCCAGCATCTGCAGGAGGGCCGGGTTGGCCATGGTCACATCGCCGTTGCGGTCGGAGAGGCAGATGCCGATGGGGGATTTGGTCCAGATGGAGCGGTAGCGCTCCTCACTCTCGCGCAGCAGCTCCTCGGCCCGCTTGCGCTCCGTGATGTCGCGCACGATGACCAGGTCGGCCGGCGCCCCCGAGTACTGGATGAGCCCCACGTTCAGCTCCAGGGGGACGGTGTGCCCGTCGGAGTGCACCCCGGTGACCTCGTAGATACTGGGCACCTCCTCACCCCGCATCCGCCGTTCGAAAAGGTCGGCGAGCCTCGGCCGGTCCTCCGGGGCGATGAAATCGGCGAAGGCCTTCCCCAGCATGTCGTCGGCCTCGTACCCGGACATGGCCAGCATGGCGGTGTTCACGAAGACGAACCGGAGTTCCTGGACGATGACGACCCCGTCGGTGGCCTGCTCCACCAGGCTGCGGTACTTCTCCTCGGACTCCTCCAGGGCCTCCACGTACTGGGAGCGCTTGAGCGCCACCGAGGTCAGCCGGGCGAAGACCCGCACCTTGGCCAGGTCGTCGTCGGTGAAGACCCGGTCCAGGGCGTGGATGAGGAACACGCCCAGGAGCGTCTCGCCGTCCATGATGGGCTCGCCCAGGACACTCTCGCGGTGCTCCTCGGAGTCGTCGGTTCCGTTTATGTGCACCACGGGGCGGTCGGGGTCGCAGTAGTTGGAGTAAGCGCCGCGCCGGAGCTGGGCCACCTTCCCGCCCAGCCCCACCCCCAGCGGAACCCGGAACTCCATGATTTCGTCCCGCGAGGTGGGGGCGTTGGTGTAGATGGGCGAGAGCACCCCCTCCTCGGTGTCGAGCAGCAGGATGTTGCAGAAGTGGGCATTCATCAACATCCGGGCGTTGTCGGCGATTTTGGCCAGCACCTTTTCCAGGTCGGTCTCGTCAGCCAGGGTCATCGTTGTCTGGTATAGCGTGCGGTACGTGTCCTCCGACCGCTCGAGCGCCTGACGATTCTCCGCCCGTTTGATGGCGATGGAGGCCAGACGAGCGAAGATGGAGAGTTTGTCCATGTCGCCGTCGTCGTAGAGCTTGCCCTCGGTGCCGATGGTGATGACGCCCAACAGGGTGTCGGAGTCCATCACCGGCTCGGAGATGACCGACTCGTTGTCGTCCACCTCCTCGTCGGTACCCTCGACGTGGACCACGGGGCGGTCGGGGTCGGTGTAGTTCGAGTAAATCCCGACGCGTTCCTGCGCCACCCTGCCGGAGAGACCTACTCCCAGGGGGACCTTGAAGCCCAGGATGGCCTCCCGCTCCCGGGGCGCGTTGGAGTAGAAGGGCACCAGCAACTGCTCGGATTCATCCCAGGTGAAGTACGTGCAGTAGATGGAATCCAGGAGCCGGGTGGCCTGGTCGCAGATTTGGGTGATGATTTTCATGAGGTCTATTTCGTCGGCCAGGGTGAGGGTGGTCTCGTACAGCCGGTGGTAGGTGTCCTCGGACTCGGCCAGGGCCTCCAGGTTCTCGGCGCGCAGGACGGCGATTTCGGCCTGCCGGGCGAAGACGGAGAGCTTCTCCACGTCTTCCTCGGTGAAGACGTCGTCCTCCTTGTTGATACTGATGACGCCGATGACCCGCCCGGAGTCGAACATGGGCACGGACAGCACCGACTCCCGCAGGTCCACCTCTTCGCTGGTGCCCGGCACGTGGACGGAGATGTCGTCCGAATCCCCCATGTTGAGGCAGACCCTCTCCCCGGTCTGGGCCACCCGGCCGGAGACGCCCTCCCCCAGGGGTATCTCGAAGTTCATTATCTCCTCGGACGCCGTGGGGTCGTTGCAGTAGATGGGCCGCAGAACCCCGCGCACCTCGTCGAGACGGTACACGGTGCAGTCTGACGCCCGGGCCAGCGCCGAGGCCTGGTCGGCGATGATTTTGATGACCTTCAGGGGGTCGGTCTTGTCGGCCAGGGCCAGGGTGGTCTCGTACAGGCTGCGGTACGTCTCCTCGGAGCGGGCCAGGTCCTCGGACTTGCGCGTCCTCTTCACCGCGATTTCCGCCTGGCGGGCGAAGACGGTCAGCTTCGTCAAGTCATCCTCGGTGAAGGTCGCGTCGAACTTGCCGATGGTGATGACGCCCAGCACGCGATTCTCGTCGAACATGGGCACGGAGATGAGCGACTCCCGCTCGTCGGCCGCCTCGTCGGTGCCCGGGATGTGCACCGAGATGGCCTTCTCCGGGTCGCCGGCGTTGACGAACATGCCCACGCCGGAGAGGGCCACGTGGCCCGAGAGCCCCTCGCCGATGGGTATCTCGAAGTCCTTGAATAGCCCCTGGTAATCCTCGCGGGTGGAGTAGATGGGCCGGAGCACCGACCGGCCCGAGTCCACCAGGAAGAAGATGCACTTGCGGCTCCCGAGCATGGATGAGGCCTGGTTCGCGATGACCTCGATAACGTGGAGGAGGTCGGTGGAGTCGGCCAGGGCCAGGGTGGTCTCGTACAGGCTGTGGTACGTGCGCTCGCTGGCGGCCAGCTCCTCGATGTTCCGGGTGCGTTTGACGGCGATTTCCGCCTGACGGGCGAAAACGAATAGCCTCGCCAGGTCATCGTCCGTAAAGGGGCCGGTGAACTTGCCCATGGTGATTACACCCAGGACTTTCCCGACGTCGAACATGGGCACCGAGATTAACGATTCGCTCGAATCCTCCTCTTTATCGGTGCCTTCAACGTGGACCGAGATGTCGTCCACCTCGCCGGCGTTCACGTACCGGCCGACGCCGGACTCGGCCACCTTGCCCGAGAGTCCCACCCCCAGGGGCACCTCGAAGTTCATGATGATGTCGCGGTAGTCGGTTCGCGTCGAGTAGATGGGGGTGAGCGCGCTCCTGGCGGAATCCAGCAGCAGGAAGAGGCACTGCTGGGCGCCGAGAAGATTGGTGGCCTGGAGGGCGATGACGCTGATGACGTCGGTGAGCTCGGTGGAGTGGGCCAGGGCCAGGGTGGTCTCGTAGAAGCTCTTGTAGGTCTCCTCGGAGCGGGCCAGCGCCGTCTCCGTCATCTTGCGGTCGGTGATGTCCTCGGTGATGATGACCACCCGGCTCACCGCGCCTTCCTCGTCCCGGAGGGGGTAGAAGTGCTGGGAAACCCATCGGGCGCCGCCGGGCCGCTGGTCGCTTATCTCGGACTCGGGAATGTGGAGGTAGTCCTCGCCCTCGTAAACGCGGCGGACCTCGGGGAGCCACTCGCCCAGGTACTCATCCTCCTCGTCGAACCGGAGCTCCGTCCGCTCCCTCTCTAAATCACGGGCCACCTCCTCTTCCGTCACGGCCCAGATGCGCCTCCACGCCTCGTTACAGGAAAGCAGCCGGCCGAAACGGTCCCGCACCGACACGCCCAGGGGCGAGCGCTCGATGAGCGCCCGGCTGAACTCTTCCGACTCGCGCAGCGCATCCTGGGCCAGCCTGCGCTCGGTGATATTTTCGAGGATGCCGTCTATGTGCCGGCCCTTCCCCCGCTTGTCCCGGATAAGGGTGGCGTTGAGCGAGGCCCAAAAAGTGGAGCCGTCCTTTTTGTGCTGCTGGACGCAGAAATCGGTCACGAAGCCCTTCGTCTTCAGCGACTCCACGAACTCCCGGCGCTGCCTGGAGTCGGTGTAGAAGTCGCCCACGTTGACCGACAGCATCTCGTCCTCGTTGGCGTAGCCGAACATGGCGCACAGGGTCGGGTTGGCCGACAGCACCTTCCCCTCGGCGCTGGTGCGGAAGACGCCCACGGGGATGTTCTCCTGGAGGGAGCGGTAGCGCTCCTCGGAGTCGCGCAGGGCCACCTCGTTCAGCTTTTCCTGGGTGACGTCCCGGACGACGGTGACCACCCGGTTCACGACCTCGCCCTTGAGAATCGGAATCTTCCGCACCTCGGCGATGAATTCCCGCCCGCCGATGACGTTCCTCTCCGTGGTCACGAGCGTCTCGCCGCTGGAAAAAACCTCCCTGTACTCGGCCCGGACGCTACCAGGGAGAAACTTGAAGGCCTCGAAGATATTCTTCCCCACCACCGCCGGGTCCAGGCCCAGCTCCTCCACCCAGCGCGCGAGGGCGCCGTTGACGAGGGTGATGCGGAGTTTGGAGTCCACGACGTGGATGGCGTCCCCCATGGAGTCCATCGTCGTTCGGTACCTGTCCTCGGACTCCCGCAGGCGTTCGAGGGCGGCCTTGCGCTCGCTCTGGTCCACCAGGATGCCGTCGTGGAAGATGATTTCACCGTCGGCGTCCCGCACCGCCCGTACGTTGATGAGTACCCAGAAGGTGGAGCCGTCCCGGTGGGTCATCTCCGCCTCGAAGTCGGACACCACGTTTCTCTCGGCCAGAGCGTCGAGGAGCTCAAGGCGCCGCTCCGGCGAGGTGTAGAGGTCCACCACGCTCACCTCGAGCAGCTTCTCGGGGGACGCGTAACCGAACATCCGGCAGAAGGCGGGGTTGACGGAGATGAGCTCGCCCGTATGCGACACCCGGAACACGCCCACCGGGAGGTTGTCCTGGAGGGTGCGGTACCGCTCCTCGGATTCCTCGAGCGCCTCCGAGGCCCGGACGCTTTCCGTGATGTCGAAACAGTTCCCCAGGAAGGCGGACCGGCCCCCGTAGGGAATCGGCCTGGCGCCGACCATGAGGACCGCCGTTGTGCCGTCCTTGCGCTTGATTCTCATCGTGTACCGGCTGGGGACGTCGGAGCCCGATTTGCGGGCCTCTTCCCGCTGGGTGAGGAAATCGCGGTCCCCCTCGTGGACCAGGACGCCGGTGTCCAGGGCTAAAAGCTCCTTCTTGGTATACCCGGAGATTCTGGCCATCTCGTCGTTGACGTAGAGGAAGCGCGCGTCCCGGTAGATGTAAACCCCGACGATGGCCTCCTCGGACAGGACGCGGTAGCGTTCCTCACTCTCGCGCAGCGCCTCCTCGGCCAGCTTGCGGTCGGTGATGTCGCGTGACACGCCGATGATGGTGGTGGCCTTCTTCCCGGTCTCGTCGTACACCACGGTGCGCGCGTCGGACAGCCATCGGTACTCGCCGTCCGCGTGGCGCAGGCGGTACTCGATGACCGGATTCTCCAGCGCTCCGCGGGCGTTGTCCCGCAACGCCTCCGCGTCCGCCGTCACCCCGGCCATGTCGTCGGGGTGGATGCGCTTCGCCAGCTCGCCCGACTTCGCCATCTCGACGAACTGCTCCACCCCGTAACCGAGGATTTTCACCAGCGCCGGGGAGAGGTACGCGTAACTTTCGTCCTCCAGGTTCACCCGGTAAAAGAGGTCGTTGGTGTTTTCCACCAGGAAGCGGTATCTCTTCTCGGATTCGCGCAGCGCCTCCTCGGCCCGCACGCTCTCGGTGATGTCCATGCAGTTGCCCAGGGTGGCCGCGCCGCCGCCGCCCGCGAAGGCCGGAAGATGCCGCACCCGGAGCTCCACCACGCGGGTCTGGCCGTCGGAGCGCAGGATGTGCATCTGGTAACTGGAGAGCGCATCCTTGCCCTCGGCCCGCACCTCGTTGAGCCCCCGGATGAACTCCCGGTCATCCTCGGGGACGATGTCCCAGGGATTCATTTGCAGGAGCTCTTCCCGGCTGTAGCCGGTGATTTCCGCCAGCTTGGGGTTCACGAAGACGAAGCGGTCGTCCTTGAAGATGTAAACGCCGACGAGCGCTTCCTCCGTGTAGGTCCGGTAGAGCTCCTCGGACGCGACGAGCGCCTCCTCGGCCCGCTTGCGCTCGGTGATGTTTGTGCCCGCGCCGATGAAACGCCGGACCCAGCCGTCCGGGTCGGCCAGGGGGATGAGGCGGATTTCGAAGTATTGTCTACCGGCCCCCTCGCCGAAGCTGATTTCGTTGGTGTGCACCTTCCCCAGCTTCGCCCACTCGAAGGAATTCCTGATTCTCGCGCATTCGTCCGGCGGATGCAGGTCGGACACGGGCTTCCCGTTGTAGTACTCGGGGGTGTGCCCCTCCACCGCGGCGAAGGCGTCGTTGACCTGTTCGTAGGAGAGTTCCCCGTCCTCCCCCTCCACGACCGACCAGAGGAGGACGTCCACTCCCTCGAAGAGCGCCTGGAGCTCCCGCAGGTGCCTGTCCCTTTCCTCCTCGGCCCGCACCTGCTCGGTGATGTCCACGCAGTTGCCCAGGCTGGCGAAGCCCGAGTCGCCGAACCGGAGCGAAGCGGAGGAATGCGAAGCAAACGCCGGGAGCCGCTGCGCCCGAAGCTCCAGCACCCGCACCTCGCCGTCGGAGCGCCGGATGTGCATCCGGTAGGTCGATGGCACCTCCTCACCCCGGGCCCGGGCCAGCTCCCGCTCCCGCAGGTGACCGTTGCGGTCCTCCTCCAGCACGATTTCCACGGGGTCCATCGCCAGGAGCTTCTCCCGCGGGTAACCGGTGATTTCCTCCATCCGACGGTTGACGAAGACGAAGCGGTCCTTCTCGAAGATGTAGACGCCGACGAGCGCTTCCTCGGTGAAGGTGCGGTAGAGCTCCTCCGACGCCTTGAGCGCCTTCTCGGCGTTCACCTGCTCGGTGATGTCCACACAGTTGACCAGGATAACCGCGCCGCCACCCCCGAAGCTCGGGAGGCACCGTGCCCGGAGTTCGACCACGCGGGTCTCGCCATCCTTACGCCGGATGGGCATCTGGTAGCTGGGAGGCACCTCATCGCCCCGGGCCAGCGCCTCGTTGAGCCCCCGGATTAACTCCCGGTGCTCCTCGCGGACGAGGTCCCAGGGGTTCATCGCCAGAAGCTCTTCCCGCGAGTAGCCGGTGATTTCCTCGATTCGGGGATTGACGAAGATGAAGTGGTCGTCCCGGTAGATGTAAACACCGACGAGAGATTCCTCGGTGAAGGTGCGGTAGAGCTCCTCCGACTCCTTCAGGCGCTCCTCGACCTCGACCCGCTCGGTGATGTCCTCGACGGTGCCCTCGTAGTAGAGCGTCTTCCCCTTTTCGTCGCGCACGGCACTTGCGTTCTCGCGCACGTGGAGGTTCGCGCCGTCGAGCCGCTTCCAGACCGATTCCAGGCCGCGAAGCTCGCCCGTTTTCTCCACCGCCCGCTTGAAATCCGCCCGGGAGTGGCCCGCCTGGTACCCCTGCTCCAGGTTCCGCCGGGTGAGCTCCTCGAAGGAATCGTAGCCCAACATCCGCACCAGGGCCGGATTGGCCATGAGCACCCGCCCGTCGGGGGTGGTGCGGTAGATGCCGATGACGTTGTTTTCGAACACGCCCCGGAAGCGCTCCTCGGACGCCCGGAGCTCGGCGGTCAGAAGCTGCTGCTCGACCGCCTTCCCGACGATGTCGGAACAGGCCTGGATGAGGTTGAAGTCGTCCCGGCTGAATTTGAACGGGGCGATGACGGTGACCGAGCCGGTGACCCGCCCCGTCGAATCGGTGAAGGGAATGCCCAGGTAGGACGCGTCGCCGAACTGTTCGGCGATTGGGGCCGCGAAGCGCCGCAGGGGGCTTTTTTTATCGACCAGCGCCTCGACCAGGGTCAGGACGTCCGCCTCGTTGACGGGTGAGTCGGGCTCGAAGTCCAGGCCGTGGACCGTGGGGTGGCCGGTGCGGATGGTCCGGGCGATGACGCTGTCGCAGTCGAGGGGGATTTTCAGGTCGCGGAGGCGCTTGCCGGCCAGCTTTTCGCCGAAACGCAGTATGCGCGACTCCACCCGGTGCGCCCGGACGACGAGGCTCCGCCCCTCATCCTCGATGAGGTTCGCGCTGGAGTAGGTGGGGAATATTTCGGCGAGCCGCTCGACGGCGGCGTCGAGGACCTCCTGCACCGAGCCCACGCTGAAGAGCTCCCGGGAGAGGGCGGCCAGGACGGCGCTCTGCCGCTCCCGGCGCTCCAGGGTCCGGGCGTCCGCCAGGTCCAGCACCAGGGCGTCGAAGACCGTCCGACCCTCGGCGTCCGACCGGGGCTCCAGGATGAGCAGGGTCTGAAGGGTTCCGCCGTCGGCCCGTTTAAGCTCGGTCTCGTACCCCTCGATGCCCGCGCCGGAGCCGAGCCGCTCGAAGAGGTCCTTCGCGCTTCGGGGATGGACCAGGAGGCTGCGCAACTTGACCCCGACGAGGTCGCCGGGGTCCTCGCGGCCGAGCATCCGGGCCAGGCACCGGTTGGCCCACGTAATCCCGCCTCCCGGGTCGCAGCGGAAGACGCCCTGGGGGATTACGTCGCAGAGGGATTCGAGGCCCGGGCCCGTCCCCTTCTCGGCGAGACGGGACCGGAGCTCCCCCAGCTCGGCGATGAGTTGGGCCTTGGTCTTCTTCTCGTCCTGCATTTTCCCGCCTTGGGTCCCGACCGGGCCGCGGCGCTCCGGAAAGGATTCCGGCTCCGAGGGGTCTTTTTTCACATACGCATTGAATACTACCAGTTTGCAG